>JAIFMH010000185.1 GCA_020048595.1 Bacteroidota bacterium | reverse complement strand
ATAGAATATCAGTATTATGCATCATAATACATGAAGAAAAAATTTTCAATTGTTCCAAATTATCTTTCGTTCTTTGATTACTCATTTTTCTAAACCAAATTAAAGAATACTTTTGTAAGTATAAAAGTTGAGTTTTATGTCAGAGTTAGTGGCCTCGTATGAAAGAATACTTCTTGAAAGGCTCAAAATCAATGACCAGTCAGCATTTACTATAATTTTCACTAAGTATTACCAGGACCTGGTACGGTTTTCATTTGGATTTACACGGGACTCAAATGCTTCGGAAGAAATTGTTCAGGAAGTATTCCTGAAATTCTGGGAGAATCGTGACTCATTAGTGATACACAACTCACTTAAATCATTCTTATTAAAAACTGTACAAAATAAAAGTATTGACAGTTTGCGTCATGATAGTATCAAGAAAAAATATTCATCGTTAGTTCTGGATCATCCCATACTTTCAGAAAATGATACTGAAAATTACATCTTACATTCCGAACTGGAAGCCGGATTCAATCACGCAATGGAAAAAATACCAATCCAATATGCTGAAGCTTTCAGGATGAGTCGTATTGAAATACTTAATTACCAGGAAATAGCTCAAAAACTTGGTGTCTCAGTGCGTACTGTTGAAGTACGGATAAGTAAAGCTTTAAGCTTGTTGCGTGACGAACTGAAGGATTATCTTGTTTTGATATTATTGTTTTTCCATCTCCTTCATTAAAAACATTCCATTACACAACTATCCTCTAAGAAGAAAAATAAATTAGATAGAAAAAAAATATCGTTTTGTGATGTGGAACTTCAATTGTAAAACGTCGTTATGTTGATTCAGCAAAATATGGAAAATCTAAATTCCGGTTCGGTCGATACTTTAATTATAAGCTATCTCGGAGGCAATGCTTCGGAAGAAGAAATCCTGATGCTGGAGTCATGGGTCCGTGAATCGGATGAAAATCAAAAATATTTCAGGCAATTTAAAAATATTTGGGAATCGTCTGCCGGATTTCCAGTTTCAACAGATAAAGCCTTAACCAAAGTTTTAAAACGAATAAACAGCAAACAAAAGAGATTGAATTTCTGGCAAATAGCACAACGAATTGCTGCTATATTGTTTATCCCATTGCTCATCTCTATGCTTTGGCTTTATTCTGGAAAGAATTTCAAAACGGTAAATTCCGATATTACATATCATAAAGTAGTTGCTGCTTTCGGAACCTTCTCTATAATTGAATTACCTGATGGCTCAAAGGTTTGGTTAAATTCGGGGAGCAGTCTGCGGTATCCTGATAAATTCGAAAACGATAACCGTACAGTTTCTCTTGTTGGAGAAGCTTACTTTGAAGTTCACTCGGATGAATCAATGCCATTTCTTGTAAACACTCCATATTTTACGGTAAAAGCAACCGGAACTAAGTTTAGTGTAAGGGCTGAGAAGAATTTCCGTGCACCTTCAGTAACATTAGTTGAGGGTAAAGTAGCTGTACGAAAGCTAAACGCAGCAAAATCGAATGGGTTGATCACTTTTTTACAGCCTAACCAGCATATGACTTACGACACATTAACGAGTCATATCTCAATTCTAACTGAAGACACCTATAAACACTTTGCCTGGAAAGACGGTAAACTGGTTTTCCGAAATGACAATATAAGTGAAGTTGCCCGCAGAATCAGCCTTCAATACAATGTAGATATTGAAATTAAAGGTGATGAAATTAAACTATATCGTTACAGGGCAACTTTTGAAAATGAACCTTTGAGTGAATTGTTAAGATTGTTGAAAATTTCATCTCCGATTGATTATAGCGAAGTTCAGTCAAAAGTATTGCCGGATGGTACTTTTTCAAGAAGAAAAATCATAATATATTCTTCATATAATTGATTTCTCAGAATCTAAAGCCTATGGAAACCTCAATCTGTACGATGCATTGCCCGATAAAATCAAAATGTTGAAATACAGTTTATAATGCTTATTAAAATACAAAACTGATGTTTATTCTCCACTTCCCGTAATATGGATTTAGCAAAATTGAATGTTCTCAAAACTTCGATAATTGCATTTGCAAAGAATTACTTTGACTTTTTCACTTTTTAAACTAACCAAAATATGAGATTACTTTTACTAACAGGTTTGTTCCTAATTCTTATTTTAGTTCCTGGCCGACTTAACGCACAGTCAACTAAAATAACATTAAACATGGTAAATGTTCCATTGAACGATGTGCTCAATGAGATTGAAAAAAAGAGTGATTACACATTCCTTGTCAATCAGGAAGTTGTGGATGTATCCCGTAAGGTCGACGCTGTTTTTACTAACACATCGGTTAAAGACATTCTTGACCAGTTGTTTAAAGGCGAAAAGGTAACGTATGTTACCAGTGATCGCCAGATTATCATAACCCCAACTGAAAACAAGTCAAAAGGCGGAGATTTTAAACCCAAAAAAGTTACCGGAAAAGTAACTGATGAGCTAACCGGTGAAACCATGGTAGGAGTGACCGTGCAAATAAAAGGCACAACATCAGGCACCACAACTTCCTTAGATGGAACATATTCGATTGAATTACAGACACCTGATGCCATACTTCTATTTTCGTATTTAGGGTATGAGTCTAAAGAAATTCAGGTCAAAGATGAGATTGTAATAAATGTAGTCATGCATCAGATTGCAACTGAACTCCAAAGTGTTATAGTTACAGCTTTAGGTATTAAGCGTGAGGAAAAAGCCTTGGGTTATTCAGTTCAGGCTGTAGATGGCGAAGTGTTTCAGAAAGTCAAAACCCTCGATGTCACTACTTCACTCACAGGGAAAATTGCCGGTTTACTGGTAAGAAACAGTACAGAATTTGCTGCCGCACCTGATATTCAAATACGTGGAGAAGTCCCTCTTTTGGTAGTTGATGGAGTACCATATGGAAATGTAAGTTTAAGAGACCTTCCATCTGATGATATTGAAAATGTCAGTGTTTTGAAAGGTGCTACAGCATCGGCACTTTACGGATACCGTGGAGCCAATGGAGCCATTATGGTTACCACCAAAAAAGGAAGTGCTTATAAGGGCTTGTCGGTAACTGTAAATAGTGGTTCAATGTTTAATTCGGGATTTCTAGCAATACCTGAACAGCAATCTACCTATGGCCGTGTTGTAAACACAAGTACCAATGAGTATTCCGATGCCGGAGATGGTTCTTGGGGAGTACCGTTGGATGGACGTGAAGTGATACAATGGGATCCGATTTCTAAATCCATGAAAGCTATGCCTTATTTACCCATAGGCAAAGATAACTTTAAAAACTTCCTGGAGCAGGGTTATATACTGAACAATAACATCAATGTGGTACAGCAGGGAGAATTTGGTAGTTTTCGTGCATCTGCTACCTGGGTAAAAAATAAAGGGCAGTATCCCAACTCAATGTTGGACAAAATAACGTACAGCATTGGAGGAGATATGAAAATTAAGAAATTTTCATTTTCATCCAACATGGCTTACAACAAACAAGTATCAGACAACATAGGTTTTAGCGGATACACAAGTTACGACCCGATGTATAGTTTGCTGATTTGGTCGTCACCAGATTATGATGTGAGACAATATAAAGACTACTGGTTTGTGCCGAATGAAACTCAAAATTCCAGTTATGCGAGCACAAACAATAATCCGTATTTTGATAGAAATGAACGTACTCACAGTGTGAACAAAGATATCTTTAATGGAACCTTGGCATTGGGTTATGATATTACTTCATGGCTTAAAGCATCTTTACGATCCGGATTTGATACATATAGTGACCGACAGGAAGTAATAATTTCGAAAGGCTCTTTTATAAGTGCAGGGTCTGCTACGGTGATACCCAATGGAACCCAGATTTGGGGAGAATCTAATAATGGTTCCTATAATTTAGGTTTAAGCAGGGGTTATAGTTTTAATAACGATCTGCTTTTATCAGGTATTAAGACTTTTGGTAAGTTAACAATAGATGGATTAATCGGAGGGACAATCTTCTACAAACAAGATGAAGGAATTGAGTCAAAGACCATTTCCGGACTTACAATCCCAGGTTATTATTCTTTAAATGCATCTGTTAGCCCGGCAAAAACATATTCCATGATTTACCGGCAGCAGGTGAATAGCCTATTCGCTCGTATGGCCTTATCCTGGAATAGCCTTATATATGTTGATGCTACTGTAAGAAACGATTGGAGTTCTACATTACCTTCAACAACGCGATCCTATCTTTACCCTTCATTTTCAGGAAGTTTTATTGTTTCGGAACTATTGCCAAAATCCAATTGGCTTTCCTTGTGGAAAGTACGCAGTTCGTGGACATCTTCCAAAACACCGGCAGGCATCTATTCTATCAATAATGTATATTCAATCGAAAACAGTGCCTGGGGAAGCTTAAGTGCAGCATATTATCCAACTACTGTCCGGGGTACTGATGTTCTGCCACAGTCTGCATCTACTTTTGAAGTGGGTACAGTGGTTAATGTATATAATAACAGGGCTTCCCTTGATGTATCTTATTATTCGAAACGGATGTACGATGCTATTGTTTATGCTGGTGTAACTCCTGCTTCTGGGTTTTATAATAACTACATAAATTCGGAAGAAGAAATTACACGAAGAGGGATCGAAATATCAGCTAATGTTACACCTTTAAAAACCGGTGACTGGCAATTGGACATTACAGTAAACTGGTCGAAATACGCCCGGTATTATTCCAAATTAGATACAGTAAATATAAGTTATAAACTTTGGGATAAGGTAGGATCCAGGTATGATTCTTATGATCTTTTTGATTATCAAAGAGATCCTCAGGGCAATATTATTTATGGAACTGGTTTGCCGCTTTATTCCGATTATGTCTCTAAATTCGGCAATTCTGATCCGGATTGGATTTGGGGATTAAATGCTTCCCTGAGGTACAAAGACTTTCAATTCAGTGTTTCGTTTGACGGACGCGTAGGTGGATTAACACAAACTACTACCGAAATGTACATGTGGCGTGCTGGTTCACATCCCAATTCGGTTACCCCTGAACGAGCTTTGGATGCTACTCTTGGTGGGAATAATTATATAGGTAATGGCGTGAAAGTAGTGTCAGGTTCAGCAACCTACGATACCTATGGCAATATCACCAGTGATACCCGGGTTTATGCTCCAAACGATGTTGCCGTTACCTACCAAAATTACTTAAACACTTTGCATCGTGGTACAGCCTGGGGTGGTAATCCATCACCTCTTGATGTTTATAGTACTACTTTTATCAAACTCAGGGAGGTTTCTCTTACGTATACGCTACCCAAAGAAATATGTGCAAAGTTTAAATCTAAAGGAGTTTCGGTTTCAGCTAGCGACCCATCAATACGTTACACTGGAGTTAATCTAAAATTCGCATTCTAAAAAGAACAGAAAAAGCTCTTCATTCCGGATTAAAAAGTTAGAACGACAGCAGCTATTTAAATACTAAAATTTAAAAAAAAGCAAATGAAACGAGCCATGCCAATAATTTTTTACACAGTAAGATAATTATTCATGGCGAGTTCCATGTGACCCGTAAAAGTTAAAAAATAAACACATGAAACAGACAAACAGATATATTGTGATCATATGCCTCCTCATAGTAACATTTCTTGTAGGTTGCAACAAATTTGAGGATATAAACACAAATCCTGACACAACTACCCAGGTTAGTCCTTCACTTTTATGCACAGGAGTAATTCTGTCCATTACCGAATTCGGGAGTGAAGCTAAAAGCTTCATCGATGACAATGCACTGCCAAAATATATTGGCTATGCCAATGAGGGGCAAATGGGTTCACAGTATAACCTTATTGGTAATGGGAGTTTCGGTTCAATGACTATACTACCCAATATCGATAAAATGTTGGAATATGCCCAGGGAAGTGCATTGGAAAATTCTTACAAAGGTGTCGCCAAATTTGCACGAGCTTACATGTTCTATAGACTTACCATGAAAATGGGAGATATTCCTTACAGCGAAACCGGCCAAGGCGAAACCGGGCTTTTTCATCCTAAGTACGATAGCCAGGAAGAAATCCTTATACATATACTGGATGAGCTTAAAGAAGCTGACCAGTATTTTGCAAACGGACAGACATTTACAGGCGATCCTACTCCGTTTAAAGGCAATCCCGCCAAATGGCAAAAAGCAACCAATGCCTTTGCACTTAAAATATTGATGACATTAAGTAAAAAAGAAGGAGTTGCCTCGTTGGACATTAGAAACCGATTTGCTGAAATTGTTGCAGCAGGTAATCTGATGACTACAACTGCTGATTATTATGGCCTTGTTTATTCAACCCAAAACAAACATCCATTATCGGGCACCAACAACCTGTTTACAAGCAGAACTATCATCAGCTCTTTGTTGATTGATAACCTAAAAAAATTAGATGACAGGCGTATGTTCTATTTTTCAGAACCTGCAAAAGCTAAAATTTCAGCTGGGGTAGCAGAATCGGATACAGCAGCTTATGTAGGTGTTGATGTTTCAATGGATTATGCTGCAATGAATGCCGCTTTTAGTGCGAATACATACTCAGTACTTAACAAACGATATTTAACTGAAGCAGCTTGTGAACCACGTATGTTGATCTCGTATGCCGAACAACAATTAATTCTTGCCGAGGCATTAATCAAAGGTTGGATTACAACTGGAACAGTTGAGGAGTACTATCAAACGGGAGTAAAATCAGCACTTGCGGCAATGATGGCGACCAAATCATCATACGCCCATGGCAAAGCAATTGACCAAGCATACATTAATGATTATTTTACAGGTGAAGCAGCTTTAAAAGCAACTCCGGAGGAACAATTGAAGCAAATCTGGATGCAGCGCTATATCCTTAATTTTATGCAGGATGCTGAATACAGCTATTACGAATACAGACGCAATGCTTATCCGGAATTTCCTATAAATCCTGAGACAAGCCTGAATGAAAATAATAAAAATGGACTTCCATTGCGATGGTTATATCCAGGTTCAGAAACCAGTTACAATCGTGCAAACCTTATTGATGCCTTAAATAATCAATACGATGGGTATGATGAAATAAACAAGGTGATGTGGGTATTAAAATAGCATTTCATTACATGAAATAGCCATGAGAATATTTTCTCACCAACCGAAAATGATATTATGGCGTATTCCATCTGACCTTTAAAAACAAATTAATAACAGATGAATGATTCAATTTAATTTTATACATATCCTTAATTATTAACCAAAACCCCTAAAATCATGAAAAAAACTTTACTAAGTTTTTTTGCAATTCTTGCTTTTGCCAGTTTTGTAAATGCACAAGTTCCTGCAAAAGTGGGATGGTGGAAATTTGATGATGCCGCCAATATGGTGAAAGCTCAGATTGGCTCGCCACTTGTATTAACCGGAACACAGACTTCTGTGCCTGGACCGGTAGTCGGAAATCTGGCCACCCAGGTTCCAAAAGCAAGTTATCTAACCATGACGCATGGTATTGCTCCAAACGGAGGCGGTGATTCAGTAAATGAATATACTATACAAATTGATTTTTCAGTCCCGGCAATTGGGGCATGGCATTCCTTTATCCAAACTAATCCCAGTAATTCTGGTGGAGGTTCTTTGGGCGATGCAGAATTATTTACCAATACCAGCAACCATATCGGTACAGCTACAACAGGCTATTCAATCAATACCATTGCTGCTGATACCTGGTACAGAATGGTTATTTCTGTTAAAAACGGGGAATTCTTCAGAGTTTATCTCAATGGTGATCTTTGGCTCGAAAAAACACTTCTTCCTGTAGATGGAAGATGGGCACTTGTTAATGAGCTCTTACTGTTTGCTGATGATGATGGTGATGACGGAACGATAAATTGTTCGGAAATAGGAATGTGGGATGTAGCGCTAACTAATTCCCAGGTTTCTGAATTGGGAAACGCTTCAACAGTTACAGTTCCTGCATCAGTGGGATCATGGAAATTTGACGATGCAGCGGATATGCTAAAAGCTGATATCGGATTACCATTGGAATTAAACGGAACCCAGGTTTCAGTTCCAGGTCCTGTATCAGGTAATTTGGCTACCCAAATTGGACCGGGAAGCAACCTGAAATTAACTCATGGAATCGCACCTAATGGCGGTGGCACCAAGGTTAATAACTATACAATTATGATGGATGTTTCGTTGCCTGCTCTCGGAGTTTGGCATGCATTTTACCAGACTGAAGTAGTAAATACCGGTGATGCCGACTTGTTTTGCCGGGCTGTCGAAAGTACTTTAGGCGTTGGAGATTTAGGCTATGGATCCAAAGCGCTGTTGCAAGACATCTGGTACAGGATGGTTATTTCAGTTGAAAACGGAACATCTTACAATGTTTACCTCAATACAGAACTTTTTCTAAAGGGTAAAGTGCAGCCGAAAGATGGCAGATTTGCTCTTGCTGATGCACTCCTGTTGTTTGCAGATAACAGCGGCGACGACAACCTTATTAATTGCGCCGAAGTTGCTATGTGGAATTTTGCACTTTCCGAAGCTGAAATTACTGAATTAGGCTTTGCTCCTGGTACTGTTTTGGTTTCTGGAATTACTGTTACTGGTGAAGGAGATGCAACCACCATAACAACCGATAATGGAACTTTGCAACTGAATGCTGCTATACTTCCGGTTGATGCTACAATTCAATCTTTCACCTGGTCAGTAACAAAAGGTACCGGTAGTGCATCCATCAGTTCAACTGGCTTACTAACAGCCAGGGAAAATGGTACGGTTACAGTTATGGCTACCGCTAATGATCCTGGTCATGTAACAGCAAGTAAAGAAATTACTATCAGCAACCAGAGTTTAACCATAGATGATTTTAACCTCATTAAGGACGGTGGTTTTGCTACCGATGGTCTTATTCTTCCTACCGGAGGAGCATGGGAATCCTGGACAGATAATGGAGGAACAGCTACAGTAACAGCTGGAGAATGTGTATTGGTACCTGGTGCAGTTGCAGCAAATTACAAGTTACAGCTTAACCAGGTCGGAAATACTAATGGATGGTCAGTTGCCAATGATGAAACATATGTATTAATGTTCGATGCAAAAGCTGATGCACCAAGATCGTTTACTGTTGACTTCGAGGATCCGAATAATGGGTATAGAAAATTTGGTGTATCTTCAGCTCCTGATTCTCAAAAAGGTTTATCTGAATGGTTAGTTGCTGTTACGACTGACATGACTACTTATTCAAGAGATGTGACGTTCAATGCAGTGCTGCCAAATACGAAATTCGTATTAAAGATTATGCCAAGTGCAGCTATTGAACCTGTTCATATTGATAATGTTTATCTTATCAATGCGACGGATATACCTAAGTTTGGGACTTTAGTCACCGACGTTACCGTAAAAAGTGCAGCTGACGCAACAACCATCGATACTGACAAAGGTACTCTGCAAATGATGGTTGATTTTCTTCCGGTTAATGCTACCCTTCAGGGCGTTTTCTGGACTGTAACCAATGGTACAGGTTCTGCTACAATTAGCAATGGTGGTTTGCTTTCGGCCAAATTAGATGGTACTGTTACCGTTGTAGCTACCTCTAAAGATGGTTCAGGCATTGTAGGAACTAAGGAAATTACTATAAGTAACCAATTGGAATCAAGGAAAGTAGGTTGGTGGAAATTTGATGATGCTGCCGATATGCTTAAAGCTGAAGTTGGCTTACCACTTGAATTAAACGGAACTCAGGTTTCTGTTCCCGGGCTCACAGCTGGTAATTTAGCTACACAGATTGGAGTAGGAAGCAATTTGAAAATAACTCATGGTATCGCTCCCAACCTCGGTGGAACTAAAGTAAATGAGTATACTCTAATGCTTGATTTCTCTGTGCCGGTAGCTAGTGTTTGGCATGCATTTTACCAGACTACTGCTGCTAACACGGGTGATGCCGAATTATTTAAGAGAAATAACAATAGTACTATCGGTGTAGGTGCCACAGGATATTCTACTAAAACTATTACTGAGAATATCTGGTATAGAATGGTTATCACAGTTAAAAACGGAGAATTCTATAAAGTTTACTGTAATACAGAGCTTTATGTGAACAGTGCCGCTATACAACCTATTGACGGAAGATTTTCACTGGAAAGTGCATTATTGTTATTTGCTGATGACAGTGGAGACGACAACCTGATTAATTGCTCTGAAGCTGCAATATGGGATGTTGCCCTTACTGAAGCCCAAGTTCTTGAATTAGGCCTTGCTCCGGGTACTGTTTTAGTTACCGGAATAACTGTTACAGGTGAAGCAAGTGCTACTACTATAACTACTGATAATGGTACTCTACAGATGAATGCCGCTGTTGCTCCTGCCACTGCTACCAATAAGGCTGTTAAATGGTCAGTAGTAAACGGTACAGGTAGTGCTTCTATAAGCTCAACCGGTTTACTTACAGCCAGGGAAGACGGAACAGTTACCGTAACTGCTGCTGCAATGGATATTTCCGGTAAATCAGGAAGTAAAGTGGTAACAATCAGCAATCAGGTATTAACCATGGAAGATTTTAACATCATCAAAGACGGTGGATTTGCAACTGATGGTGCTATCGCTTCTCCATGGAACTTCTGGTCAGGTAATGGCGGAACAGCTTCGGTAGTTAGCGGAGTTTGTGTAATGGTTCCCGGTCCAGCTTCTGATACCTGGCAGCTTCAGGTCAACCAGGCAGGAAATGATGTAGGATGGTCGGTAGCTAACGGTGAGTCCTATGTATTCATGTTCGATGCAAAGGCTGATTCTGCAAGGTACTTCAATATTGATTTCGAAGATCCGACTAACGGTTATAAACGTTTTGGATTATCCTCAGCAGCTGATGCTATTAAGGGTGAGTCAGAATGGAAAGTTGCTCTTACAGCTGACATGACTACATATACCAGGGATGTTACTTTTAATGAAGTGAAGTCAAACACCCGGTTCTTACTGAATATTCTGCCTGGTGCAGCTATCAAACCTGTTCACATTGATAATATTATGCTTATCAAAGCCACTGATATTTCTAAGTTTGGAGTATTGGTTACAGGTCTTACTGTGAAGGGTGAAGGTGATGTTACAACCATTGAAACTGCTGGTGGCACCCTACAGATGTTTGCTGAAGTTCTTCCTTTAGATGCGACCCTTCAGGGTGTTACATGGAGTGTTGTTAATGGTACAGGTGAAGCAACCATTAGTTCACAAGGACTCCTTACCGCAGTACTCGATGGTACAGTTACCGTTACTGCCACGGCTAAGGATGGTTCAGGTATTTCAGCAAGCATGGAGGTTACCATTGATCAAACAGTCGGAATTTCCGACAAATCTGCAAATGCTGTAAAGATTTATCCGAATCCAGCACAGAACAATCTGTATATATCAGGGAAACCGACGCTAAGCAAAGTTGTAATCTACAACGTTTTGGGTACTCAGGTAAAAGAATACAGAAATGTATTGCAGAGCATTAATGTAAGTGACCTTAAAACAGGAGTTTATATTATAAAGCTAACTGATACCTACGGAAAAACTGTTACTTCTAAATTTATTAAGAAGTAAGTATCTTTAGGATTGCGGTAACGAAATCCAATAACCCATTCATTTGTTCCATTCTATTTTGGGATGGAACAAATGAATGAGGTTTTAAAATTTTTTTATAATTGGATGGGTTTGAATAGATATAGTTTGAACCAGAGCTAAATTCATTTTTATTGATTACTGATAAATACATTGTTAGTAATATAATTAAAATGTTCAAGACTAAAGTGGTCAACCTCCCGTCTAATTGTGCAAAATCAAATTTGTTCTGAGAAAAATATATTATTTTTAATGAATCTGAATGCACCGGGCTTATTTTTCTGAAGCGCCTGTAATTAATAATAAATTAACTTTACCTAATTAACCTAAACAAAACTAAAATTATGAAAAAAACTTTACTCAGCTTAGTCGCAATACTGGCTTTTGCCTGTTTTGCAAATGCTCAGGTACCTGCCAGAGCAGGTTGGTGGAAATTTGATGATCCGGACCATCTGTTTGCGGCAACAATTGGAAACGACCTTGTTCCGACGGATGAAGCTACTAATTATGCATTAGCCGGTCCTTTTGATGGAAATGGTGCTATTGCAAATGAGCGTGCACGTGCTTTGACCATGATTCATGGATTAGACGCAAATTTAGGTGGAACACGCTTAAATGAATACACATTACAATGGGATGTTATGCTTCCTGATATTGACCTATGGCGCTGTTTGATTCAAAATGGACCAATGAATGAAGGAGATGGAGATTTATTCATTAAGCCAACTACGGCTTATCTTGGAGTAACTGCACTCAATTGGAGTACAAACACGATCGTCCCAGAGCAATGGTACCGTATAGTTCAAACTATGAAATGTGGTGAGTTTGCCCGGGTATATGTTGATGGCGAATTATGGATTGAAGGACAGGTGCCTTCTATTGATAGTCGGTTTAGTCTTGCTCCTGATCCTAATATTTTTGGAGATGACGATGCCGAAAACGCTTTGATTTTTTGCGCTGATCTTGCAATCTGGAATGTTGCTTTAACAAGTGATCAGGTTACAGAACTAGGTAATGCTACTACCGATTACACAAGCATAAGGGATAATAGAAAGGTTGGAAATACTTCCGATCTAATGCCGAATTATCCAAATCCGGTTAAAGATAATACAATATTCCCATACCAGGTTACTAAAGCCGGAAATGTAACTTTCCGTATTCTGGACCAGACAGGTAAAGTAATTGAAGTAATCAATGCAGGAGCTAAAACCCCGGGCAAATACAATTTGAACTACAATTCAAACAAATTAGCTAAGGGAATTTATACTGTTCAGATGACAACAGATAACCGTACAAGTGTACGTAAAATGGCAGTTATACGATAATAAACAATTGGGGTTTGTATCGGTAATGGGTATCTCAATTTCTGAGGTACCCTTTTTTAAATCTTTTTTTTTGAAGTGTGTAGAAATACTCTGGTCATGAAGCTCATTAATAAATTTGTATTCCTTTTCTGTTTTCTTAAGCAATAATAATCTTCCCGGATATAAATGAATAGTTTTTTGCAAAGTATACTATTTAAGTATCCGTTTCATGAGTCAAAGAAATCCATCATCCTCCTTGTTCTAAATAAATCGTTATGAGAATACTTAAGACCTGTTTAATCATTATTACACTGTTGGTAATGAGTAATCAATTAAAAGCTCAGGTTCCTCAAAGATCCGGTTGGTGGAAGTTTGATGATGCTTCCAGTCTTTTGAAAGCTGAAAACGGATATGGAACTGATCTGAAGTTAGTCGGATCACATGCTGCCGCAACAGGTCCTGAAGCTGGGAATGGAGCTGTACGCATAGGAACAGGAAGTTTTTATAAAATGGAGCATCATATTCCCGGGAATGGTGGCGGATCCTATGTAAATGAATACTCCCTTCAATTTGATTTTAAGGTTCCGGATATTGGAGTGTGGCATTCGTTTTTTCAAACAGCGATGAGCAATAACAATGATGGTGATTTTTTTATTAATCCATCCGGAAATATTGGTGTCGCAGCTGTTGGATATAGCGTATATTCAATTCTGCCTGATGAATGGTATCGCGTGATTATTTCCGTTAAAAACGGTAGCCATTTTACCTGTTACCTGGATGGGAAACCTTTGATTTCAGGAAATATTCAGGCTATTGATGATCGTTTTTCGCTTGAAAGTACACTGCTTGTTTTTGCAGATGAAGATGGAGAAGATGCCGATATAATTTGTTCCGAGCTTTCCATTTGGGATCAGGCACTCACTCTTGAACAGGCTACGGAATTAGGTGGATTTGGCCATAATGCGACTTCGTTTCTGATGACCCGGATTCCATACTTGCAAGGTCAGGGTCCTAATACTATGACAGTTTGCTGGCATGATATCGCTCAAAATGGAACAAAAGTTCATTTTGGTAGTGATTCAGTCTTAAGTATGGAAAAGCCGGGAACCAGTGAAATGATAAGCGATCCATATCGTTGGCATACTGTTAAGCTTGATGGATTACAACCCAATACACATTATTTCTACCAGGTAGAAAGTGGTTCAGAGAAGTCTGACATTTATTCCTTTAAAACCTTACCGGATTCAACTTATACCGGGAAATTACGCTTTGTACTACTTAGCGATACTCATGCTTCAGATACGTTAATGGCAGGTAAAGTACTCCGTGCAACCAGGGCTAAGATCTCTGAACTTTATGGAAAGGATATCGAAAATCATGTTAATGGAATATTTCATTCCGGCGATGTTGTGGTAAGTGGAAGTACGCCAGGTCAGTATACCAAGCAGTATTTTAAGCCCTTATCAGCTTTATCTGTTAATATTCCTACCATGGTTGTTGCTGGAAATCATGAAATTGAAAGTCCGTATTTCTATCAATACCTGAAGCTTGACGAACAATCTGCCTTTCCTCAAATACCTGCATTAAAGGAAAAAGTGTGGCAGTTGAAAGTTGGAAATTCTTTGTTTATCGGATTAAATACAAATATTATTGATCAGTATGGTGAAACGGAAGCAAATTGGCTGGATACCAGGTTGAATGAATCAGAAATGGATACAACTATTGATTTCGTATTTCTTTTTTTTCATCACCCGGCCATTTCTGAACTTTGGATTGTTGGAGGAACTGATTATGTTAAGAACAGGCTTTTCCCTGTTATAAAAAAATATTCAAAAGTCCAGCAGGTGAACTATGGACATACGCATGGATTTGAAAGAGGAACTGTTACGTCGGAAAAGCCAGATGGGGATTTCCGGATGATATGCAGTGGAGGAGGAGGTGGTCCGTTCGATCCCTGGCGGGACGGCGAAAACCAGGATTACAATGATATCCATAAAACCTTCAATCATTATTTCTTTCAAATTCTTGAGATAGATATTGCAAATCAATCCTATCAGAATTCTATGTATAGTCTTGGAAATGTTAATGATCCAAGAAATTCAGAACTAATGGATACATGGTACAGAGCGAAAAAACAATCAGGTCCTGAAACGCCGGTTACAGAAAATGTTGAAATTTCAGAAAATCATATTCAGTTTAATACATCTGTATTTTTGGGAATTGACTCCATTATGTCTGTTCATTACCAGTTGATTGATAGCTCAGCTTCGTCTAAAGTTTTAGTAGACTCCATAACTCATTGGACTAATATATATAATGTTGATCAAAATTATAATCCGGTGGATCTTAACCTGAATATAAATTTGTGCCAAAGTAAAATCAGCAGAAACCAGCTTTTGGAGGGGAAGGATTATTTTTTTCGTACCCGGTACCGTGATCATAACTTGAAATGGAGCAAGTGGTCTGAATTAATCCGTTTTAATACTGTTGGCGTTGGTAATAGTCCCAGCCATCAATCGGGGTATTTTCTGGATCAAAACTATCCAAATCCGTTTCGTAACAATACCGTTATCACCTACCACGTCCCCGAAATGTGTAAGGTGAAATTCCTTATTTATGATTCAAATTATAAATTGATTGATGAAATTGATGAAGGAATAAAGCAAAAAGGGGCCTATCAGATTGAATATAAAGCAAAAAAAACGAGTAGCAGTATCTGTTTTTATAAAATGAAAACGAATAAAGTTTCAATAACTAAAAAAATGGTATTAGTAAAGTGAAGGTCGTTCTTATAAAAATAAACACACTTTTAATGCTATTTTTGAATTTAGAAATATAGATTAACTATTAAAAAATTGAATGATGTCGATGTAATGCGTTATATACTGATAAATATACAGTTAAGGTGCTGAATTTTTATCTGTTGAATGACCTGTTTCCGGATGAGGCTAACATAAGATTTTCAACCTGTCGGATCAATAAAAATAAATGCCGAGCATTCCGGTTTTTTATAAATTTGTAGATCAGAGAGAAGCAATATTGAGAACTCATATTCCCAGGAGCATTTGTCTCTATGCTATGATGTCAGATCCATGAAAAATTATTGTTATTCCTTGTGATACGCAAATTGTTATTACCTTTTCCTGAAAGTGTTATTAATTCATAAAACAGCAATCTAAAAGGTCTTATGCTTTTAGATTAAATAACATTCTATTGTTGGCTTTCTTGAAAGCCACTAACCAGACAAGATAGGGAGGTATGAAGAATAACCTTGTTAAAGCTGATCTTTTTCGGCATGGAGGACTTACAGGTGTAAAAGGTTTTATAAAAGGTTGGGGATACCCGGGTTTTCGTTTTGTGTTTTTATTGAGAATGACTGCTAAATACAGTAAATATTCGCTGAGGGGTATTTTTTTTAGACTTCTTAAACGAAGAGCCCGAATTAAATATGGATATGATATAAACTCTGGTGCTCAAATAGGTGAAGGCTTATACCTTTCGAGCCATCCGGGGCACATAATTATTGGCCCAATAAAAATAGGAAAGAACTGCAATATTAATCAATCGGTCACAATCGGACGATCTTTCAGAGGCGGGAAAATTGGTCGGCCTACTATTGATGACTATGTTTGGATTGGAACAGGAGCTGTTATAGTTGGTAATATTCATATAGGAAAAAATGTATTGATAGCGCCTAATTCATTTGTAAACATTGATGTTCCGGATAACTCACTGGTTATAGGGAATCCCGCTAAAGTTTTCCCGAAAGATAATCCCACCAAATATTATATTAACAATGTGTTACCAGCAGAGCAATTACTCCATATAGCTAATTAATTGCTTTATTCGCTTGATTTGAAATAAAACTCACTCTTCTCACTTACTAATAATACACGGTTATATCAGAATCTACGGCAACTATATAATCATATTTTTTAGTAACCCGGATACGTTTTTATACTAAGACCATTTCTTTATTCATGATTTTAATAAATGGAATACTATGCCTAAATATCAAAAAAAAGGTAAGAAAGAATTGCTTTATGAGCTATTAAACGACACTGATCGGAAGTCTGTTTTTAGTATAATTTCCGATATTTTTATTCTTACCCTTTATCATAAAAGCTTTCCAAAGCATTATTTCTCCAGGTATTTATTTAAAAAAGGCAAAACAAATATCAAAGACTATTTTTCCAACAACTTTTTATACTATAAACTGAAGCCTTTTTTTAATGAACATTCAGTAAGGGATGTAGTTGAAAATAAACTGTATTTCAATTTTTACTACAGCCAGTTTAATATTGCTTTACCAAAGGTTCTCATGTATAATCACAGGAAGATGTTTGTTAAAGGTAACGTGAACTTCGAGATAACCAGTGCCGCTGAATTTAAGAAACAACTTGAAGATATATTTGAACAAAATCCTTCTTACAATTCCCTTTTCATAAAACGAACCTATGGCAGTTATGGCGGAGATCAGGTGTTTAAGATAACACCTCCCCAACTTGCTACAGATCATGAGCTAATTGATAAATTGTATTCTGAAGTTATCAAATCAGGATTTTTATTTCAGGAAACTGTTAAGCAGCACCCTGAATTAGATAAGCTTAATCCCTCGTGTATTAATACAATCAGGTTTGATACATTTATAGATAAAGAAGGCAAGGTAGAGATTATGTCAGCATATCTCAGGATGAGTACCAGTAACAAGCATGTTGATAATATCGCTTCCGGCGGATGCCTGGTTAGTATCGGGCTTCAGTCAGGAAAACTTAAGAAAGAGGGATATCCAGGATTCAGTGCTAATGGCATAGTAGTACATACTTTTCATCCGGTAACGAAAACAGTTTTTGAAGGTTATTCTATTCCATACTTTTCAGAAGCTAAAGAAATGGTTCTCAGGGCAGCAAGTCTTATGCCTGGTTTACGCTTGGTTGGCTGGGATATGGCTATCAGCGAATCCGGTCCTGTACTTATCGAAGGAAATTCAGATTATAATATGATCGGAAATGATTTAGCGGAAGGCGGATTTCTAACCAATGCCACATTCCGGAAAATGCTCATGGAAGCTAACCTTTTGCGTGTGCCTCTTTAATCACAATTGATTTTTTTTAATACTGTCCACATTTAAAAGATAAAAAAGCCATCAAAGCAATCAGCTTTGTGGCTTTTTCATTTTCTGGCTTGCTATTGTTATTCTTTCTTATCGCCTACCATCAGGATCTCGCTGGCAACAATTTCGGTAGTAGTATGTTTTGTGCCATTCTTGTCTTCCCAGTTGCGGTAAGTAATACGTCCGTCAATAGCGATTTCTTTTCCTTTTTTCAGGTACTTTTCACAGATAACTGCCAGGTTGCCCCAGGCCACAATGTTGTGCCATTCAACGGAGTCCTTCTTGTTCCCTTCCTTATCGGTATAGCTTTCACCGGTGGCCAGTGTAAAGGTTGCTACTTTGTTGTCCTTTTCAAGGTTGCGGACTTCAGGATCCTGGCCTAAACGACCGATTAATTTTACGTTGTTGCGAAGTGTGTTCATTTTGTTTGAATTTAAGAGTTTTGTTTTTTATTGAATTGATACTATGGGTTTTTTAGTGTTAAGCTTCAATGCTATTACTTGTCTTGTATCCGATCCGTTTTCGTTGATTTTGTTCAGATTTTTGTTTCTCTCTGGTGAGCAGATAATTTAAAGCTTCGTAAACATCTTTAAATTGCTTGTGATACCTTCCTTCAAGTTCTTTAAGTTTATTTGTAAGCTCAGCATGTGTTAATGCATATTGTCGTAAGAGTACAAATGCTCTGACTATCTGAATATTTATCTCTATGGCTTTCGCGCTGTTCAGAACACTTGCAAGCATGGCTACACCTTGTTCAGTAAACACAAAGGGCATATATCGGGTTCCTCCTTTGTTTGAGGACGCAAATTGCGTCCTCAAACTTTCAAATTCTGTTTTACTGAGTTCAAACATGAAATCGGAAGGGAACCTGTCTGTGTTTCTCCTTACAGCTTCTTTTAGCCGTTTGGTCTCGGTTTCGTAAAGTTCCGCCAGATCGTAATCCAGCATTACCTTGTACCCTCGGAGTTCGATGATCCTCGATTGTATATGTTGAAGTTGCATACCAAGAATTTGCGATGGTTTTCCTGTTACTTATTTCTTCGAATCAATGTTACTGCCTACAAAAAGCATCTCTTTAGCAATAATTTCACTTCTGAAGTGCTTTGTTCCGTTTTTATCTTCCCAGTTGTGGTAAGTTAACTGGCCATCGATGGCTATTTCCTTGCCTTTTTTAAGGTATTTTTCGCAAATGACTGCCAGGTTGCCCCATACAACAATATTGTGCCATTGGATTTGTTCCTTTTTACTGCCATCTGTTGCAGTGTAGCTGTCACTTGTTGCAAGCGAAAACGTAGCTACTTTGTTTCCTGTATCCAGAAGTTTAACTTCAGGATCCTGGCCTAAGCGGCCTATTAATTTAACTGAGTTGCGAAGTGCGTTCATTTTTTCAGGGATTTAGGGATTAGTGATTTGGGATAAGGGAAAGAAGATCAGTTATTGTTTTTTCGATTCATTATTGGGACCAATAAAAATGAAATCATTTGCTATAATTTCGGAACTAATGTGTTTTATTCCATTCTTATCTTCCCAGCTACGGTGCGTAAGGCGGCCGTCGATAGCAATTTCTTTTCCTTTTTTCAGGTATTTTTC
>JAIFMH010000243.1 GCA_020048595.1 Bacteroidota bacterium | reverse complement strand
ATTAAAGGCCAGACACCCAGCGAATACCGGACTTCCATACAGCAGATTCTTACAAAATTCTGATGTAAATCGTGCAAAAGAAAAGTTCGTCCATCGCCCCCTCGCCCCGTCACCCCTCGCTATGTCTCCCCAACCTCCAATCCCCAAACGCAAATCCCAAACCACTAATCCCTCGCGTACCCAATACACGCTACGCTTAGCCTGACGCCTTCAATGCTCAACAAAATATGAGCAGCCGATTCCAGCGTTGCGCCGGTAGTGATAACGTCATCAACCAACAGAATATGGCAGTTGGCAAGTTTTTCAGGCGAGGTAACCTTAAAAATCTCTTTAACATTCTCCCAACGGGCAAAGCGCGATTTACGCGTTTGGGTTGAAGTATCTACAGTGCGGATAAAGGAAACCGCATCCATTTCTATATTCATTGCTTTTGCCAGCCCCACAGCAATCTGTTCGCTTTGGTTGTAACCACGTTTGCGTTGCTTATCCGGGTGCAAAGGCACAGGGATAACAATAGTAATGTCCTTGAAAGCGTCAGCTTTAGCCAGGTCGGCACCCAGCAGTTTACCAAGGTGAATTCCCACATCTGTTCTTCCCTTGTATTTGAGCTGATGGATCAGGTGCTGGACTTTGCTTTTTTTCTGAAAATTGTACAATGCAGCTGTATTTTCCAGTTGCGCCCTGCCCCAGAAAACCTTATCCAGCGGACTATCCATCATCAGATGATAGTTTGTTTTTGGCAGATGATACAGGCAATACGTGCAGATAACTTCTTCGTGTTTAAACAACGAGTTGCCACAGGCAGCACAAACCCTGGGATATAATAAGGATATAAAATCTTCAATAAAAGCTGGAATTTTCATATAAAAATATTGATGATCAAACATACATAAAAAATGGATTGCATTCGGTGTTCATTTTCAGGGAGTTTCAATTTATTTAAAAATAATCACTTCACCGGCACATAAAGCCAGGAGTGTTTCAAATTAACAGGAACTCGAGTTAAATAGCCATTTTAATCCGTTCAGATATTTTATTTTGCTACCTGCTGCTTGTAATGATATTTTTTTGATATTTACATAACGGAACAAAACGACTTTTGCCGGATATATCTGGTTGTAAATCTGTTGTTAAACCAAATATACCGATGAAACCTTTCCGCCAGGGAATCAGTACAACGGAGAATATCGGGAAAACTATTCCTTTTCTGTCTGTTGTTTTATACTTTTCTTCCATGTCAGGCAGGAAATAACGCTTCAGCAGATAAAGGAGTTGCAGTCAAGCCTTCGGATAGTATAGCTTTAGCATTAAAGCTGCAACTGCAGGGCGATTCGCTGCTCGAAATAATGGGGTATCGTGAAGCGGAGGCCATTTTTAACAAAGCTTACGGAATAGCCAAACGACATAAAGAGTTTAAGCTTCAGGGTAAAATTGCCAATAACCTGGCCGAATGTTACAGCATGACGGGCCGCCATCAGCAGGCAGAAACCATGTACCACGATGCGTATGCTCTTTTTGCTTCCATACGCGACACAAATGCTATGGCTGTAATGCTGATCAACCTGGGTGATGAATATGCCAAAACCGGCAGGATTGAACTGGCTGCCGAAACTGAACTCAAAGCCATAAAACTAAAAGAGGACAACCACGATTACCGTAGACTGGCATTTTATTATCAGAAACTCGGCGAGCTTTTTATTGACCGCGATAACGCCCGTTGGGAACAATATATTCTAAAAGCACTGGAACTTTCACGCACTGAGGAATACACAACTCTGAGGGCTACCGTTGCTATTTATAACGATATGGGAGCCATGTGGCGTAAAAAGGGTGATTTTGCCAAAGCCGAATTGTATTACGACACCATGTACCGCATCAGTGAACGGGAAGGATATAAAAAAGGCATTGCTACAGCTACTTCCGAAAGAGCTTTGCTGCTGTATGATATGGGCCGCTATAAGGAAGCTTTACCGCTGGCAACTAAAGCCTATGAAATGGTGTTGGATACCGACGACGATTACCAGATTGTATTTGATGCCACGCTTATGGCCCGTATTTTAATCAAACTCGGACAGGCTCAAAAAGCAAAAGAATTGCTGAAAATGGTTGTGAAAAGATCGCATACAGCCGGTTTGCCGGAGGAAGAAATGGCCGGCTATAAATACCTCTCGCAGGCATTCCGGGCCGGATCTGATTGGAAAGAAGCCCTGCTTTCGCAGGATCGGTATCTCATATTAAAAGATTCTCTTGATGGAGTAGAGGTTCGCAGAGCTTTGGATGATTTACAAACACGTTTCGAAACTGAGAAAAAGCAGGATCTGATAAACCGTCTCAGTGAGAAAAATCAGGCTCATGAAAAACGCCACCGCTTGTTTATTGGTTTGTTGGTAGCTTCTGCACTCGCACTTTTCTTCCTGGTGTTAATTATCAGGCTTCGTAACGGTACAATTAGGCAGAATAAATTGCTTCATGCCAAAGAGCAGGATATTTCGCGGCTCGAACATGCCCGGCTTTCACTTGAAATCGAATTTAAAGCACGGGAATTAACCTCGGCCACAGTTCACCTGATTAATAAAAATGAAGTGCTCACTGATTTGAAAAACAAACTTGAATCAACCTCAGAAGCAGTGCCTGTCATAAACCAGGTAATCAGGGAAATAAATCAGAATATTAACCTCGACAACGACTGGCAGAATTTCAGCCGTCATTTTGATGATGTACATCCCGGATTTTTCAGAAAACTAAAAGAAAAATTCCCGTCACTTACACCAAATGAAGAGCGGCTTTGCGCATACCTGCTTCTTAATCTGAATTCAAAGGAGATTTCGCAGATGCTGAATGTTACCCCGGCAGCAGTGGATAAAAGCCGTAACCGGCTCCGGAAAAAGCTGGAAATATCTCCCGATGTTAATCTTTATGAATTCGTTTCATCCGTTTAACTGTTTCCAGATAGCACTTTAACTTATTTTTATTAGTTCTACTCTTATTTTACGGGTGTTATTATTTTGTCGGAAGGCAGAAGACGGAAGTCAGAAGTATTCCTGACAACTTTATTTATCTGTGAAAGTAATAATTTATTGACCAATTAACTTACGCAAAAAAATCCTTAAAGGAAGCCAAATCTCCAATCATCTCTTTCTTCAGTCTTCCGACTTCAGTCTTCCGGCTCCGGACTTCCGACCTTTTAAAAGCCATTTTCACTCAATTCGTGGCAGAACCGTTTTAATGCCTGTATTTCAATCAAATAACGTGGTGTCATAGTATTGTCATACCCATATATTTTGTATTTGTAAATACATGCCTCACATTTGCCGGAAAATTAGTTAACACATGATTTCGGCCGGTTATAGAATGTTAGTTGCTTTTGCTCTGTTGCTGATTTCAGTTCTCAATTGCGGCTGCACGGGCAATTCTTCGAACCCCAATACTATGAGCTTTGCTTATGCCGAAATTCAGGCTCAAGTTGTGGAAGTGGGGCGCGAAAGTTTGATTTCACGCAAAATGTATATCAGCCCCGACGGAGATAAAGTTGTGTTTTCCGAAATCATATCTGAAACCGGACTTTCAGATTACAAAACCACAACCTCCCGTTTCCTGGGCGAATACCTGAAAAATGATTCTGTATTTATGTACGATTCAGGTGATAGCACCTGTATAGCACTGGCGGTATCGGATTTAGCAGAAGCGGAAATTTATACATTCCCGATGTCGGCTGCCTGGTTGCTTTATCACAAAGTACATAACTCTAATTCAATTGAAACCGATACTTTAACTATTGCCGGATGTGTTTCCCGAAAGGAACTTGTTACGGATGGGCATATGTGGATATGCGGGCAGCAGCCGATAGCCCTTGAAACGAATAAAAACGGCAATATTCATTCAGAAAGGCTTACAAGGTATAAATCTGATACCATTTTAAATGAAAGTCTGTTCCGTCAGCCTGAGGGATTCAGAAAGATGCTTCCTTCGAACTAACAAAAAAGTTTAAGAAATACCGGATAACTGCTAAAAAACCAACAAATCGACATAAACACTATATTTAACTCCTGATTCTATGAACAAAATGATTAAAAATTTGGTAGTCCTCATGTTTATTGTGGCTGTTACAAATGCTTCAGCACAAATAAACCTTAACAAAGTAGTAGACCGCAGTATTAAAAAAGCTGAGCGCAGTGTTGAAAACCGTGTTGAGAGACGTATTGACAAGGGCGTTGATAAATCGCTGGATGCCGTTGAAGATGGAATTGACGATGCCGTAAAAGGCGATGATTCTAAATCAGGCAGCAATAAAACAGAAACAAAAACTGCCGATAATGAAAAATCAGGAAGTAAATCCACCACCACAAAACCGGATGCCACCACAAAAACAAAAACTGCGGCAGCGCAGGATTCAGTTAAGCCTGCACCTGTGCTACAATGGGCAAAATATGATTTTGTACCCGGCACCGAAATTATTTTTGAAGACAACCAGGAAGGCGAGCAAAACGGCGAATTCCCCTCGAAATGGGATTTGGTTTCGGGTAGCGTTGAAAACGCAAATTTTGATGGACAAAACGTGATATACTTCATTAAATGCAATGCTAATAGCGGTGCGAACATTGTTCCTTTAATAAAGAACAGCACCGAAGATTACCTCCCGGAAGAGTTTACCATTGAGTTCGATGCCTATTTTAATGAAAAATCAAGCAACTATTATGTTTTTTTATCCGATGAAAAAAACCAGCTAAAGCTAGATAAAACAATGCGGGCCGACGAGAAATGGTTAAGGTTCGGTAAAAACGGAGGTGAGCATAAACAAGATATTGAACGCAAATTTTATCCGGGTTTTTCAGGAGCTAAAAACGACAACACTTCAAAATGGCGACATATATCTATTTCATTTAACACAAGGGCTTTAAAAGCTTATATGGATGATGTTCGAATTATTAATATTCCCAATCTGGGTTACAATCCAACAGGAGTAGGGCTGGCATACCATAACCCTGGCGGAACTACTGTAGGTTATGTAAAAAACATCCGTATCGCTAAAGGAGCTGTTCCACTTTACGACAAATTCCTTACTGAGGGCAAATTTATAACCACAGGGATCAAATTCGACGTGAATAAATCTACAA
>JAIFMH010000146.1 GCA_020048595.1 Bacteroidota bacterium | reverse complement strand
CATACCCTTTAACGAAGATGTTTTCCGAAGATGTTTTGTCTAAAAACAGGTTGGCAAAATTGCTTGCTTTATCCGGATAATTTTTGGTATAAAGTGCGTAGGGCCCAGTTTTGATAAACAAACCGGCATCGTAAGCATACTGGAAAAATTCATCGGCCTTTGAGGGATCTATACCGATAAAACCTGCCTGCATGGCAGCTTCCGTTTCAAAACCCAAATACCGGGTATATTTAGCAACCCTACCGGCATAAAGCATAGATCGCGACATTAAAGCGGCAGCAACGTATTTGTTGGCACGACCTGAAATACTGGTTGGCTTCATGTTTTCCATCGCGAATTTCAAATCTTCATAGATAAATTTCCAGGTATCATACTCGGTTGCACGTGGCACCTGCAATTCTTCGGCTGGCGTATTAATCGGATCTTGTACTTCAGAAATAATAGGTACACCTCCGTATCGTTTGGCCATTCCCTGATAAAAGAATGCACGCAGGAAACGGGCTTCGGCCATTAATGAATTATAAGTGGCCTCATCGTACTTGCTTTTGTAATTGGGGAAATTATTGATAAAAACATTTACAATACGGATACGGTCGTATGGCCAGTAGCCAACACCTGCTTCATCTATGTCAACATTCCAACCGTAAATTTCGCCGCCCATGGTTGCAAGGCTATTTTTATAAGCCTGCCAGTAATTGTTGTTGCCTGGCATGTAGCCATTATAGCCCAAATTGTTGCTTGGAGAATTTTTTGCGTAATAAATGAAATCCTCAATCGGGAGATTCATGTATGATTGAACGAAGTATTTCTGAACGCCATAGGCAGTACCAAACAGCTCGGGTTCACCTAAGATACCCTTGGGTTTTAACTCCAGCTCCTGGCATGAAGAAACAGCAAACCCAAATATCAATGTAAATAGAATAAGTTTTATTTTCATGATTCTCATTTTTTAGAATTTAATGCTTGCACCAAGTGTAAAGGTTTTATTAACCGGATAATTATAAACATCGACAGTGTTGGTCGATGCTCCTCCTTTTGCACCCGGGCGTTCTGGGTCAACATCTTTCAATCCGGTAAATGTCAACAGGTTATAGCCGCTGAAGTAAACCCTGAAATCCTTAATCCCAGCTTTTGAGAATAAATTCTTTGGTAAAGTGTAACCAAATTCCAAAGTCTTTAACCTCATGTAAGAAGCATTTTGTACGAGGTTGGTACCAGTCCGGCGGCCATCATGACCTGTTACAGGATAAAATCCAGGTATCCATTCGGTAGCAGTACTGAAAAAGTCGGCATTCGGATCTGCCGGGCGCCATCTGTCCATAAAGAACGCCAATGAGTTATTTCCACCAAATGATAATGGAGAGATAAGTACTTCACCATACTCTACAAAAACACCATAAGATCCCTGGAAATTTGCAGCCAAATCAAAATTTTTCCATGAGCCGCCTAAATTTATTCCGTAGTTAAAAAGTGGTAAGCCGGTAGTTGCAATCGGATGCTCATCACTAGGAAGTGAATAATTCCTGATTTCTTCCAGGCTTGTAAACATGTGCTGTGATTCGTTACCCCACCAAATGTTGTTGTAGCGGCCACTGGTTCTGTTTTTCCAATAGTCAAACTGGTTGTTGGCAACCGTTTCGAGCCATTCGGTGCGCATGCTCCGTGTTGAAGAAATAAGTGGATTGATATAGTAATTTATTTCTCTAAACTTGTTGCGATATGTCATAGTTAATTCCCATCCGAAATTCCGGTCAGCGTTCAGGTTTTCTTGTGGAAGGTTGGCGCCAACAGTGCCGGGAACAACCGAACTGCTGGTTGCCAATAATCCTGATCTGTCGCGTTTAAATAGTTCAAAAGAACCAGATAGTTTATTATCGAATACACCAAAGTCCAAACCCAGGTTGTACATCTTAATCTCGTACCAGGTCAGGTTTGGATTTGGGATTGCCTGTGGCTGAAGACCGCCACTTAATGCATCGCCAAACATCCATCCAATGCTGTTGGTTAAGCCGTAGCCCAAAACCGGAGGGTAGTTGCTTGCCGAACCATCGTCGCCCATTTCACCGTATGAAGCTCGCAGTTTTAGATTACTGATTACCGGAATATTTTCTTTAATGAAACTTTCTTCACTTAACCGCCATCCTGCTGAAACCGATGGGAAGAATCCCCAGCGTTTATCTTTCGGAAATCTTGATGATCCATCGTAGCGGAACCTAAAATCGACCATGTATTTTTCGTTGAATGCATAAGTTAACGAACCAATTAAAGACTGACTGGTACGGTCGCCCGGAGTACCACCAGTACCTTCCTGATTTAGGGCCTCTCCTGCAAACAGGTATTCCGAATCAATCAATAATTCGCGGTAAGCTCTAAAATAGTCCCATTTACTATAGGCTTCTTCAAAAATTAAAAAGCTCTTTATATCATGTCCTTTAAATTTGGTGTCGTAATGTATCCCAAATTGCAAATCAGTATCAAAATTGAAATCAGCATTTCGTTCAATACTTGATGGAGAGTTTACTACAACGGGGGTATAAACCGAGGTGCCAGGGTTATAATTAAATAGACTGTAGCTCTTTTTAAAACGGGTTTGGTCCGGAAGTTCCATGGCATAGTCATAAGAACCTTTTAGCGATAAACCTTTTACATTCGGTATGTTGTAGTTTAATTGAAGTGTACCGTTAAGTCTTCGGTTATTGGTTTGGTTAGTGCCGCTTATTGCCGGATCGATTTCTGCCAGAATATTTCGCCCGACATACAACACCGACGCATCGCCATTCAGATAATCAGGATTGTCATTCGCATAAAATGGAGCATCCGGTCGCATCAGCCATGCTGTTTTCATGGTTGACCAACTGGTTGAATTAGGCTGGTTCGTTTCATCTATTATAGCACCAATCATCACCTTTGCACTCAGGTCTTTGGTCAATTGTGCATCAACTGTCGAACGGAAGTTCCAACGATCGGAGTTATAACCTCCGCCTTTGTAATTACCTTCCTGATTCGCATATCCAAGACTCATAAAATAGCGTAGTTTTTCACTACCCCCGTCTATAGAGAAATTGTGTTGCTGTTGAGGTGTGTTTTTTTCGAAAGCAACATCCATCCAATCATAAGAAGGTTTTCCATCGAGGTAAGGCTGCATGTTTTCCTGTGTGAAAACCGGGTTTTGGCGAACCAAATAGTTTGTACTGAAGTTTTGAAAGGTATTCTCGTTACGCAAGATCATGTGATCTACTGCACTTACTCCTTTGGGCACGTAGAGAGCCTGTTGTACCGTGTAGTTTCCTGTATAGGTAAACTCAACTTTCCCTGCTTTGGATGTACCACTCTTCGTTGTAATCAGAATTACTCCGTTGGCAGCACGCAAACCGTAGATAGCTGCAGAACCGTCCTTAAGAACAGAAATGCTTTCGATTTCCTGCGGATCCATACGTGCAAAATAGGCCTGATCGCGGGTAACCCCGTCAATTACAAACAGCGGGCTACCCATACCACGGATATCAATTGTTGAATCATAAGCACCTGGAGCACTGCTTTTTTGTACAACACGTACACCCGGCAATTTACCGGTAAGCATGTTGACAACATTTTCGGTCTTGGTTTTAATCAACTCTTCGTTTCTGATTGAAGCAACAGATCCGGTAATCGTTGCCCTTTTTTGAGTACCGTAACCTACAGCAACCACTTCTTCCAGTCCGATAGACTCGTCAACTAAAACTGCATTGATCATGCTTTGGTTTCCGACTTTTGTTTCAGCAGTCTTCATCCCAACGAATGAAAATACAATCACCGAATTGGGCGGTACATTGTTTAATGTATAATTACCGTTTTCATCGGTGATGGATCCGGTGGTGGTTCCTTTAACCATTACTGTTGCCCCGGGAACCGGTTTCCCGGAATTGTCGTTTACCGTACCGGTAATCTTGTTCTGCTGTACCGTTTCAGTCTGACTTTGTCCGCCAGTTTCTGATATCTTGGCAGAAACTTGGATACTCATCAGAATGAGTAAAAAAGTACAGGCTCGTCGAAAGCAAAGCCTTCTCTTTAATAATAGTTTTTTTTTCATAGATTTTAATCAGTTTACATTAATAATCAACTAGTTCAGATCAAATGGGTTTAGGCAATCTATCTGCTTTTGTTTTTTCTTAGTGCATGGGCTTAAAGTTTTACTGGTTTGTAATGCGGATTTTTCATTTTAGTTTCGACCAGCAAATAAAGTGGCGACCTATTAACAGACCGGTTAAAATTGACTAAACGGTGGCATAATAATCACTTAATTTTTTATTAATGCTTTAACTTGCAGAACCATAGAAATATAAGTTCAGCCGAAAAATAGAAATGATGGTGGAAGGATCGGAAATTAATTTGATTTTAAGTGTCAGATAAACGCATTAAGCGGCCCTATCGGGCGGAAAAATCCCAAAAACCGGTGAAAAATCCTGGTGTTTCAGTTATATTCTAAAATGTTTTACTCAGCCCGCTTCTCTTTGCTTACAAGCCCGAGCCTGAAAGGCCATTATAATTCAGCCCTACTTTGTGCCTCTGAAGTAAAGGAGATAAACATTAAACCCGATAACTATGCCTTAAAAACCTTATTCTAAGAAAAAACTTAAGTAGAAAGGAAATAACTAATAAACCCAAACCTTATTACCTTAATTTATGAAAATAAACAGAAGGTAATAAGGTTTATGGCAGTGAGCATGTATTTTCTACTGAGGTTGCTGTCTAGAAATAAGGTTTAACGAAATGGTGTTAATGTTATTTCAATTCAATATATTGACATAACGAGTAGTTTCGCCTAAAATGAGAATGGGCTGTCGTAAGCGGAGAGTAAACTGAGAAAATGGAATTTTATAGTTTATCCAGTAGTTATTTCGGAATAACAATTCTCTTATTTAATGGTATCGTTGAACGGAACAGCGTAGTCGATTCCAAGAACATGTTTGTATTCGCGGCAGAAAGCGTCGTACAGGTTTTTCGCCATCCCTTTTTTGCCCAAATGATACAGAACTGAACATTTCATAGCGAAAGCTTCGTCGTTCAGCGGATCATAAACCAAAATACATTCGGCCAGGTGGTAGCGCAGGCTGAAATTATTCCTGACCTCGGGTTCGTTGAACAGCGAGCTTAGCCCGTCGATAATTTCGTTGGCAAACCAGGATTTGAACCCGTCCATCCAATCGTTTTGCACGGCGGGAAGAAATTCGCCGAATGACAGCAGACCGATCAGTTCGTTCGTTTCATTTTCGCCCAAATTGATTGATTTCGACTTCCGGAGCAGATTCAGGATTTCACAGTAATCGCAGTAGATCGCTTCATCCAGCCTGATTTTCCAAAACGAGTTTTCATTGATCACCTCTACGCCTCCCACCTCGTCAAGTATCGTGCGCAATTTACTGATGTTGACATTCCGGTTGTTCCGTGCACTTTCTCCGGATTTATCGTACCACAGCACTTCGTCGAGTTTGGCCGATGAAACCCCTTTTTCGT
>JAIFMH010000379.1 GCA_020048595.1 Bacteroidota bacterium | reverse complement strand
TGCAAGCTGTTACTTTTATTTACCTGGTACTTTATATTTGCACCAACCCAAATTTTTGACCCGTCAGAAACAATAAATGAATCATTGCTGTATTCTGTTATTACGTTACAAATAATCTTCGATTTGTAGGCATAGCCTAAAACAAATATATGATTCTGATAATTTTCTCCCAGCCGTTTGAATGTTTGAAATTCGTAGTCGGTTTTTATGGATGAAGCTTTAAAAACTTTCCAATCTGTGCTGATACCAGCCGATAAACGATGTTCCTCAAGTTTAAAGGGATCCTCGGCAAAATCGGTAAACACTTTAATGTCATGTTTATCCGACAGGGAAAAGTCATATTCGAGAAAGTATTCCTGAAAAATGAATTTCTGTCCGAAGTTGTTTATTGCCATGGAATTATTAAATGTTAACGTTGATAAGTCAGGAAATGTATAAAAAAGCTCAACCTGATATCCCGTTTCGTTAAGCGGCTGCAATACATGCGTACTTCTGTTAAGTACTTTGTATGAGTGTTCCTTTATTAATGCGGGAGGTTCATTTATTCCGGAACCTATAAGGATATTTTTGTAGTTTTTATATTCGGCGCTGAGGCCAAAATTATTTATTGCCAGGTTCACTCCGCTGTAAATGGCATACGAGGCCTGATCGGAGAAATCGCTTATAGCGAAATCACTTATATTTTTAGCTATCTCGGTGTAGTATGAAAATTCAGGCGAGATATTGCCCGATACAGTTGACATTAAGAAATACTTGTCAATTCCGCTGTTCGAATGTTTCATGGCAGAAACCCCGAATATTTGCTGCTTATAACTATATTCAGAATAAACAGCAGCGATGCTGTCCGGTCTCCTGTCGTTAATTTCCTGTGTAGGAGGAAAGACATAATTCAGCGGACTGCCATAGATAATTTTTGTTTGAAAATTCTTATGCTGAAACCTGGCACTTATGCCCAATATATCGCGATTAAAATAATGTCGTGAACGATAGCTTAAATCTTCAAGAATTGCCCCCGGTATTTCAAAAGAGCGCAATAATATTCCCCGCCCGATAGTTTCGTAGAAATTGCCGATTTTAACCTCGAAAGGCTTTTTTTTATATTGCAACGAGAACTGCGACAACTTCACATAGCTACCTCCATTAAAGGGAGTTTGAAAAAGCTCGAGGGTAGCACCCGCTTTAAACGACTTATACGTATAATTGGCAACCAATCTGTTATAAATTGTCGACATCGAGGATGTGTCGTTTGGTAAACGGCCATATTGATATTCTGCCAGATTATTACCACTCAGCTGAGCATGCGAAATGCCCGGAAGGCTTAACAAAAATACCAGAAGCCAGATATATCCCGGAGTCGCGCGCATCCTTAGTTTTCCTTTAGCTGTTTCTCAATTTCGGAGAGTATTATTTCTGCATCACCCGAAACAAAACCTTCATGAATCCAGACTATTTTCCCTTTTGAATTAACCATGATCAGTGTTGGAAATGCAATGATGTTTAATTCGGTTTTCAGTTCTGAATTTATATCAATTAATACAGGATACTGAATTTGCAGCGATTTGCTCAGGGGAGCTACTTTCGAAACACTTCGCGGACCATCGCAATTGATTCCAATTATTTCGACTCCTTTGTTTTTATATAAACCGTAAATTTTATTAAGCTCAGGAATGGCTTTATTGCACGGTTTACACCAGGTTGCCCAGAAATCGATGAGGGTAAGTTTCTCGCCTTTGAGTTCGTTGTAAGTACGTGTATTGTTTTCAATATCCCTGAATTCAAAATCAGTAACAGTTTGAGCTGTTATACCTAAGGTTGAGAATAATACACACAACATAATGATCAGTATTTTCATTAGTGGAAATTTTTATGCAATGCAAGCTGCATCTGCTTTGCAGCTCGCATTGTGTTTATACAGGTAATAAATAGAGGATTTTTTATTTTGATAAAAGCTCGGTAACCTTTGCTTTTGCTGCGGCAAGATCCAACGATGCCAGTTGATTTCCAGAGAATGCGACTTTGCCTGTTTTATCAATTACAACAATTCTGTCGTAGGTGGTTTTATATTCGGCTGCCACCCCCGAAGCATTTAAAAGCAGCGGGAATGTTACACTGGTTGCAGTTTTAAAGGCTTGAACCGATGCTGAATTTCCATTCCACTGGTCGAGGCCCAACACTGCATAATTTGTATTGGATGCAAATGGAGCTACCAGCATACTCTGTACGCTTGGGGCAACCGCTTTACACGACGGGCAGTTATTGCCAAAGAAGAAGAGTGTAACCACCTTGTTTTTATAGCTCGAAAGGCTTACATCCGAACCATCAAGCGATTTAAGTGTAAAATTGGGTGCAAGATCAGCAGGATTTACCGGGTCAATAAGTTCCATAACTTTTGCTTTCGCTGAAGCTATGTCCGACGCTGCCGATTGCTTACCGGAAAAAGCGATTTTGCCCGCTTTGTCAATTACCACAATCCGGTCGAAGGTAGTTTTATACTCAGCAGCCACACCCGACGCATTCAGAAGGAGAGGAAATGTGACATTGGTTGCAGTTTTAAAAGCTTGCAGTGAAGCTGCATTTCCATCCCATTGATCCAGACCTAAAACCATATAATCGGAACTCGATGCAAAAGGTGTTACCAGCATACTTTCTACATTTGGAGCAGCCGCTTTACACGATGGGCAGTTGTTGCCCAAAAAGAACAGCACAACCACTTTATTGTTAAAGTTGGAAAGGCTTACATCAGCACCTTCCAAAGATTTGAGAGAGAATCCGGGTGCAGTGGTACCCATTTCAAGGGGCTCGGTAACATCATCATCTTTTGAGCATGATGCAAATACCAATGAGAATATCAGTAATGTAACTATTGATTTTGACGCCAGCAGAAGCTTCCCGAAAGCGTGTTTTTTATTCTGTTTCATATAATTGACTTTTAGACGATTAATAATGAAACAAAATTAGAGTAACAAGGTTACCTCTGAAATGGATATACTTTCTTATATAATGGACAAATTTGGTTCGATTAAGATTTTAGTAAACTTTTCTTGTATTCGCTTGGCGATATTCCGGTTTCCTTGGTAAATAACCGGCTAAAATAGTATTGGTCATCATAGCCAATTATCGAGGAGATTTCTTTGACTGATTTATCGGTATACATCAACAGTCTTTTAGCTTCTGTTACAACTCTTTTCTTAATAATTCTGGAAGGGGAATCAATATCATATTTTTGCAATCTTTTTGTGAGCGATGCGGGTGCTATACCCATCATTTCGGCATAGGTTTCTACCTGCTTAATTGCTTTAAAATGTTTTTCAACCAAATCGCTGAATTTCCTGACAAAATCAATGTTTGTATCATCTGGTTCACCGATACTCATCTGTTCACGAAAGAGTCTGTTGGAACGGATCAGAAGGTTTTTGAGAAGATTTTTCAACATTTCATCCTGTAAAGTGGCCTGGTTTTCCAATTCGGCAATCATCTCTTTCATTGTATTTGTAAATACTGAAAGTTGCTGATCATCCAGGAAAAATTTAACCGAATCGAAATTGTTTACAAAAAGCAGCCCGTTGCATGAAACATCAGCATCATGAAATTCGATACAATAAAATTCCTGGTTAAATGAAACAACATATCCTTCAGCTGTTGAGTTATCCGAAAAACGGATATGCTGCCCGGGTGTTAAAAATATAGCAATGGGTTTATTTAGATTGAGTTTGTAATCATCAACAGCTATTTCTCCATGTGCATGGGCAAGGGCAAAAATCGTATACCACTTATGCGGAGAAGCAAATTTTAAATTATTTCTGAATTCGGAAATGGATTGAACAGAAAAAAATGCTTTTGTTTTTGTATTGAAAAATTCGTTTCTCATACCTTTGTGCCATAACATTTACGGTTTTCAAATTTAGATATTATTGCCCTTCAAAACTATCCGCCTTTGTCTTATTTTCTGAAGTGTGCATGGAAGTTGTATCACTATCATTAAAGTTTGAAATATTGGTTTAAGGCTGCATACGTCTGAACGTAAATCGCGCAATCGGGGAGGATAATTCGTTTCATACAGAAAATAATTAAATAGTGAATGTTTTTATTTCGGGCTATGCTGATTTAATGCCTGTACAAGTTGGCCGGATTCTATGAATAATTTATACGGGCAATTTAGGTATTTTTTTTATATCAATTTGGTAGAAATGTGCCGGCCAAGCAGCCACACATGCCGGCATACATGTTTTTATATTGTTTCAATTCCCAAAAACAATTTAGTGTTTTCGGCCCGGCGGATTAAAATGGCACTTCCGGGTTCTGTTTTGTCGAAGGTGATCTTGTCGGTATAATACGTTTCGCCACCGGCAATAATGCTGTAAATATGCAACTCTTTCATTTCCCGTGAGGCAATTTTTTTTATAAAAATAATTGATAACAGGTTTACCGGAACGGTAACACTTCCCGGCTCATAATCCAGCTTGTGTTTTTTAGCTTCAACCACAGCCTTTTGAACCGAAACTTTGCATAACTGCAAGTCCAGCCGGTAATCCCGGGTAGTTGAAAAGAAAAAAATACTCCCGGCTATAAATGCTGAAACAGTAAGCAATACAGTTGTTAGGCCGGAACTATGGTTTAAGCCTGTATAAATTAAAATAACCAAGGCCAGGCTCAGAAAAAGTATAGCCGGAGGAAGCAGTTTCCATAAGTATGCATGCCGAACTGTTTTAATCTCTTTTTCGGACATGGTTGCGGAGGGAAGAGGCATTGTGGTTATTTTGTTTTGCAATTTTATCCTCTGTTGGCGTGAGTCTTATTTCCTGACACATTCCTGCAGCATTTAAAATAAAAGCTATATTATTGCTGGTTTTCAAAATTTATTTCTAGCTGAGCATCACTTGTCCTTACGCGTCTGTAAATCTGAAATAAAATGCGTATGAACGGGGTGCCGTTATTGTGGTTTGTTTTACTAAATTACAAATTCATTCCTTTATATTTAATTCTTTCATTACTAATTCCGATATTTTTATCCCTTTAAAGTCCAGTGCAGCAGCTTGTTGAAAGGAAAGGTTTAGCCCTGCATTTTTTGCCAAAATCATTCCCGTTACAACATTCGTAATATCACCGCCTGCAAGTCCATGGGCTTCCAGTTGATTACGTTCAAGCACTACTCCTGCTTTTGCTGACATTACAAGTCCATTTACAATTTCAGAAACAGGAGATTTCCGAAGCCGCATGAAAATCAATTCCAATAATGTAATCCTCACTCCGGAGAGTTTTGCTGTAAACCATGTTCCGATTGGCACAAAATAGAAGAAAATCAATATTCCTATAAAGGTAATAAAGACTGTTAAAATTGCAGAAAATGGCTCCATGTTGATTTTATAATTTGTATCTGATTAAGTTTTTGGCTGCATGC
>JAIFMH010000044.1 GCA_020048595.1 Bacteroidota bacterium | reverse complement strand
AAAATGGCAGCATATCGTAAATATAACCCTCGGGTTTAAGGTTTAGCGCTTTGGTAGTGGGATGAAAAAGGATATCACCCAGATCGATACAACCTGTCCCACTCAGATGGGTATGTGAAAATCCATACATGCTGCTGTCGCTGTAATGATATCCGGAGCAGGCGTCCCAGTTGCCGCGGCGTGTATCGGGACTTAGCTGTACGGCTCCGAATGGTGTCGTAGCACCAGGATATGTATGCCCATGGAAAGCAGTTCCGATAAAAGGATCAACAAAATCAACAGGGAGTTCTTTTCCTTTTTTGCAGGAGGCTAAAAGCAGGACTGTAAATGATATGCAGATCAGTAGGTTCTTCATAGTAGTATGTTAAAAGTCGGTTTCTAGTAATGTCGGATCTTCACGATGTATTTTCACGATCAATTCGCCGAAAAGGGTGTTTGCCCATGCAAACCACGAGCGGGTAAAGTTTTGCGGATCGTCCATATGGAAGGATTCGTGCATGAATCCCGTTTCAGCATGGGTTCGTTTAAGGAACCCCAGGCAGGCAGAAATTTCCATCGTATCGGCGGAAGTCATGGCGCGCATAATAATGCTCATGGGCCAAATCATATTTTCGCCTACATGCGGACCTCCGATACCTTCGGCGTATTTTCCTTTACAGAACCAGGGATTAAAATCGCTGAAAAGCAGTCTGCGGGTGTTTATGTACAGCGGGTCTTTTGCATCCAATGCCCCAAGGTAAGGCAGCGAGAGCAAACTGGGAATATTGGCATCGTCCATAAAGTGATAGTTGCCAAATCCATCCACCTCGAAAGGAATAAACCTTCCTTCTGTTTTGTGATCAATTACGGCAAACTTTTTCAATGCATCTGCTTAAGCGAAACTAAAGCGAAATAATTTGATGGAATCAGAAACAGGAACATGGTAGCATCGTCACTCGGCCTGAAAGCTGAACAGATAAGCCCATTGGGTTTAATAGGATTGCCATAGCCTCTGCCAGGAACAGTATCGGATGCAATTTCGCTTACACGCATAAAACGGTATGGTCCCTTATCGTTTTTTCGTTGTTGCTCCCTGAAAGTCTTTGCAATTAGTTTTGCTGTTTTCAGCCAGTTATCATTAAAAGGAGTACTATCCTTAGTTTCCTTCCAGTAGTGGTACGACAACCTGACCGGATAGCAGAGTGAGTCAATTTCCCACTTCCGTTCGTGAAGGTCCTTTTTCATATCCGTCATATCGCTTTCCCAATAGCTGCCTTTGGGCCCATCGTTGAAGGCGTTGGCATAGGGATCGATTTGAATGCATTTTGACTGACGGTTTATTAACCCGATAAAGAGTTTACGCAGTTCCGCATCATTTTTAACCAGGTGCAGATATGGCCAAACCTGGGCTGTAGAATCGCGCAGCCACATGGCATCTATATCACCGGTAATAATAAATGTATCGGGTTCTCCGTTTTTCTCGGAGTATTTAACCGTTGTGTCGAGTGTGTTAGGATAACAATTTTCAAAAAGCCAGGCAAGTTCCGGGTCTTTGATGGATTTTTTTACCCGCTGAATCTCATCTTCTACCGCCTGGCTGTGGAAAGTGCGTTTCTCCAAAGGCGGGCGGTTACTTATAAAACCTTGTTGCGACAAGGCAAATAAAGGAGTATTTGCGAGTCCTAAATATCCCAGGCCTAATGCTGAATTCCGAACAAAATCGCGTCTTTTCATAGAGATCCAGATTAGTTTTTATTGATTCCCGGAATTAATTTCATGCTTTCTTTTCCGCCTTTCCAGGTGTAGTTCAGGGTTAGCTCGGTATTTGAGGTTATTTCGAGAACCGGTCTGGCAATCAGGCTGCTTCTGCTATTACATTTCAAATTCAGAAGCCCTTCTTTCCCAATGGGATAACGATCAATTCCATGCTCTTCAGTAAGGCGGATATCCCATGTAATTGTTTTATTAGTTTGGCTGGCTTTCAGCCCGAAAATAGCTTCGAAAAGCACAGCTACAGGCACCAATCCAGTCCAGCCAACAAAATCAGGGCGTGCCAGGAAACCAGGATCGGATGTTTCGGGAGCATAGTATTCCCAGAATGTGCCGGTTTTATTAAAGACTTCACCTACCCGCTGATGGTGTTTCATGGCAAGATCAAAGGCCAGGTCGTGAAATCCTTTATTTTTCAATCCACTGATAATCATATAATTGGTCGGAGCCCACACGCCACCTTGCCAGTAGCGGCCATCGGCCTGGTATTTTTCATGATTCGCAGGCATCGACGGAACGGGATGATGTCGGTAAAACAGGTCTTTGTTCTGCAGATGCTTAACAAAAAGTTCCAATTCTGCTTTTTCAAGTACGTCAGTCCACAATGCCCAGTATGCACCGATTCCCATAAATGTTCCCCGGCTTCCGTCAGCATAACGGTCGTAAAGAAATGAAGTCTTGGGATCCCAAAGTTTTTCCCTGATATACTTTTTCAGGAATTTGGTTTCATCTTCGATATCTTCAATCTCCTGCCAGCGTTCGGTATAGAATCCGAAGTCGACCAGTATTTTACCGATAAATAATTGTTGCAGGCATGTATCTAACCATGTCATATGCCCATGCGAAAAAATGGGGTTATAGTTTTTGGGAACCCGGGGCTGGTTGTCCATTCCCGTTCCCCAGCCACTCGACCAGTAAGACCCGTCCTGCCAGGTGTGGTTGAGCCTCAGCCATTGGTAGTATGCAACAAGTGCCGGGAATATCCTGTGTATTCTATCCAGGTCGCCAAAGTGATGGAAGTTTTCCAGTTCGCTCCAGGGAATTATGTTGGGCCCGGTGCTGGTAGGATCGTAGCGGTGAAAACAGTCTTCTCCGCTATCGCCCCAAATTTCGCGGCAGATAAACCCGTCGGGATGTTGTTTGGCGTAAAAATTATCGAGCGTTTGCTGAAAAGGGTAGGCACGGCTCCCGTAACGTGCGAACATGGTAATAAATGCGGAATCCCACATGAAAATATTTCCATTGTAAGCTGTATCAAGATACGAGCTTATAAATCCGGATTCTTCATTAGGATTTTTAATGTTCCTGAAGGCTATTTCCCATGTTTTCCAATACATGTCGATAGCATTTTTGTTGCCACTCCAGAATGGGGAAGGAAGAATGTCCCGGGCTTTAAGAAAACCCGGGGATTCTGAAATCTTCGGTTTTTCGTTCCGGAAACTGTTCTCAGTTACAAATACATTTTTAACATACGTATTTTTGAACTGCGTGGGCCCGGTATGTTGGGGCTGCGATTCGGTTTCTCCGCTTGCCATTGCGTAAAGGCCTAAAGGCGGTATGGCTCCTGCTGCAGCAATTAATGCGGATTTGCGTAAAAAATTCCGACGTGAACTCATGATTTTAAAGTTTCAGTTAATTTTCACCGAAAATAACAGTAAAAATTCAATTATTCATTACCGGGATAATACCTGTAAAACAATTCCGGCTGATCCGTATTTATAAAATCTATTCCCAGTTTTATAAATGCACTCCATGTTTCAGGATTATCAGGTGCATTCCAGAAGCGGATTTTAAGTCCTTTTTCATGAGCTGCATTCACTGCGTTAAGAAGTATTTCTCTGTCCTGTTCAGGGATTGCACCTTCCCCTTTCCATTTTGAAAAATGTTCGAAGTTATCGCTTACAAGGGCGATTTTGTTCAATTGCTGGTTTGTATAGCCTTCGTTTATTTCTCCGTCGAAGCCTATAAAATCCGGATACTCAGTAAACGTTTCTTTCGATGGAACATTCCCGGTAATTGCAATCCTCACGGCATATTGGTTTTTTGTAAGGTCAAATACTTCCGGGTAAGCATTCAGTTTATGTATCAACAAGTCTAAAGCAGGCCCTGTGGAACTTTTAAGTTCAACGAGCAATTGAAAAGAATGCTCACTGTTTTTCCAGGCTCTGCCACCGTTTTCGTTGAAGATTTTTACAATTGGTTTAATGTATAAGGCATCCAGGGTATTCTCCCTGCGAATTTCGTTTTTTTCATGAGCTACATACAACTCACCATCTTTTTCCCAAATGTCAGCTTCTATAGAGGCCATGTGATTGTGATACGCTGTAAAAAAAGGCTTTTGCTGCATGTAATCGTTATGCGAATGGCCTTTACATGATTGATTCTGAGCGGTAAGTAATTTACATAAAATCAGAAATAAAAATAGAAGCAACCCAAATCTTCCTGTCATCATCGAGTAATTAAAGTTAAGAAGTGATTTTTGCATCCCTTATTTGTTTTTGATTGTTAAGCTTTACAGATAATTTTCACTATTAATGATATGTAGAAATTTCATTACTCAACTTGTATGGAATGAAATCAGGAAAAAGGTGATGATTTCCTGATTTCATTCACCCTGGTTTTCTATTAGCTACCTGAGCTTTTTGGAAAACCATTTCATACAAGCAAGCACAACCTCAATCAACCAATCGGTAACCAACCAAATTATTGTAACAGAGCATGTGCTATTAATAAATTACGATCTGTCATATTCGGTTTCATTAATAAGAGCATTAGCTGGTAAGCTAAAATACTGTTTACGCATAATCGTATAGAAATGCCGGAGGCTAACCGGAAGCCTCCGGCAGAAGAAATGGTTATTTTTTAGATGACGTAAATAGTTGAGTTATCTGTGAGGATGTAAGGGCGTAATCATGGAAAATTATATTGCTATAATTGGCTTCCAGTCGTGGGCTGTAGGTCCCGGTTCCATCCTGGTTGATTTTTACTGAGAGTCCGGTATCAATATTTCCATTAACCATAAGAGCAGATACTGCCAGGTTAGCATCAATCCAGATTTCAGCATTACCTGAGCGATTGAAAACTACAGTAACAAAATGCCAATCGGTACCCAGAATTGATTGTTCGGGAGCAGTCCGAAGATCAGTTTTATGTCCTTCTCCGTCGCAGGCTACTGCGCGAATACGTCCATTAAGCCAGGCAATAACCCAGCCTTTATTTCCTGAGCTGTTCCAATCCTGTGTTCCCATCATGGCAGGATCGTCCGTGTCGTGGTTAGATTGAACCCAAAAACTGATTGAGAAATTTTTTGTAACGCCAAAATTGAGCAGGGGCGAGTTTTCCACTTCGAGGTATGAAACTTCATCGGGTTTTGTTGTGGCAAATACACCATGTATAGGATCATCTGCAAACCCTACAATGTTAAAATCTGTAGTTTTTAATTCAATACTACTACCATCTGATTTTTTAAAGCTCACAATAGATGGGATATCGCTGATCGCATTAAACGTGTATGACTTCATTGAAGGATAACTGAATCCCTCCTTTCCTTCATCATCAAAATAAAGATGAAATTTAAGCGAAGCGCGCTGACCAAACGGGATATTGAGGTCGTTAACAGGAAATGAGAACGAAGTCTTGCCCCCATTAACATCCAATGTCGATAAGGCTTTTTGAGAAGTAGCATCAACAACCTCGACTTTTTTAATGGTATAATTTGATTCAACATCAATATTAATGACATCGTTATCTCTGTAGTATTCTTCAAATTCGTTGGTTAATACTTCGCCTGTGCGAGGATCGGTATGTTTAAAGGTAACCTCAAGCCCAATCATACGTCCATCGGCCTTGTTATCCTCATCAGGATTGCATCCGGAAAAAATACCTGCAATTCCCATTAGTATGAATAATATGTTTTTCTTCATTTTAGTAGCTTTTATGATTTTTAAATGCTTTGAATAGGGAGCAGTAACTTCGGTTTTATTTTACTTTCTGGTACCGTTCACCTGGTTTCAAAAGTATTAATACCCTTTGTTTTGAGTTAAGTTCTTGCTTTTTGCAACCTCCCTGGCAGGGATTGGGAATACATGATGTACCAGTGGATTGAATGTTCGGGCAGGCCAAACCTCAATTACTTCGAGCGATTCAATGCCATTACCACCCAGATTTACTTTATACCCGTGAAGTGGCTGAGCATAAGCGTCTTTTGCATCACCCCACCGTACAAGGTCGAGATGCCTGAAAACCCCGAATTCAAGGGCGAATTCGCACCGTCTCTCATTCTTGAGATCGGCCTTTGTGGCATTTATTTTAGGGGTTAGCCCGGCACGTATCCTAACCCTGTTCAATGGTTCATCCCCATTCTTGCCCTGCCATATGAGTGCTTCGGCTTTCATCAACAAAACATCGGAATAACGTACAATCGGTATATTCAGGTCAGTTGTCCCGTTATCACTGTTTGGGTTAACGGTTGTTCCAACAGCATCGGCAGCAGCAAAAGGCTCTAGATATTTACGGAATGTGAGTGCTGAAGGACTTGAAACTGATGAAGGATTTACTGCCCAGATAATTTCATTACCAACAAACTGAACTTTTTCTCCGGGTGCAAGAATGGTTGCAGCACGTCTTGTATCTTCTGCCTCAAAAGCATTATATAGTTCTAATGTAGGCTGAAAATAACCCCATGTATTATATATTCCAAAACCACCATTCTGGAAAATTACTCCCGGAAGCTTTGCTCCGTCAATTTCGGTGCTGGTAACACTCATGATATATTCACGGCTCCAGTTGTTTTCAATTTTGAAAACATCAGCATAGTTTGGCACCAATGAATGTTTGCCTGAATTAATAACCCGGTCAGTGTATTCAATAACTTTGTCGTAGTAGGTATTATCGTATTGGGCGGCATAAAGTGCAGCGCGTGCCATAAGAGCCCAGGCTGCTGTTTTGTGCATAAGCCCCCATTCTGCTGAAGGAATCTCGTCAAAGTAAGGGAGAAGTTCGGAGGCTTTTTCCAAATCCTCGATTATCATTGTGTAGTTTGCCATTACAGATTCAGGCCGGGGTACATCAATATTATCGATTGTAGTATTTTCAGTAACGATGGGTATTCCTCCATTCGGGCCATTGTCGCCATACCAGGGAGCAAGCCACAGATATGCAAATGCCCGGAAAAAATAAGCATGGCCAAGTACATTATTTCTAACTGCCGGCGATAATTTGTCAGCAGTAGGAGCGGCTTTTATCAATTGGTTGCAATAATTTATGGTTTGGTACATCTGAGGCCAGTTGTCACGCACATCACGGCTGTTTGAGCCGTTGTCAATAAAATTTTTAATATTCTGAGCCTCAGCCTGCGAGCGACCTGTTATCAGGTTATCGCTGCAATTCTCAAACCACATAAATCCCCGCCCCATTGTACCTTCACGGTATTGCCAGTAAAAGAGGGAGTAAACGGCCTGCATGGCTTGATCATCTGTAAGATTTGAAAGCTGGTTAGGCTGTCCATAGGGTTCGAATTCAAGAAATTTCTTGCAGGATGAGAAATTCATCCCAATCAGAACCAGTATTATTATAATTATGTTCTTTTTCATGATTATGTTCTTTTTTAGAATGTTACATCAATACCAAAACTATACATCCTCGAAATAGGGAATCTTCCTGAATCAACTCCCTGATTACCTACTTCAGGATCAAATGCACTATAGTTTGTAAAAGTGATAAGGTTTTCACCATTAAAGTAGAACCTGATCTGCTGAGTTCCTGAAAGTCCTACTTTTTTAAATAATGATTTAGGAAGAGAGTAGGAGATGTTTAGGTTTTTCAAGCGCAGATAATCAGCCTTTTCGAGGAAAAAGTCTGAAACCTTACTATAGTTACCGTTAGGATCTTCAACAACTGATAATCGTGGAATATCAGAATTCGGATTGTAATTGTATGAATCAAGGATATCCGTGCTCATGTTCCATCCCTTCAACCCTGCATAAGTCATGGCTTTTACACCATTATATACGTATGCTCCGCTAACACCCTGGAAGAACATAGTTGTACTAAACCCTTTCCATGTTGCTCCAAGATTAAACCCATAGCTCAATTTCGGCATATCATAGGCTCCCATATAAGTTCTGTCACCATCGTTAATTTTTCCATCATTATTCAAATCAGCGTATTTGATATCTCCGGGTTTAGCATTTGGTTGTATTAATGCCGACTGATTGGTTTGAGGATCTGTCCAGGTGTAACTATCTATCTCTGCCTGGCTCCTGAATAATCCTACAGCATCAATCAGGTAATAGGAATACCAGGGTTGCCCAACTGTTGATTGTAACGGCTTCATTGAATTTACATCATTGTTATGCGCGATAAACTCAGTTGCACCCAGGTTCTTTACTTCGTTGGTATATTTGGAAAGGTTTGCAGAAGCATTGATATTCAGGTCACCGATGTTTTTAGTATACGCTAAAGAAAACTCCCATCCTTTATTTAATACTTCACCGATATTAAATTCGGGTGGTGACGCTACACCTGCCACAGAAGGAACTGGCATAGCTTCAATCAGATCTTTTGTGTATTTATAAAAATAGTCAACCGTAGCATTTATGCTGTTATCGAATAAGCCTAAATCAAATCCGATATTTGTCTGTTCGGTGCGTTCCCATTTGAGATCCGGATTCGGGATTGTGGGTTGATAAATTCCATATTCCTGATTCTCGCCGTCTGGCCCTAAGAACAAAGGCCAACTCGTAACCTGATAAGGAGGAGCATAGATAAAACGCCTTACTGAATTGATATTTCCAACCTGTCCCCAACTTACCCGTAATTTCAGGAAGCTAATTGCTTTGATGTTGTCCATGAAGGATTCTGATGTGAGTTTCCAGGCACCGGAAACAGCCGGGAATACATCTGAATTGTTTTCGGGGCTCAGTTTTGATGATGCATCCCTGCGCACACTACCTGTTAAAAAATATCTGTCATTGTATGAATAGGAAACCCGGGCTAAAGCTGAAACAGATGATTCCTCCCAGATTTCTTCGATGGGTTTAACTGACCAGTCCGTTCCATTAAGGAAAACAGTCTGATGTTCATCTTCAAATGCAAATCCACGCATTTGATTATAGTTATACCTTGAAGTTCTTTTACTTGTCGTAAAACCAGCCAGAGCAGAGATGCTATGCTTTTCTGCCAGTAATTTCGAATAAGAAACAATATTATCCCAGTTATATCCGGAATATAAAGTATTACCAATGGATCTGTAGTTCTGATCTATGGTTCTTCCTGGTTCAAGAAAACGAGCCTGGAATGATTCATTCCTCAGATTACTGATTTCATATGCGAAGTTTGTTTTAAGGCTTAATCCAAAAAATGGTTTTATTTCGAGGGATGTATTTGAGAACAACTTATTTCCCGGATTATTCTGACGTACTTTTTCCAGCATGGCTACCGGGTTACGCAAATCGGCTTCAACACTGTATCCTTCGGCGAGTGCCCAGCGAGGAACAGTTCCACCATATAACTGGTTGCCTGATTCATCGTATTCATATACAGTTGAAAACCTCGGATATGCCATTGCTGTGAAGATTGTACCTGTGTGACCATCGCCAACACTGCTTTTGCCATTGGTATAATCATAAACAGTACTCTGTTTTAAAGTTACCCAATCTGCTAATGCAAAATCAACATTTAACCTTGAGGTGAGTTTTTCGGCATGGGTTGTTATAAGTGTTCCTTCCGTTTTGTCATAGCTGACCGATCCAAGGGCTTTAACGGTTTTTGATCCTCCACTGAGTGTTAAATCGTAATGATTCATCTTTCCGGGACGGAAAACTGCGTCTGTCCAATCGGTGCGTGTAACATTGCCGTATGGGAAAAGCAAAGGATTATACGTTGTGGGTACAGTTTTTCCGGCTGCCACCGAAGCATCTTTCCAAACCATATTAAACTGTTCGGAAGTGAGTACTTCAGGTAAGCGCCAGGCTTCCTGAACGCCCGACCAAACGTTGGCATCAATCTTGAGTTTTCCTTCATTTGCCTGCTTGGTCGTAATTAAAATAACTCCGCCTGAACCTGCAAATGCACCATATATTGCAGCTGATGCAGCATCCTTCAGTACTGTTACTGATTCAATATCAGCAGTGTTGTAAGGTGCATTTGGAACCCCGTCAACAACAATTAATACCGCATCCCCATTTTTATTTCCTTTTCCCCTTATATTTATTACAGGTGTTCCGGTTGGGTCGCCGGTTTGGGTTACCTGTACTCCTGCCATTTGCCCTTGCAGCATATTGCCCAACGAAGCCGGGCGGCCTTTGAAATTTTCTCCGACCTTTAAGGTGGAAATCGCTCCCGAAAGGTCTTGCTTTCGTGCATTTGCATAGCCTGTTACTACAATGCCATCAAGGCCTATTGCATCAACTTCCAGGTTTACATTAATAACTGTCTGCTTGTCGATTGCCTGTTCAAGGGTTTTCATTCCTACATAAGTGAAAACTAATGTGTTTCCCTTTTCAGGTACCGAAATTTTATAATTACCATTTATATCGGTCAGAGTAGCGGCTGATGTTCCTTTCACAACAACTGATACTCCGGGGATCGTAAGCCCGTCACTAACTGACTTTACACTACCGCTTACCTGTGTTTGAGCATTTACCTGCAGCGAAATAAATGCAAGAATTAATAATGCGTAATAATGGATTTTCATAGCGTTTTTGTTATTGGTTGATTAAAAATACTTGGTCGGCACAGCAGCATTTTGATCGCATCTGGCTCAAATTGGGGTTTGGGGTCTGGTTTGTTCATCTTCTTCTGATTTTGGTTTGGTGGGGTTTGGTTTTTGATTTAATAAAATGTAATGGTCTTAATGTGAAAAGTATAGGCTTTTATTGTCTTGGTAGTTACAACTGATAGATATCGTTTCAGTCAGATGTTGTAAAGTAAAAAAGTGGTGTGTTGGTAGTATTTCTCTGTTTAGTTAATACAAGTGAGGAAAACTATGCAGGCTTTATTAGTTATAAGGAACTCAGCTGGTATGAAGTTGAGCGTATGCGGCAGGCCTTATCAGATTTACTAACATTTTGGATACCTATCTTTATCCTGAGTTGGTTCAATGAAAGTTGATTATTCCCAATCAATGTTAATTCTCATAACAAATGTAATATCGAAAATAAAAAATAGCGAATGAAAATGCGTATTAAAAACCTCAATTTGCGTAAATTTAATCTGTAATGTTAAATAATATAAACATGATAAATGGATGTTGTTCAAATCCCTTGCTTGCGACGGGCAATAATAATACAAGCACCCATCCAAAAAGATAGTGTAGCAACGATTCTTGTTTTTTGAAATCTGGTACTTGTTTGCCTGGTAAAATCAGATGTTTTTAACGATAATGCGATAATATGTCATGCAAAAATTATTTGAGCTGAAAGGAATCAGTTTTTGCTCCTGATATAGTTTATTTACTCTTCAGGGCTTTTTCAATTGCCTTTTCTGCCAGCGGTTCCATCACTTTATACCCGGCTTTGTTGGGATGAACCCCGTCTTCAGAGTATTCCTTTTTCAGCCCTTTACGTTCATCCGCCATCGGCGAATAATAATCGAGGTAAGTAAATCCATTGTCAGCGGAGTATTTTTTAATCCAATCATTAAGTGCAATAATTCTTTCTGATGGAAAAACTCCCGGATTCCAGGGAAAATCATAGGCAGGCAAAACAGAACAAAGAACCACTTTTATTCCATGAAATTTAGCAAGTTCAGTCATTGAAGCTATATTAGCCTCAATCATTTCGAGCGTTGCAGGTCCTGTATTGCCGGCAATGTCATTTATTCCTGCTAAAATTACCACCACCTCAGGCTTCAGATCAATCACATCAGGCCTGAACCTTACCAGCATTTGTGGTGTCGTTTGGCCACTGATGCCACGATCATAATAAGGCCTTCCGGCGAAAAATTCGGGACATGTATATTGCCAGCCTTCAGTTATAGAATTACCCATAAATACAATTCTTTTTTCTCCGGAAGCTGGCAAACCAAGTTTTTCATTTTCGGCACGATAACGAGCCAGGTTCGGCCAGTCCGTTTTTATTCTTATTAATTCGGACTTTTCCCAGTCCGTCATTTCTTGTTGCGCATGTACAAAAGGCCCCATAAATAGAAGTATTGATAGTATCGGAAGGAATATTTTTTTTGTTTTCATGATATATTAAAGTTTTAGTACTGTTTAACGTATAAATGATGATGGTTTTTTGTAAAGATTTGTAATGTATAGAAATTAGAAATTCTAAACCCCCAAATTCTAATCCCTAAACACTAACCCCTTTCTAAATAAACCTCCTTTTTACAAAATCCTTCAGTCTGGCAAGTGTTTCATGTTTATGTTCCCATTCCGCAGAATGGTACTTTTGTAAAATCCAGTTCGCTTCGTCCAGATTAACTGCTTTGTTGATCCTGTGAATAGCTTCATCATATTTCTCTGCACTGTTTCCAAAAAGGTCGCTGATAATGCTGAATTTATCGTTGAGTCCAATCCCGGTTATCAGATCAGCAATAGGCTGAAACTGCAACCGCGATCCCATAACGCTCTTCGCCTGTGCTGAAGCCATAGTTTCGCTCAGCGATTTACTGCCTAAATTAAACTTATCGGCTAGCATGGCCGGGGCTGGTTCAGGAGTTTCCGGATTGGCGTTTTCTGCTGCCGGTGGAGTGGATTCTTCAATTTCTGGTGGTGCAAATCCAGTACTTTCCTGGTTTTCAACAACGGTTTCAGGGGCACTTTCAGTTATTAATTCTTCAACAGCCATATCAGGTGTTGCATTATCAGATCCTGATTTGTAAAACAGTTTGTTTTCTGTCTCCGGTTCAGTTAGGGATTCAGGTTCCGCTTGAGGTTGAGGAGGTGCCTCGGTTGGCTCAGGAGAAATGTACTGTTTCTCACTGAATATCGGAGTAGCTGGAGCAGCAGGTTGCTGATCAGAACTTATCCCGGGTTTTTGGGATGGAACGGCAGTATTAACTTTTACTTCAGGTTTGGTTAATGTGTCCTGAAGTGTCAGGTTTATATATCCGATATGTTTAAAAGTATCATAAAGCTTTCGAAGATCATCGAGCATCAGATCAAGTTCCAATTGCGAAATAGTGCCTGCCGGAACATATAATTGATTGTACCTTGATACTACTTTTCTGATCAGATCGTCGGCATCGCGGGTTAAACGGTTTAATTCCATGAGTTGGGTAAAAGTTAATGGTTAATGGGGAAATGGTTAATGATCATTCGAATGTTTTCAGTTAAAAATAGGTTGTTCTTTTAATCGTATTTTAGAATTCATTGACAAAACAACCGGAATCGTTATTCGTACCTCGCAAATCCTTAAAACTCCTTTCCGGCATAACATTCTTATTTATCAACTTGTAAAATGTTGAAAGCTGGCAGTTTACCTTGTTTTTGTTGAAAGAATTTGTGTTTTATCATGAGTTTTGGCTACAAAAAGAAACAATTATTTCATTAAGTTTGCGTTTCCAATCAGGTGCTAAAATTAACAAAGAATAAACTACCCTGCTTATGTTTCTTGAAAAATCCACTAACAATCCATCACAAGGCAGAGGCTGGATCGAAGTTGTAGTCGGTTCGATGTTTTCCGGTAAAACCGAGGAGTTGATCCGAAGGCTCACCCGGGCGCGTATTGCCAGGCAAAGAGTGGAAATATTCAAGCCCGAGATAGATAAACGTTATGATGAAACAAATGTTGTTTCGCACAACGAGAACAGTATCCGATCCATTCCTATCCAAAATGCAAGCCAGATATTACTTTATATTGATGGTATGGATGTAGTAGGAATTGATGAAGCTCAGTTTCTGGATGATGATCTTTCCGCCGTATGCAATTATATAGCCAACCAGGGAATCCGGGTGGTTGTAGCCGGCCTGGATATGGATTTTCAGGGAAAGCCTTTCGGGCCAATACCTGCCCTGATGGCAACAGCCGAATATGTTACCAAAGTTCATGCGATATGCATGCGGTGCGGAGATCTGGCCCATTATTCGCATCGCACTGTGGTTAGTGAAAAGCTTGTTTTATTAGGCGAAAAAGATAATTATGAGCCTCTGTGCCGCAAATGCTATTCGGATACCAAAACAGGATTTAAAGATTGATTTCTACCGCATACCTTCAAAAAAATACGTTCTGAAAAAATAATTGATGAAAAATTTCCTGATTGTCTCCATACTGGCAGTATTGCTGGTAGCATGCACCTCCAAACCTAAAGAAACATTCGTTACCGTTACAACGCCCTATGGTGATATTGTTGTAAAACTCTACGATAGTACCATCAGGCACAAGGAAAATTTCGTGAAACTTGCTGATGCCGGATATTTTAACGGGACTCTTTTTCACCGGGTTATAGAGAAATTTATGATTCAGGGTGGGGATCCCAGTTCAAAAAATGCCATGCCCGGAGCATTACTCGGTGATGGCGACACCAATTATACAATTCCATTCGAATATGTGCCATCCTATCTGCATAAGCGGGGTGCTTTTGCTGCTGCACGCGAAAGTGATGATGAAAATCCTTTAAAAGCATCCTCGGCATCGCAGTTTTATATTGTACAGGGAAAAGTTTTTACCAACGATGAACTCAATGCTGTGGAGCAGAAAGTGGAGCGCCGCACCAAGCAGTACATTATGATGGACCTGTTGAAAAAAGAAGGCAAGGAAGATGAACTGAAAGCTTTCAGGCAAATGTCGGATAACCGTGATACAGCCAGTATCCGGCAGATGATTAATAAATACCGTAATGCAGTCGAAGCCCAATATATGCGGACTACACCTTTCATGATTACAGATGAGCAACGTCGTATTTATACTACAATCGGAGGTACACCTCATCTTGATGGGGCTTATACCGTTTTTGGAGAAGTGATAAGCGGCATGGAAATTGTTGATCAGATAGCAGCCGTGCAGACTGACACAAATGATCGCCCTGTCCAGGATATCCGCATGACAATAAAAGTATTGCGTAAAGAATAAAACTTTTACCATAGCTCTATGTAAATTTCTCAAATTCCCACATCACTTGGTTTTTTAGTTCCTAATTCTCTCTATCTCCTTTCGCCCCATCTCCTCTCTCCATTTCTCCCACTCATTCTCCTGATTCAGAAATCAAAATAAAAGATCAAAAGTTACGTTTAACACAAATCAAACTTAGCCACATGAAGCGAACGCTCTTTTTAACCTTAACCCTTATCATTCTTTTTATGACGGAAATAGATGCCCAGAAAGTAACCAAAGTGCTTATTCATACCGATTTAGGTGATATCAAAGTTGCACTTTACAACGATACGCCCAAACACCGCGATAATTTTGTTAAACTTGTCAAAAATGGTTTTTATAACGGATCACCATTTCATAGAGTTATAAAAGGTTTTATGGTACAGGGCGGAGGTGCTCCGGCAGGATTACCCGAAATGAGCGACAGGGTTCCGGCTGAATTTGTACCGGCCCACATCCACAAAAAAGGTGCACTGGCAGCAGCCCGGATGGGCGACCAGGTTAATCCTAAAAAGGAATCTTCAGGTTCACAATTTTATATTGTACAGGGATCTAAAGTAACCGCGGAACAACTTAACCAGTATGATCAAAAGCGTGCTGTAAAATACACTGCCGAGCAACGCACTACCTATAC
>JAIFMH010000255.1:14586-27386 GCA_020048595.1 Bacteroidota bacterium | reverse complement strand
CCGTTACAACACCTTCGCTCATATTCAGAACTGCAGGAACCAGCATCAATGTATAAGTAGTTCCAGGCTGTATTGTGTCAATATACGTCTCGTAACCTACATATGAGATGGCAACTTTGCTTGTCTCTTTAATTTCATTGGGTACCTGACCCTTGAAATCAGTAACAAAATGAGTTTGAACATCAGACTTTATGCTCTGGAAACAAACATGAGCATAAGGGACGGGTTCTTTCGTTTTGGCATCAATAATTCTGACAGTGGCCTGCTGACCGAAAGTTTCACTCCCGATCAGCAGTAACACCATCAACCCTGATAACCTGATAAACAAACTTTTCAACATTAGTATCATTCTGTTTTTATGCTTTTGTAAACACTTAAGTTGTTTGAAAAATTAATGTGGTAAACTACCAGCCTCCGAAATTTCCTTTGGCTGGCAGCATTACCATTAGCCCTACTAATCTATTAAACAAAACAACCAACAAAAAGTATTTACATATCGTGGAATGAGAGGATATAAGGTTATTTGATTTTGATGGTAACCTGCCAGCCGGAGGCTATTCTTTCCAGCCGGCAGCTTTTCCATCATTCCCTATATAATAATCATAAACAAAACCCTCAACATTAATTATTTACTACAATCTTGCGTGAAATAACATTCTTACCTGCCTGAATTTTAATCATATAAATCCCTGAAGGAAGCCCTGAAACAGGAATCTGCAAAGTAGAAAGTTCTTCTGTTTGCAAATCAAAACGCTTGTTTAAAACTGTTCGGCCCGACATATCAAGCATCGAAACCATGGCAAACCTGGATTTTCCCGGATTAATGGCAAGATTCATTATTTGATTTACAGGATTAGGATAAACGGCAGCATTAAAGCCGGATTTTTCAATTTCTGATAAGGCAGTCAGTGATATCAGTTCGGTTTTAAAGCCTATGAAACCGGTGGATGTTCCGACAAACTTCGTAAAAACCAGTTTATGGATTTCTCCACTCCTGTCCTGAACGAAATAAGCAACGGAATCAGCCATTACATAAGTAAATGTTGACATGCTGAAAGTTTTCCAGTCATAACCGATTGGTGAACGTGTTGAATCAGTTGCATCTTCGGCGGTTATAAAATCAGGAGCGATATGTTGCATTTTATTAACCTTGGTATGGTAGTTACTCAGAACGCCAACAACCGGATAAGGTTGCCCATTATTTATACCCATGTATTTGGTAAAAAGAATATCCCACTCAGTGGAAGCAACAGGCTCAAAATCTACCAATTCGTCAGTAGTAATGGAGTAACCGACAAAGTTTTTTGTAGCATAAGGATTGCAATCAATCAGAATTGTATTGTCAGTTGAATTATCCAGTTTAGCTATCCGGATTTCGAAAATATTATCGCTGGAATATTTCTCCTTAATCCAGATTTTACGAAAGCTGCCATCACGAAGTTTGATAATAAACAGTGAATCGCCTACTACATTGTGCGTTACTGAATTATATTTACCCCATCCATAATCAGGATGACCTTTTTGGTTTTGTACAAAAGCGCCTGTTTCCCAATCAGATATAGAGTTGAACATTTTTTTCCAGCCCGAAAGTCCGCTTGTATCAACAGTAGCCCATCCACTGGTATCGGCGTTAGGGTATGAGAACAATTCAACCCCTGAACCATCATTTGTAAGTATGCTAGCGCTCATCCTGTTTGCACGGAAAGCGATATCCCATGTTGAACGGCTACTGCTGCCCTGATTGCCGGCAGACATGCTGTAATAAACTTCATTGGCGTAAGATGGTCCCATAAGCACTGAATCATTTACTGTGCCTGCATATTGGGCCATAGCAGGAATAATGCCTGCAAAAGTGGTTGCTAGTAATGCAACAAAAGTGTAAAACTTAGTTTTCATTTTTATAAAATTAATTTAGTTTGATTTTTAGAGCATGATTATCAGCTGATCCAAACAGGATTATATCCTGAATAGGAATGCGATACAAGTCAGGACACACAAAACAAATTTTGTGCATTAACAATACCGGTGAACAGAAATTAAACTGAAGGAGGGCCTCTGAAAGAAAAGGCCAGGATACCCTGATGAAGAACTGGAGTATCGGAAACTATTAGGTGAGAGGAAACTATTACAAAATAAGGAGCAGCAGATACCTGCTGAACAGGAGTTGTAAAATCCAGATGGTTGCTTGAGTCAATACTCTTAGAAATGCCTTCACTTTTATCAACTGAAGAACTATCTTTTTCTTTATACCGTGTTGAGGAACAGGCAACCGGTATCAGTTGTTTACCCCAGATGCGATTCTGATGAAAATTAACGAGATTACCTAAGTAGATCCATACCACTGCTACAGCCCATCCGATAAGGATCGCTCTGCGTAAAAGTGAAGTGGATGTTCTAAGGTGACTCATAAAATGTTCCTGAATGAGGGTGCAAAGTTGTATATTATTTTGAAGGAAAAAACATTCAGACAACTTTTTTTTAGTTAAATATTGAAAAAACTTCAATAATTGACATATATCAATCTATACGTATATAAAAAACACTTTCATTAGTGATGTATTACACTCTCTGAGCAATAAATCGCCAGTTTAAATGACAGATTCTCCCTATAAATAGTAGATATAAATCTGTTTTACAGATACTTAAACCAGCACTAACTAATCTACCTGCGTTAATTGCGCATTTTAAGTACTTTATTAAAAAAAAATCCATCAATTGATATCCAAAGATCAATTGATGGAGAAATCTGTAACAAAGTATTACGTATAAATGAGAAAACCTACTATATTCCTGCTTCCTCCCTGATCTGCTTAACCCAATTCTTAACGCGTTCGTCAGTAAACTCCTTCTGAGTATCGTCATCAATGGCTAATCCGACAAATTTACCGTCTTTTTCGGCAGTAGAATAATAGAAATGATATCCACGTGTGGATGTGTAGCCAATTACATTTTCTTTATGAGGCAAACGACAGAAAATTGTTCCCATTCCATCGACGAAGCTTTCGGGGTAAATTTTCTGATCACCCAGGCCGAACAATCCAATTTTTTTTTCAGCCAAATCAGCTTCAACCATGGTATCAATAAACCGTTCCCAATCGGAATGCATTTCGCCAATGCCCCAGGCAGCAGTTCCTAATACCAGGAAATCGTATTTCTCTACATCTGTTTTTGCAGCACTGGCAACATTGTGAATTGAAGCCTCATCACCTAATAATTCCTGTATTTTACGGGCTACTTTTGCTGTACTCCCGTTATCTTTACCACCAAAAAAAATTCCTATCTTCGACATATTCTGTTTTTGTTTCATTTAGTTCAATATGCAAATCTAACTAAAATCAAACTTACATGTTTATTTGCAGCTATATATTTTCTGACTAATTTTGAAGTTTTTGCCAAATCCCCGAAAATTAAAACAGATTTATGAAACAGCTTTATTTCAATTTTGTTTTACCTCCTTTATTAATATCCCTCCTGCTTCTGGTTGTTATTGTATGGCAAACCGGCTACAGCCTAAGCATTGTGTTGGTTTTATTCCTCATAGCAGCGCTTATTTTTATGAGTATTAAAACGGCATTCCATATTTATCGTTTACGAAATAATTTAAAAAACATTGAAAACGGATCATTAACAGACATTGACATTAAAGGCAGTGGTATCTTTGCTGAATTGAACCAGACTCTTTTAAACATATTTCAACGTATAAGGAAACAGGAGGACGAGCTACGACGGGAAAAATTACAGCGGCTTCGTTCAGTAATTGACGGGCAGGATCAGGAGCGGAACCGATTGTCAAGAGAATTGCATGATGGAATCGGGCAATCACTTATTGCAGTTAAGTTGCAACTCGAGAATGCAGAAACACAAAATTACTCGATGATGCGTGCCGGAATTGACTCTGCTAAAAACATGATTGACATAACAATTGAAGAAGTTCGCCGCGTTTGCAATGCTCTTTTACCGGCAGCGCTGAATGAATTCGGGATAGTATCAACCCTTAGGGCGCTTTGCTCCGAATTGGGTTCGCTGGCACGTTTTAAGGCTGTTTTTGAAAATGAAGGTTCGCTTGACAGAATGTCGAAGAAATCGCAGATATATTTATATCGCATTGCACAGGAAACGCTGAACAACATTACTAAACATGCCAGGGCAACACAGGTAACAATGAAACTGAGGCGTGAAAATAATATAGTTACCCTGGAAGTATCTGACAACGGAAAAGGTTTTATATTTGACCCGGTTTGTTTTGCTCAACGAAATGGCTTGCAGAATATGCGCGAACGAACTCATTTGCTGGATGGCGAATTCACAATTAACAGTCAGCCGGGAAATGGTACAATAATAAAGGTTTCAATACCTTATAATACAGAAAATGGAAAAGATCAAACTGTTATTGGTGGATGACCACCAGCTTGTACGCACAGGAATTGCAAATCTGCTTACCGGCGAACCAGGTTTTGAGATAATCGGGGAAGCTGCTGATGCAAAAGAACTGTTCGATTTGCTTAAACATTTGCAACCCGATATTACCGTGCTTGATATTGCACTGCCGGGCATGTCGGGAATCGAAATTACCAAAAAACTTCACAGTGAATATCCTGGTATCCGCATACTTATTCTATCGATGCACACATCGGAGGAATTTATTTTTAATGCCATAAATTCAGGTGCACGAGGGTATTTGCCTAAAAACACTTCACGTAAGGAATTAATTGAGGCTATTTTCGCGATACAACGTGGTGAGGAGTATTTTGCCGAAAGCATTTCAAATATAATTCTTAAGAGTTATATCAAAAAAGCCAAATCCGATTCGCAGGAAGAAGAAAACAACGAAAGCCTTCTCTCAAAACGTGAAATCGAAGTGCTGAAACTTTTTGCAGAAGGCATGACAAACCAGGAAATCGCCGATAAGCTTTTTATCAGTATCCGTACGGTTGAGTCGCACAAAAATCATATTATGGCCCGGCTCGAACTTAAAACCACTGTCGACCTGGTAAAATTTGCGATACGGAATAATATTGTTTTGCTTTAAACATGCAATATGCTTTTAAAATACTGATTACCAGAATGCATCATGCTAATACTGAATAGCAAATCAAATTTGTAACATCATGAAAAAGCTGGTTTTGCTTGCTTTAATACTCATCCCGGGAATGGCATTCACACAAAATCTGAATCAGAAAACTCCTGATGAGAAGAAAGGCAATGAAATGCTTATCGGGTATTGCAACCGCGACGGATTTACAACCGTAAACTGCAATTTCGATTCTGCCTATAAAGCCGAATACCCTGTTTACAAAACCGATGAAGCAACCATGAAAGATCTTGCCGGGAAATTGGCAGGCGTTGAAGTTACTGTTGTAATGGCAACATGGTGCAGCGACAGCCGGGAATGGGTTCCAAGGTTTTATAAAATAATGGATGAACTGGATTTTGACTATAAAAACCTGACATTAATCAGCGTTGATCGCACAAAAAAAGCTTCCGGCACTCATGTAGATGAATTAAAAATAGAGCTGGTTCCAACCTTTATTTTTTATCGTAATAATACTGAACTCGGCCGTATTATAGAGGTGCCAGGGGATTTGATGGAGAAAGAAATTTTTAAAATTTTATCGAATTAGACTGGCAGTATGAATCAGTCAGATTCACTCTGAAATCAGAACAAAAACATAAAATATTTAATTTCCGTTATAGAGACGCAAGCATTGCGTCTCTACCGGAAATCACAAAATAAAAATAAAATGATCAATCTTACCCATACCATTACTGAAACTCAGATTACGATTCAAAAACAAAAATCCGAAGGCAAAACCATTGGATTTGTCCCGACTATGGGTGCGCTGCATGAAGGACATATTACGCTTATCAGGAGGGCAGCAGCCGAAAATGACTTTGTAGTTGTCAGCATTTTCGTTAACCCAATCCAGTTTAATAATCCTGAAGACCTTGCAAAATATCCCCGTACACTTGATGAGGATATGGAAAAACTTGCAGGAACCGGGTGTACACTGGTTTTTGCGCCTTCGGCAGATGAAATGTACCCGGAACCCGATTTAACCGAATTTGATTTTGGACAACTCGACAAGGTAATGGAAGGCAAGTTCAGGCCCGGCCATTTTAAAGGTGTTGCCATCGTAGTAAAGAAATTGTTTGAAATTGTGACACCACATAAAGCGTATTTTGGCGAAAAAGACTTTCAACAGCTTGCCATTATTAAAAAAATGGTGAGCATGTTGCAGATGCCGGTCGAAATAGTCCCCTGCCCTATTATCCGCGAAGCCGACGGGCTGGCGATGAGTTCGCGAAATGCCCGATTATCAGCGGACGAACGCACAGAAGCACCCTTGTTATTCAAAGCCCTCTCAGGAATAAAAGAAAATTATTCCTGGTTTATTCCTGATGGAACCAAGCAACTGGTAACCGGCGAGATTCAGGAAAGCAAGTATTTCAGAGTGGAATATGTGAGTGTTGTTGATATCGAAACGCTTCAGCCTTTTGAAGATTGGCAGGATGTGGAACATGCGGTGGTATGCGTGGCAGCGTTTATCGGGAGTGTAAGGCTGATTGATAATATTGTGCTGTATTGATTACAATAGCTCGTTAATAATTTTCAATAGTCTAAATACCAACTATATATAAAACCAGACCTTTGCACCATAATCCGCTGATAATCTGACACTTATTGTTTTGCGTCTATGCGGTAAATAAAAATATAACGGAGTATTATTGATTACGAAGAAAAATATAAAAACTATCCAATTACTCACTTCTTATTTAATTAAACAATATGAAACGACCTTTAATTCAATTCTTAACAATTATCCTGATCGGTAGCCTCCTGATTGCAGGCTGCAAAAAAGATGAATCCGATCCACCAAACTCTTTTAAATATAATGAGAAAGAATCACTTATAGGAACTGTTTTTGCTGGAAATCTAGGTGAAGTTTCTACAGGCTCATACGGATACTATGTTTACTTCCTGGAAAACACACTGACAGTTCAATATGTAAATTCAGGCCCGGATGAGATAACAGGAACCGGGGATTACATGATGATAGCCATGGTAAGCTCCGATTCAACAGGATTAAAACCTGGTGAATATACGTACAGTTCGAGCGAAACTACATTCAATCCAAACACGTTTGGATATGAATCTGGTTTGTTAATTGATTATGACGGATCAACTGATTTATATTCAGGGCTTATGCTATTTAATGGTGGAAAAATTACCGTTTCGAAAAATGGTGATGATTATACATTTAACCTTTCGATATCAACTACCGTAAATTCAACAATTACCGGGTTTTATAAAGGGAAAATTGCCATCTATGGTTTCGGTATAGGTAAAAAATCAGGAGTTAAAACAAATCCTTTTGCTTTCCCTACTAAAAAGCTCTAATTAAAAACATATCTATCGCTATAACAGATCATACCTGACACTTAAGTGCCAGGTACTGGTCTGCTACTCTTTTATCAAAGTAAGATTTGCCTTACGGAAGGAGTTAAATGATTATTTCGTAATTTTGCCGCCGCTATGATAATTGAAGTTTTAAAATCAAAAATACACAGGGCTATCATTACGCAGGCTAACCTGAATTATATCGGCTCTATTTCCATTGACGAAGATCTTATGGATGCTGCAAACCTGATTGAATTTGAGAAAGTTCAGGTTGTAAATATTAACAATGGCGAAAGGCTCGAGACCTACGTTATCCGTGGCGAAAGAGGCACCGGCGTAATATCCTTAAATGGCGCCGCAGCGCGTAAAGCACATGTTGGCGACTTTGTTATTATTGCTTCGTATGCTCAGATGGATTTTGAAGAAGCAAAAAAGCATAAGCCTGCCATCGTATTTCCTACTCCACAAAACAAACTAAGCTAAAGCCCTTGAATCCAAAACTCAAGAATATAATCCGTTTCACAGTTTTCCTGGGGATCGGTATTTTTTTTATATGGATTTTTCTCCGGAATCTAACGGCCGATCAAAAGCAGGAGATTCTAAATTCAATGGGTAATGCGAATTACTGGTGGATTGCACTTGCAATTCCATTAGGAATTCTGAGTCATTTTATACGGGCAATGCGATGGAAAATGCTGATTGAAACCATGGGTTATAAACCCCGAAACGGCAATATGTTTTATGCTGTTATGATTGGTTATTTCGCAAACCTGGCTTTGCCCCGTTTGGGTGAAGTAAGTCGCTGTACAATACTCACCAAATACGAAAATGTGCCGTTTCAAAAGTCGTTTGGTACCGTGATAACCGAAAGAGTGCTGGATATGATGATGTTCTTCTTTCTGTTCTTCCTCAACCTGGCATTACAGGCCGAACGCCTTTCGGGTTATATTGATGAGAATATATACAAACCTTTACAAAACAAATTGCATCTCAGTTACGACTTGTCCGGAGCTTTTACTTTTGTAATGATATCATTTGCAGTTGTTTTTGGAATCATTGTCCTGGTTTTTGGAAAGAAAATAAAAGAAAATAAATTGTATAAAAAAATCAAACTGATGGCCCTCGGCTTTGTTGAAGGCATGAAATCGCTTACAAAAGTCAGGAATATCTGGTTATTTTTTTTTTACACATTTTCGATATGGGCATTATATCTTTTGATGGCTTATGTTGTTTTCTTCAGCATACCGGCCAGCAGTGGCCTTGGGCTTGACGCCGGACTCGCTGTACTGGTTTTCGGATCAATCGGCATTATGGTTGTACAGGGCGGAATTGGAATTTATCCTGCCATTGTTGCTGAAACACTGGTGCTCTATGGCGTTGCCAGTGAACAGGGTTATGCTTTGGGTTGGCTGATATGGACTTCACAAAACGTAACAATTGTGTTAGTTGGAATTATTTCATTAATTTTATTACCGATTCTAAACAACCGTAAAAATGAAAAGGCTTGAAATAATCCGGAAAAAGATTTTCAATTACAGTGATCCCGATTTCAGTCGTTTGCTAACCATATGGCAGTTTCAGGAAAAGAAAATCGTGTTCACAAATGGGTGTTTTGATATTTTGCATCTCGGGCATATCGACTACCTTTCAGCAGCATCTGAATTAGGCGATTTGCTGATTATCGGACTTAACACAGATGAATCTGTAAGCAAAATAAAGGGGAAAAACCGTCCGTTACAAGATGAAATATCGCGTGCTTTTGTGCTTGCGTCACTGGGATTTGTTGATGCTGTTGTTTTTTTTGGCGAAGACACTCCTTATACTCTCATTAAAAAGATTCAACCCGATGTGCTCGTAAAAGGAGCTGATTATAAGCCCGAGGATATTGTAGGTTATGATATTGTAAAAAATAAAGGTGGTGAAATTGTTACCATTGAGTTTCTCGAAGGATATTCAACGACGGCGATTGAGAATAAGATTTTGGGGAAATAATTAGTCATGAGTTATAAGATATGAGTTATGAGATATGAGTTAATGACTTAAATCACAAAACTTTAAATTCTTAAATATTCACTTTACCGCCATATCATATCATCATATAATAACATTCCATAATTTTCACATTTTACATTTCCACATTCCCAAATTTTCACATTTTCACATTTTCAAATCTCTCCTTTTCCTACCTTTACCCCATGGCAAAAACAAAAACCGTATTTTTCTGTCAGAGTTGCGGAGCTCAATCCGCTAAATGGATGGGGCGATGCACTTCGTGCGGCGAATGGAACACTTTTGTGGAAGAAGTGGTGCAACGCGATGAATCCGCGGCTAAAACCACCGGCAATTTTAAAACTACCGAATCGCGCCCTGTAAAACTCAAAGAAATAGCACAAGGCAATGAACAACGCGTAACCACAAGCAACGGTGAACTTGACCGTGTGCTTGGCGGAGGATTGGTTGAAGGATCGCTGATACTCATCGGTGGCGAGCCCGGCATAGGCAAATCCACGCTGATGCTTCAGATTGCCCTTAACATGCAAGGTGTAAAAATTCTTTATGTTTCGGGTGAGGAAAGCGAGCAGCAATTACGCATGCGGGCCGACCGGCTTGGGTACAAAGATCCTGATTTATATATTCTTACCGAAACCAATACCCAAAGTATTTTTCAGCATGTAGTTACTGTTGAGCCGGGATTGGTAATTGTAGATTCCATTCAAACACTGCAAACCAACCTTATTGAATCATCGGCTGGCAGTATTTCGCAAATCCGTGAAACAGCTGCCGAAATGCAGCGCTTTGCCAAAACCACCGGAGTTCCGGTGATCCTTATCGGGCATATCACCAAAGATGGCGCACTCGCCGGTCCGAAAATACTGGAACACATGGTGGATGCCGTATTGCAATTCGAAGGCGACCGTAACCACGGATACAGAATATTGCGCGCCGTAAAAAACCGTTTTGGATCGGCTTCCGAACTTGGCATTTTCGAGATGCGTGATACCGGTTTACGTGAAGTTACCAATCCATCTGAAATACTGATTTCACAACGTGAAGAACCTACCAGTGGTGTTGCTATTGCAAGCACCATCGAAGGCATGAGACCAATGCTTATCGAAGTCCAGGCATTGGTTAGCTCAGCAGCATACGGAACGCCACAGCGGTCGAGTACAGGATTCGACAGCCGCCGGTTGAATATGCTGTTGGCGGTGCTCGAAAAACGCTGCGGGTTCCGATTGGGAATAAAAGATGTATTTTTAAATATTGCCGGCGGCATCAGTGTTGACGATCCGGCTATTGATATGGCAGTTGTAAGTGCAATACTTTCGTCGAACGAAGATATTCCGGCTGATCAGCAGATATGCTTTTCAGGTGAAGTGGGGCTGTCGGGCGAAATAAGACCAGTTAACCGTATTGAACAGCGAATAGCTGAAGCCGAAAAACTGGGATTCAAACAAATCCTTGTCTCGCGCCACAACCTTAAAGGGCTGAAAACCGACAAATGGGCTATTAAAGTTACAGGTGTGGGAAAAGTGGAGGAAGTGTTCGGGATATTGTTCGGATAGGAATTTCCTTTGCCAAAAGCTATAACACTAAGGCAATCAGGACACTGAAGATCACTTAGGATTAGTTTCTATGATTATTTACTAGCCCGTAAAGTTGTCGTTTCAAAACAACTTAGTGGTTCTTCGTGCTCTTAGTGCCTTAGTGGTAGATAAAAGCCACGAAAATCAATACTCATCCCAGCTGTTTATCGCAATATCTTCCGGCTGCAATTTACAGATGGCGTAAATAAACGCGCTGGCCAAACGGGCATTGGTGATCAGGGGAATATTGAAGTCAACGGCAGCTCTCCGGATTTCGTAATCGTTATAAAGCTCCGTTTTCGAAAGGTTTTTCGGGATATTGATAACCAGATCTATTTTACGGCTTTTCAGATATTCGAGTGTATTAGGTGATTCAGCTTCATCAGGCCAGTATAAAGTAGTAACAGGCACGTCATTATCCGAAAGGAATTTTGCCGAACCACGGGTCGCAAAGAGATTGAACCCCCGCTCAACAAGCATTCGTGCGCTGGTAAGCAGTTCAATTTTGGAACGGGTATCACCTGATGAAAACAGGATATTTTTTTCTGGTATCCGGTATCCGACTGAGAGCATTGCCTTTAAAAGAGCCTCATAATAATTCTCGCCAATGCAGCCTACTTCGCCGGTACTTGCCATTTCAACTCCTAGCACCGGATCGGCTTTCTGAAGCCTGGAGAACGAAAACTGTGATGCTTTTATTCCCACATAATCCATTTCGAAGGCAGATTTGCTGGGTTTCTCAACTTCGATGCCAAGCATAATCTTTGTTGCAAGCTCAATCAGATTGATTTTGAGCACCTTGCTTACGAATGGAAAACTTCGCGAAGCACGCAGGTTACACTCAATAACTTTAATATCGTTGTCACGTGCCAGGAACTGCATATTGAACGGACCGCTGATGTTTAACGCTTTAGCAATATCGCGCGATATTTTTTTAATACGGCGCGAAGTTTCGAAATACATTTTTTGTGCAGGAAATACTATAGTTGCATCTCCTGAATGCACTCCGGCAAACTCAATATGCTCAGAAATGGCATAAGCCATCACTTCCCCTTTGTCAGCCACAGCATCAATTTCAATTTCCTTGGCATTCTGTATAAATTCGGAAACTACAACCGGGTATTCTTTTGAAACCCTTGCTGCCAGCGTGAGGAAGAAATCCAGTTCCTGCCGGTTGGAAACCACGTTCATTGCAGCGCCTGAAAGCACATACGACGGACGGATCAAAACCGGAAATCCCACTTCATCCACAAATTCATAGATTTGCTCTACCTCTACCAGTTCCCTCCAGCGAGGCTGATCAATTTTCAATGTATCGAGCAGCGATGAGAATTTATGTCTGTTTTCAGCATTATCAATACTTTCGGGAGCTGTTCCCAAAATCGGAACGTTTTGTCCGTGAAGACGCATCACCAGGTTATTGGCAATCTGTCCGCCGGTACTTACAATCACACCTTTAGGTTGTTCCAGTTCGATAATGTCCATGGTGCGTTCGAACGACAGCTCATCAAAAAACAGCCTGTCGCATGTATCATAATCCGTACTTACTGTTTCGGGATTAAAATTGATCATAACACCGCGATATCCTTCTTTCCTGGCGGTTGCAAGTGCATTAACCGAGCACCAGTCGAACTCAACCGAACTGCCAATGCGATAGGCACCAGATCCAAGCACAATAACCGATTTGCCGTCTTTTTCAGGAATTATATCATGCGCCGAACCGTTATATGTCATGTACAGATAATTGGTTTGAGCAGGATATTCGGCAGCCAGTGTGTCAATTTGCTTAATATACGGAACAACACCGAGTGACTTGC
>JAIFMH010000255.1:0-14555 GCA_020048595.1 Bacteroidota bacterium | reverse complement strand
TTCTGCCGAAATATTTTCGATCTTGTTTAGTTTTTTCAACTGAACCATATGATCGTAAATAGATTTCAACTTCACCAGGAACCAGTTATCAATTTTTGTGAGATCATGAATCCGCTCAACAGTATATCCTGCTTCGAATGCACTGGCAATGGAATAGATGCGCATATCGGTAGGTTCCGAAAGCGCCTGGTCAATATCATCAAATTCTATATCATGATTCCCCACAAAACCGTGTGTCCCCTGCCCTACCATGCGTAAACCTTTCTGAATAGCTTCTTCGAAAGTGCGGCCGATTGCCATAATTTCGCCCACGCTCTTCATGCTGGAGCCAATTTCCTTCGAAACTCCGATAAATTTATTCAGGTCCCAACGAGGAATTTTAACAACGATATAATCGAGTGCAGGCTCAAAAAAGGCGGTAGTTGTTTTGGTTACTGAGTTTTTAAGTTCATGAAGTCCGTAACCCAAAGCCAGTTTGGCTGCCACAAATGCAAGAGGGTATCCTGTAGCTTTTGATGCCAATGCAGATGAACGCGAAAGGCGCGCGTTGACTTCGATAACGCGATAATCTTCAGAGTTTGGATCCAAAGCATACTGAACATTACATTCGCCTACAACACCAACATTACGTACAATTTCGATTGAAAGACTGCGTAGTTTGTGGTATTCGCGGTTAGTAAGCGTTTGCGAAGGTGCAACAACAATACTTTCGCCGGTATGGATTCCAAGCGGATCGAAATTTTCCATGTTGCATACCGTGATGCAATTGTCGTAGCAATCGCGGACAACTTCATATTCAACTTCTTTCCAGCCCTTCAGGGATTCTTCAACAAGTATTTGCGACGAATACGAAAATGCTGTACCTGCAAGTTTTAACAGTTCGTCCCGGTTATAACAAAACCCGGAACCTTGTCCGCCAAGCGTGAATGCGGCTCTTACGATAATCGGAAATCCCAGTGTTTCTGATGCCTTCAGTGCATCATCAATAGTTGTAACAGCAATACTTTTCGGGGTCAGAATATTGATTTTGCGAAGATTATCTGCAAATATCTGACGATCTTCAGTATCAATAATTGATTGAACCGGGGTGCCTAAAACTTTAATATTATATTTTTCGAGGATGCCCGATTTAAAAAGCTCAATTCCGCAGTTCAGGGCAGTTTGTCCACCGAATGAAAGCAGAATTCCTTCAGGACGTTCCTTTTCAATTACTTTTTCGATAAAGAAAGGCGTAACAGGAAGGAAATATATTTTATCGGCAACACCCTCGGATGTTTGTACTGTCGCGATATTAGGATTGATCAGGATGGTAAATATACCTTCTTCGCGCAACGCTTTTAATGCCTGCGATCCGCTGTAATCAAACTCACCGGCTTCACCGATTTTTAGTGCTCCTGAACCGAGGACAAGTACTTTTTTGATTTTTATCATTTTTATTCTTTTAAGCAATGTTGTATTTTACCTACTTTGATTTTTTACTACTAAGGCACTGAGTTCACTAAGATGCAATAAGGCTTAATATTTCTCCATTTTCTTAGTGTTCCTTCGTGTTCTTAGTGTCTAAGTGGTTCCAGATATTCCAACAATCATGATTATTCTTTTGGGAGTATAGCAAATTCTTCAGTCACTAAAGGAACTAACTGGCTAACAATATTTTCGGTATGAAAGTTTATCAAAAGGCCTTTGGGTTTGTTCGCAAGTTTTAAGTAAGATAACGATTGCGCCTTATATAGTGGAATCATAGCTTCAACTGCTTTTAGCTCAACAATAACTAAATCCTCAACCAGCAAATCTAACTTAAGCTGACCTCCCAGATCGTTTCCTTTATAATAAACAGGGATAAAAACCTGAGAATGAACATTTAAATGATTTCTCCTTAATTCATCAATCATACATGCCTGATAAACAGATTCCAGCAAACCAGGACCCAATTGTTTATGAACCTCAAATGCACAGCCTACAATTTTAAATGAAATATCGTTAATTAGCTTTTGAGTTAGCATATCCTTTTCTGGTTTAATATTTATTTTACCACTAAGGCACTAAGAGCACTTAGAATCACTAAGGGGTTAAATAATCAAAAGAACTTTCACTGGCATTTATGTAAAACATTTCTCTGTGTTCCTCCGTGTCCTCTGTGCCTCCGTGGTTATCAACTTTTCCTTACTATCTTCAAGAAATCATCAAATAAATACTCACTATCCGTTGGCCCGCTGGAAGCTTCGGGATGGAATTGAACGGAGAAGACCGGACGGGTTTTATGCCTTATCCCTTCGTTGGTTCCGTCGTTCAGATTTTCGAAAAACGGTTCCCAATCGCTGGAAAGACTTTTGTTATCAATAGCAAAACCATGATTTTGTGAAGTCACCATTGCTTTATTGGTTCCGCATTGTAATACGGGTTGATTATGACTGCGATGTCCGTATTTCAGTTTATAGGTATCAGCGCCGGAAGCTAACGCCAGCAATTGATTACCCAGGCATATGCCGAAAATGGGGATATCCTGTTTGAGAGAAACAGCCAGATGATTTATAGTTGTCTCACACATTTTAGGATTACCAGGTCCATTTGAAATAAACAATCCGTCGTAGTTTTCTTTTGAATAATCGTAATCCCAGGGAACGCGGATCACAGTTGTATCACGCTTAAGGAAATGCCTGATAATGTTATATTTAACTCCGCAATCAACCAGCAAAATACGGGTTGAACCGTTACCATAAGTAATCACTTTATCCGTACTTACACTGGCAACCAGATTTTCTTTATTCGGATCATGAAATCCGGGATCGATGCTATTGAAAACAATTTTTCCCATCATAGCACCTTTTTCGCGGATAATCTTGGTTAGTTCACGGGTATCAATACCATATAAACCAGGAATTTTATTCACCATAAGCCAGTCGCCCAGGCTCCGTTTTGCACTCCAGTGGCTGTATTGTTCTGAATAATCAGAAACAATCAAAGCCGTAACCTGAATTTGGTCCGATTCGAAAAAATCGGGTAATCCATCCACCATCACAGCTTCAGGAACACCGTAATTGCCAATAAGCGGATAAGTAGCTACCATTATCTGACCTGCAAACGATGGATCGGTTAGGCTTTCGGGATACCCTGTCATGGAAGTATTAAAAACTACTTCTCCCGCTACCGATCCTTCGAAGCCAAAGGACTTGCCAATAAATACGGTGCCATCTTCAAGGATGAGTTTCGCTGTGATTTCTTTTGCCATTATACTGTTATTCAATATTATACAATTTAAAAACGATGTTCTGCTTCAAAATATGCAGTGCAAAATTTTTTCAGGCTTAAGCCTGATCATCCTTTTACAAACATTATTTGTTTTTTGGCGCGGCTGTTATTTTTACACACAATCAGGGATTGCTGACACTATCAACAATCCCCGTATTATTTTGAAATCTGATACCTGCCTGCTTGTTCAATGCAGTGCAAATTTACGCTTTTAAATGATGGTAAGGATTATTTGCTTCCAATAATCTGCATAAGTTCATCAAGTTTAGGCGAGAGGATTATCTCAGTCCTTCTGTTTTTGGCTTTGTTTGCTGCTGATGTATTGGGCTCAACAGGCAAGAATTCACCACGTCCGGAAGCAACCAGGCGGGTAGGACTTATTTTTCCGTTTGCAAGCAGTATTTTCACGATTGAAGTTGCACGCATCACGCTAAGGTCCCAATTATCTTCAACCTGGTTTTGACTGTTCAACGGAACATTATCCGTATGGCCTTCGATAAGTACATTGATATCAGGATTTTTTTCCAGCACAATGGCCAGATCCTTAAGTGCGGTGGTACCATCTTTACTCACATTCCATTTACCTGAAGCAAAAAGCAGTTTCTCATCGAGCGAAACGTATACTTTGCCGTTTTTCATGTGAACGGTAAGTCCTTTGCCTTCGAAACCCATCAGCGCATCAGAAACTGCTTTGCGCAATGCGTTTGTAATTGAGTCATTCCTTCGTAAGGCAGCCTGAACTTCAGCCAGGTTTTTGCCTTTTATATCAAGTTCGGACTGCATAGCTTTCACACGATCTTCACGCACCAACAAGCTATCCTGTAATGATTTTAATGCCATCAAACCTTTGGCTGCATCTTCAAAATTTGCTGCAAACTGCACTTTAAGCAATTCGTGCGAACGATCGAGCTCATTATAATCGGCAGTAAGTACACGCAACATGGAACCCAGGCGTGAAGTATCTGCCTTGAGTTGAGTAACATCTTTTTTATACCGCTGATTATCAGATGAAAGCTCATTCACCTGGGTGCTGAGTTCATCAACTTTCGCGTTTAAAGTTGCGCTTTCTTCATTGCATCTGTCAGTTAGAGCATTGTATTTCTTTGTGGAAACGCAGGATGTAATAGCCCCGGCGAAAAGAACAATGATCATTAACCTGCTTACTTTTCCGAACACCGTATATTTCATTATAATAGAGTTTAAAAATTTGAATTGTTATAAATACTTTAAAAGGTAATTTCCAGTAGAGAAGGACAATGATCAGAATGCACTGCCATTGGTAAAATGACTGCACGTTGCATGTTTTGTTCAAGTTCATCGCTTACCATATGATAATCAATACGCCAGCCCAGATTCCTGTTCCGGGCCCCGGCACGATAACTCCACCATGTGTAATGATGAGGTTCTTTTACAAAGTATCTGAATGAATCGATGAAGCCACAATTCAGGAATCCGGTTACCCATTCGCGTTCTTCCGGAAGGAAACCGCTGCTGGTAGCATTACGGATGGGATCATGTATATCAATTGCCTTGTGGCAAATGTTGTAATCTCCTGAAATAATAAGGTTCGGACGTGTTTTTTTTAACTCCAGTATATAGTTCTGGAAATCAGCAAGCCACTGCATTTTAAATGCCTGCCTCAGATCGCCGGTTGTGCCTGAAGGATGATAAACGGAAATCACGCTTTTATCGCCATAGTCAGCACGAAGAAAGCGTCCCTCAAAATCGTACTTTTCGATACCCATTCCATAAACTACCTTATCGGGTTCTATTTTGGAAAGTATTGCAACTCCGCTATATCCCTTTTTCTCAGCCGGAAACCAGTATGTATGATACCCTAAAGCTACAAATTCAGCAATGGGAATCTGATCAGGTGTTGCTTTTATTTCCTGAAGACAAACTATATCAGGATCAGTAACTTGCAACCACTCCAGAAGGCCTCTGCCAATAGCAGCCCTTATTCCATTTACGTTATAAGTAATAATCTTCATCAAGGCTATATTTTCGAAAACAAAATTACTGGAATTTCAAATGAGTATTTTTAAACGTGGGGATAAGTTATACAGAAATAATCAACAAGCTGTTAAAAAAATAATTCCTACGAAATAACTGTTTTGCGGCAAATTACTTTTTAAGGCTCTCATCTCCAAAATCAGATATGACAATTATTACGGGTATCACAGTTATTTTACACTATTTGAAAATTCAGTGTTTATTTTGCACAGATTGATTTTATTAGGAAAAACATTCTGTATATTTGGACACTAAATATGAATTAACAATTGCCATTGATGTTATTTATTTGAGCTGTAAACATATATCATGGCACTTGTATTGATTCGTACAACAGTTTGTATTGTTTCTAAAAATTTCTGACAGCAGGTTTTTTGCATGAAATGCAAATAAACTTTACTGATCTGATTTATTTTTAACAAAACACAGATACTAAATTGCTGTTCGGATATTAAGGGGTGGTGAGGAACGACAAAACGCCAAAAAGGCTTTGTCATGTTTGTGGTTGTCGGGAATTCCGGCAGCCGGTTGTGTGTATATGCATTTTAAATCGATGACAGAAAGTTTTTTAACTTTTAAAATTGTGTGTTATAATCCGGTCAGCCTTTTTCCTGACCTATTTAATATTATTATTCATAAGTCCAATTTCTATATCTAAAATCATGAAAACCAAAGACGCAGAACTTTATCAGATGGCTTTGATGAATGGCTTGCCACAAGCGGTAATAACAACCGACAACAATGGATTGATAACAAGCTGCAATAAAGCGGCTGAAAAGCTATTTGAAGAACCGTCAGATTACCTTCTAGCCAGAAATATCAGCGAGTTTCTTTTTCATGAAGATTCTTCAGAAGAAATCCTGAGGAAGATTTCATTTCTGAACACAAATGACGCTTATAAAGGGCATTATCTGCTTAAAAGAACCAGTGGATCAGAGAGTAATATCAGCATTTCACTGTCAGGAATGGTTAATACTTTAAATATCGTAACAGGTGCCATTATCACAGTTCAGGATTTTCCTGCAAAAAATAACTTAGCAGATCAACTGGAAGTCATCAACAAAACGCTGGCATCACTTAGCGACGATTACCTGGATAATATTAATAAACTGACTGCCTTAAGCGGCGAAATGCTTGGCGCTTCAAGTGCACTTTACAATCGTATTAATGACGGGCTTTTATGCTCGTTAGGAAAATGGAACACAGCTCCTGATCATAATCCGGTAGTTAAACCCGAAGGGCGGATATGTTACGATGTTATAATGAATGCAAAGAATGATGTTTATGTGGTTGAGAATTTAGCCGAAACCTCGTATGCCGATTCGGATCCCAATGTAAATATGTATCATCTGAAAACCTACATCGGCCATATGGTCAGGTGTAACAGGGAGCCAGTAGGTTCATTGTGTGTGGTTTTTCAGAATAATTACCAGTATAATGAAACGGATGGTTATCTCTTCAAACTGCTGGCGCTTGCCATCGAAGGAGAAGAAACCCGCGAATCGCTCAGAAAAAGCAAAAACCGTTACCGCGTATTATTTGATCTTGCTGTTGAAGGTATTTTAATTGGTTCACCCGATGGCACAATTACAGATTCGAATAATAGTATCCACCTGATGACTGGCTTTAAATCCGAAGAATTAGTAGGTCGCCATATTTCGGAAGTATTGTTTACCACAGAAAGCCTGGAAGATAAACCATTCAGGTTCGACTTGCTAAAACAGAACCAACAGGTAATTAATGAACGGAAAATTCAATGCAAGGATAAACGCATTATTACGGTTGAAATGCATTCCAAAATGATGCCTGACCGCACATATCAGGCTGTATTGTTTGATATTTCGGGAAGGAAAGAATCAGAAAAAAAACTGATTCAGTCGGAAAACACATATCGTGGAATTATCAACAGCCTGAACGACGCTGTCTATATTCTGGATAGAGAGGCAAATTTTCTGGATGTAAATACTACTGCAGAGAATTTATATGGATATAAAAAAGAAGATTTCATTCATCAGAATCCTGGTTTTCTGTCGGCTCCGGGTATGAATGACTTAACCGAAACACTCCGGCTGAACAGGGAAGCCTATGACGGGAAACCTGTACGATTCGAATTCTGGGGATTAAAAAAAGACGGTACAATTTTTCCAAAAGAAATTAGCCTTACACCAGGCATGTGGTTCGACCAAAAAGTTGTTATAGCTGTTGGCCGCGAAATGATTGAACGTAAACAAGCTGAAGAATCACTCAGAATCAGTGAAGAAAAATATCGCTTGCTTGTACAGTATTCCAGCGATCCAATTTTCAGTTATAATCCTGATGAAACATACCGTTTTGTAAATGACGCATTCGCAAATGCGTTTAACAAGAAACCTGCAGAAATTATAGGAAAAACTCCATTTGAAATTTTTCCGCAGGAAGAAGCAGAAAAAAGGCTGAGGCTTGTACGGCAAGTATTCCAGACAGGTGAAAAAGGTGAAATTGAAGTAAAGGTTGTTACTGCTCAAGGCGAGGAGAAGTTCTTCATTACCATGGTTGATCCTATTAAAGATGTTGATGGAAATATACTGTGGATTGCCTGTATTTCGAAGGATATAACTCTCCGTAAAAAAGCGGAAGAAGAGCTCATGCTGAAGAATGAACTGCTTAAATCAAGCAATGCGGAGAAGGACAAATTCTTCTCCATAGTGGCACACGATTTGCGTGGACCAATGAATGGTTTCCTTGGACTTACAGGTATTATGGCCGATGATATTGAGAACTTATCTGCTTTTGAACTTAAGGAGATAGCTACTACCATGCGATCATCAGCAGTTAACATTTACCGTTTGATTGAAAACCTGCTCGAATGGTCGAAAATGCAACGTGGTAAAATCAGCTTTGAACCACAGCCGATGTTCCTTAAATCGTCGCTTACAAAAAGCATTGAACTGATGAAGGATACAGCCAGCAAAAAAGAAATTGAGATCAAAATCAATATTCCGGATCATAACGTTGTATTTGCTGATATTCACATGTTGGAAACCATAGTAAGGAATTTACTTTCGAACGCTATTAAATTCTCATTCAAAGGCGGAATTATTGAAATATCGGGTTCAAAAACTGAAAATGAAATGATTCGGATAGCTGTAAAAGACAACGGAATAGGAATGAGTTCTGATTTGCTGGACAAACTTTTTTTACTTACCGAAAATAAAAACCGCAAAGGAACCCAGGGTGAACCATCAACCGGGCTTGGACTTATGCTCTGCAAAGAATTTGTCGAAAAACAAGGCGGAAAAATATGGGCTGAAAGTAAAGAAGGTGAAGGCAGTTCTTTTATCTTCACTTTGCCTCAGAAAGGATGAGTATCCACATGATGGCAGTTTAAGATTGACAAAAATATACGCTTTACTATCCGGAATAAAAAAAATGCTCACTAAATACGACCAATGATCATCATTGAACTCATTTTCAATTTATCGCTGCTTATCGCTGTAAGTGTATTATCCGGATTTATAGTAAATTACTGGAAAAGAAATACCAAACCAGGAATTGTAATCCAGGGCTTGCTCTTTGGCTCTGTTGCGTTAATTGGAATGCTTAATCCGTTTGAGCTTTCCCCTGGAATTATTTTTGACGGCCGCAGCGTGGTTTTAAGCTTATGCACATTGTTTTTTGGACCTGTTTCCGGCCTGATTGCTATGCTGATAGCTTTAATTTACCGCATTTACCTGGGCGGCGGCGGATTACTGACAGGAGTTTCAGTTATATTTTCTTCGTACTTCATCGGGTTGGCATTTTACTACAGAAAACAAAAACAAGGCAAACCTATTACAACTTCTGAATTGTATTTATTTGGATTACTGGTGCATTTTGCAATGGTAATATTTATGGTAGCTATGCCTTCGCAGTTGCGCTCTATTGCGTTTAAAACCATGAGCATAACTATACTTGGTGTTTATCCGCTGGCTACGCTTCTAATAGGTAAAATTTTAAAAGACCAGCAAGATAATACTTTATTACTGGAAGAACTTGCTACCAATGAACTCCAGTTCCGGTCGCTGGTAAATAATATGAACCAGGGATTGGCAATGCATGAAATTATCTTTGACAATGAAGGGAAGCCTGTTGATTACAGGTTTAAATACATTAATGAAAGATATGAACAGATAACCGGTTTTAAAAAAGAAAATGTAATCGGCAAAACAATACTTGAGGTATTCCCTCATGTTTCGCAGCGCACTATTGAGAAATATGCCGATGTAGCATTAACTGGAAACTCTTTTCACTTTGAGTCGTATATACGCGGGCAAAAAATATATTATGAAGCCGATATATTTCAATCCAGCATAAATCATTTTGCCGTCATTCTTTCGGATATAACTTCACGCAAGCTGGCGGAAAAAGAAATTATCACTAAAAATAAAAGCCTGGAGAAGCTTAATGTTGAAAAAGATAAATTGTTTTCGATTATTTCGCACGATTTAAGAAGCCCGATGAATGGAATTATCGGATTAACAGGCATGATAAAAGAAGAGATTGAGAGTTTTACGAAAGATCACATCAAAGAAATTGCCAAATCCATTCATACTTCGGCCCATAGCATTATACAATTACTTCAGGGATTAATGGAATGGTCGCAACTGCAGCGGGGAAATATAAATTACAATCCTCAACCTATTGATTTAAACAAACCGGTTCAGAAATGCATCAGTTTACTCCGCGAATCAGCAAAGGCAAAGAATATAACTATTATTGGCAATATCCCTGAAAATCTCATCGTTTTTGCTGATAACAATATGATAGAGTCGGTAATAAGAAACCTGCTTACAAATGCGATAAAGTTCACACCCAAAGGAGGCCAGGTTGAAATAAACGCTTCGGACACAGAAGCGGGTATTTGTACCGTATCCGTTAAAGATGACGGGATAGGAATGAATCAGACTATCCTCGATAAATTATTTAGTCTCTCGGCTAAAATAAACCGTAAAGGCACCGAAGGAGAACTTTCGTCGGGACTGGGCCTGATTATGTGCAAGGAATTAATAGAAAAACATGATGGGAAAATATGGGCCGAAAGTAAGGAAAGCAAAGGCTCATCATTTAACTTCACACTAAAAAAAAGCACTGATTGACAGTTTAACACTTCCACATCGGTGTTGATTGATAGCAGGGATTCAATTGTTAATTCATCCGGATACTCACAAGCCTAACAAATATCAACACATACGTTGAAAAGGGAACTTACTATACTTGTAACACATTTAACAATGAAAGGTCAACACCTACGCACTACCATCCGGCGAAATATAAACACCACATTTATACTGTTGGGTATATGGTTTATGTTATTACCGGGGAGTACTGTGGCCCAGCAATATTTTATAAAATCATACGGAGTCGAAAATGGTTTACCTACCAGGATCATTAGTGATGCATGCCAGGATAAAAACGGATTCATGTGGTTTTCGACATACAGCGGCATTTCGAAATACGATGGATTCAGTTTTACAAATTATGACTCTGTTAACGGATTGCCGGCTCTTCACTTCCGAAAAATCAAATGCGATGAAAAGGGAATAATCTGGGCTGTTCCCTATTCCAACACAGGAAAGGTAGTTTTTTTACGGGACACTACCTGGAAAACAATCGACTTGCCCTTTCGCAAAATGCCCTACTCCTATATAACTTCCTTTGATGTTACATACCGGAACAACAGCCTTATACTATGCATTGGAAGCTATACCGGTATTGATGTGTTCCAGCATAATACGTGGAAACACTTTGATATTTCAGCCGATAAACTTAAAAACAGAGTTTACTCTATCACTAAAAAAGGCAATTCTTTTTATTTGTGTACGGCAGAAGGCTTGTGCATATTTAATGGAGAAACTCTCGACTGGAGCCTGAATGCTGAAATCAATCCGAAAAAAGAAATCATTCTAGCGGTATCATTTGAAAAACCGGGTTTGCCCTGGGAACGAATGTGGATTTTATCGGTGAATTCAATCAGTTACCTTCAGAATAAAAAAATCACCCGGTTACCGGAAAAGTTTTTATTAGAGGATATTGATGTGGCTCATTTCCCTTTTATTGGAATACGGAAAGGCGGCGACCTGATTTTTGGAAATAATTTTTCGAAATATTTGTTGAAAATCACCGAGAATAAGATAATCCCTCTCAGGATTAAGAACGGATTTATGTCAAATGGGGCATCTTCTATTTTTATTGACCGTGAAGAAAACATTTGGATTACTGACAGCCGTGGCATCAATAAATTAAGTAATGTTTCGCTGGTTAACTATTTCGAAACAAGTGGAATGCCTGAGAACGAGGTAACTGCTATTGTTGAAACCAACGATGGCCGGTTCGTCCTGGGCCACAACAACCAGATTTCTATTTTGCATGACGATAAATTTAAAGTCATTCCTTTTCCGGGAGTTCAGAGCAGCCTCACCAGAGTTTTGGATCTGCTTAATGATAAAAGCGGAAATGTATGGATCAGCGCAAATAATTTAGGGATTGGCAGATTAATGTCAAATGAAAAAATCAAATGGTATCCGCTGGTCAAGAACACAATGGTAAATTCCGTTTGCCAGGACAACGAAGGCAGGATATGGTTTGGAACGAACCGAAATCTTTATTATTTGAAAAATGATAAGATTGTTGAGTTCGAGCATAACAACCTGCTTAGAGGTGGCGAACGGAAAATTTACCCATCGTTTAAAGGCGGGATATACATCACTACCATGACCGGCTTATGGCATGCAGATAAAAATGGTGCTGTGAGACTGCAGGTCGATTCCGAAAACCAGGATCTGAATGCATTTGCTTACTTCAGAGATAATAATGGAACCGAATTTATAGGTACTATGAATGGGTTGTATTACATCAATACGAGAGGAAAAATTGCGCGGTTTGCAAAACATGGATTCAACATTACAAATCCAGTCTACTTCATTCTTCAGGACAGAGACAAATCGTACTGGTTCGGCACCAATAACGGTGTTATAAAATGGGATGGAATTAATGAACCTGAAGTGTTTAACACACTCAATGGCCTGGCCGGACGCGAAACAAACCGTTCGGCAGGATTGCTGGATTCTAAAGGCAGGATTTGGGTAGGTACTGACAGAGGTTTGTCGTGTTTTTCGAGTGATGCTGAGCGGTTAAAAACACCTCCGCCTACAGTACAATTGCTTTATACCGAAACCACCCATGGAGAATTTTACCCGCTAAACGAGAGCAGTTCAGTAAGTAGCACAAACAATTCACTCACCTTTCATTTCAGAGGAGTATCGTATGTAAACGAAGAACTCATTACGTATAAATACAAACTAAACAACTATGACAAGGATTGGCGTGAAGCTACCCAGGTAATGCTCGACAAGATTAAATACGTTAATTTAAAGCCAGGCAAATACAACCTTTGCGTAATGGCAAAGAATAATACAGGTTCGTGGAGTAAAACCTTTTGTTCAGCAGACATAATAGTGAGGCCACCGTTTTTTCTTACCTGGTGGTTTATATTTATAATACTGATCGGCACATTTGGATTCCTAATGATTTTCTACAAAATTGCCAGTCAGCAGCTTGTAAACAAAACTTTGAAGAAAGAAATCTCGGAACGTAAACTTGCCGAAGAAAGCCTGAAAGAAAGTGAACAACGGTTATCATTTGTACTCGAAGGCAGCAGGCTGGGAACCTGGGACTGGGATTTAGTATCCAACGTTATATATCGCAATCATCTTTGCAGCGAAATAATAGGCTACACGGCGGAGGAAACAGGAACGAGCCCGGAATTCTGGATGGATTTAATACATCCTGAAGACAGAGAACTGAACAAAGAAAAATTACGTCTCCATCTGGAAGGGAAAACGTCACTTTTGGAAATTGAGTACCGAATTCTGACTAAAGACAAGCAATACAAATGGATTCAGGACAAGGCGATGGTGGTTCAACGCGATGCTATTGGGAAAGCCCTTCGGATGAGTGGCACACTTACTGATATTACAGAAAAAAAACACGTTGCCGATACGTTACAGAAAAGCGAGGAACGCTTACGCCTGCTGCTTGGATCACTTCCTGTTGCCATATACATTTCGCCGGTTAGTGCTGCGATTGATTTAACTATGATTACCGGAAATGTTAAAAACCTCACAGGTTTTACTGAAGAGGATTTTCTTTCGGTACCCGATTTCTGGCGTAGCCGCATCCATCCGTATGACCTTCGCAGGGTAATGGATGCTTTTAAAATGGCGCCTGAACAAGGTGGGTTAACAGTTGAGTACCGATGGCGTCATGCGGACGGAACGTATAAATGGTTTCATGATCAGACTATATTAAAAACCTACGGTTCATCGCAGGAATATATGGGTGTTTTTGTCGATATAAACGATCGTAAACTGGCTGAGCAGGAAATCAAAAACAAAAACGAGCAGCTTAACCATCTGAATGCGGAAAAGGACAAATTATTTTCAATCATATCGCACGATTTACGAAGTCCGGTAAATGGATTTCTTGGTCTTACATCCATCTTAGCTGAAGAACTTGAATTGTTGACCAAGGACCAGTTACGTGACATAGCTTCATCACTTTATCATTCGGCATCCAAAGTAAATGATTTGCTTAACGACCTGCTCGAATGGTCGAGGTTACAACGGGGATTAACGGTTTTTGAACCGGTACCTGTGATAGTTAAACAAGTCACCGATGGCTGTATTAGCATGATAAATGAACAGGCAAAAACCAAGTTCATTGAAATAAACAGCGAAATTCCGGCAGATATGGAGATTTGTGCCGATATTTATATGATCCGGCTGGTTGTGCGAAACCTTTTAACCAACGCCGTGAAATTTACGCCCAAAGGGGGCCGTATCAGTATTTCGGCCATTTCCGAAAAAGGAAAATTCGCAAAAATATCTATCAGGGACACAGGCATAGGGATGAGTCCTGAACTAAACCGGAAACTCTTTAAAGTGAATGAAAAAACCAGTCGCAAAGGCACTGAAGGCGAGCCTTCATCAGGCTTAGGGCTTATTTTATGCAAAGAGTTTGTTGAAAAACAAAATGGTTCAATATGGGCCGAAAGTGAAGAAGGGAAAGGCAGCATCTTCCATTTTACAATTCCGTTGGAAACGTAATCTGGCATTTGATTTAATTCATGTGCCATGAGCTGAAGTATTTCACATCATGCTAACAGCTTTGATGATTTTAACCACTTTATATCTCGCTACCTCATCCGCCCTGCGGGCACCTTCTTCAGGGAGAAGGAAATGGGTGTTTTTTCTTTTTTGGGGAGACTTTACATTTGA
>JAIFMH010000362.1 GCA_020048595.1 Bacteroidota bacterium | reverse complement strand
TTTATACCTACAAAAGTATTCTTTAATTTGGTTTTGAGAAATTGAGTAATCAAAGAACATAAGATAATTTGGAATAGTTGAAAATTCATTTTCTATGAATTATGATGCATAATACTGATATTCTATATTTTACGATCAGAAAAATGAATGAGAAGTTGCCAGATCAGCTATATTTGATAATAAAAAGGTAATACTGATTTTTAAGTTAACTTTACTACTTAAAACAGTTTTCATGAAACACTATATTCCGCTGATTCTTATCACCTTTCAATTGTTTATTTATTCCTGTACTATGAGCCAAAATCCTCCAACCGTTACTGATGCCATCGACTTAAAAAAATACGTTGGAAAATGGTATGAGATAGCTTCTTATCCAATGAAATTTCAAAAGGATTGTTATTGCGTAACTGCCGATTATACTCTTACCGATAAAGGTTATGTGAAAGTATTTAATTCGTGCCGCAAAGGAAGTGTTAATGGCAAAGTGAAATCCATTACCGGTAAGGCATTTCCCGTAGAGAAAACCAATAATGTAAAATTAAAAGTTCAGTTCTTCTGGCCTTTTAAAGCTGATTATTGGGTAATTGATAAAGCAGAGGACTATTCATGGGCTGTTGTTTCAGGCCCCAGCCGGAAATACTTGTGGATACTCAGCCGCACGCCCAAATTACAAGAGGAAACCTGGCAGTATATAACCGACAGGCTGGTAAAAAACGGTTTCGATTTAAGTAAATTGAAGATAATGATCCACGAATAAAAGGTGAGGCTATGATCAAGACAAATCAGTGATTTTTATGTATTCCGTAAATCATATTCTTTAAAACACTCCGTGGAGTAAAACGCGGAGTAATTGAAGTAAGTTTGTTCATAAATCCCGGTATTTCAAGTGCATTTCCTTTTATCATGGCCTTGTAACCTGCTTTGGCAACCTCCAGAGATACTGCTGGTGGCAGCATGCGGTGCATCAGCGATTTGCCAAGTCCGGCTGCTGTAGCAAAATCTGTATCAGTAGGGCCGGGACACAGGGTAGTTACAGTAATTCCGCTTCCTTTTAGTTCGCGTGAAAGTGCTTCGGAGAAAGATAAAACATAAGCTTTGCTGGCATAGTACACTGCCATTCCCGGCCCAGGCATAAAAGCAGCAGTTGAGGCAACATTCATAATACGTCCACTGCCAACCTTAAGCATATCCTGCAATGCAAAGTGAGTAAGATGTGTTAGTGCACTGATATTCAATTGGATCATCTCCAGATTTTTTGAAACATCCGCTTTCGCAAAATCGCCGAAATCGCCAAATCCGGCATTGTTGATCAGGCCATCTATGTGCAAATCACTGGTTGATATCTCTGAAATAAGTCTGTTTACACCTGCTTCGTTTGAGAGGTCAACAGGTATAGTAATAACTTCCGACTTGGTAGTTTTCCGGATTTCTCCAGCCAACTTTTCAAGTTTCTCAGCTGACCGTGCAACCAGGATCAGATTTCTGCCATCAGCAGCAGCAATTTGAGCAAGGTCAAAACCTATCCCTCCTGAGGCCCCGGTTATTAATGTGTATGTTTTCAAATTCATTTTTCCAGAATCAACTTTTGTTTAATTTTTAGAATTAAAATTTAAACGAACGAATCACATAAATGTTTTCAGGTTGGGTTTAATTCGTATAAAAATCAGAGTTTTAGGATTAAAACTGGTCCTAATTAAAACGAATACAAGTTATTCTTAATTAAACCGAAACCAATCTAATCTGACAACACCCGACTTTACTACTATTTTAATCTTGTTTTCGCCATTTCTCATATCATATTCACCTGCAATTATTTCATTAAAGCCCTTGTTTGTTATTCCGAGGCTCACCTTTTTATCATTTATCAGAATTTGAATTTTTGCTTGCTCTACAACAGGAGAAATCCTGATTGTCAGTTGATGTTTTTCATTATCCAGACTCTGAAATGTATAAGCTACCCACTCCGATTTTTTAAGTTCAATGGATTGCTCTGATCCGTATTGCTTTTCATCCTCACTATCCAGCATTATTAGTACCGGTTCATTTTTTCTGTAATAGTTTGATTTCGTAAGGGTATCCAAAACAAAATACGATTGATTATATCCTTTGTGACCAAAATTTTCAGCCTCTACTTTACCAGGAATTCTTGTTAATATTGAGTTGCATACATCTTCAAAATAATCACAATTTGATAATTTGCAATTTTCGAGCAATTCAGCAAATGCTTTTTCGGCAATTTTAGAGTCTGGCTTTGCACCCCCATTTGTGTACTCTGATATCAGATCCCAGTTTTCAGGTTTTTTTATTGAATAGGGCGTATTTCGTGTATCCATCTTTTTCCAGGGCCAGAAAGAGAATCCAATGTTATTAGCTTCAAAATATTGGGTTGTACTCCAATAGATAGTATTCCCTTTTTCGCCGGTTTCACCTACCCAGATTGGTGTATTTAGCTCATTCCGCTTTTTAATAAATCCATCAATAGTATTCAAATTGTCAGGTCTGTCCCAGCAATAATAGTGAAACTGATAAAATACATTCGTATCAAATGGTTTATCAAAAAGAGACCAATCGTTCGACCAGTCAAAACCCTCCAGCGTAATCATGTGCTTTTGGTCCACTTTGCGAATCTCGGCCATTATCCGCTTATAAAGCGGCACAAGCAAATGCTTGTATTTAGCAGCTGCTCCGGTTCGAGCAGGAAGTGGCTCATTTAACAAGTCGTATGCGGCAACAGCAGGTTCATCTTTGTATCTCTCTGCAATTTTCATCCAAAGCTCTACGAGCTGATCCTGATATTTTTCCTCAATAAAAAGTCCAGGGATATCATTGGGGCTATCGTCAATATTAGCTCCGGTTTGCCCACCCGGAGCTCCGTGCATATCAATTATTACATACAACTTATGTTTCGAACACCAGGAAACAAGTGAATCAATCAATTGAAAACCTTCTTCCACAAATACAGGATTTTCGTCTTCAGTTAAAAACAATCTTGAGTTTAGTGCAGGTCTTACTGAATTAAATCCCAATTCAGCAATGCGTTTGATATCTGCTTCGGTGATATAGTTTTTCCTGAATGTCTTCCAGAAGGATTCTGCTTTTTCACCCCCGATCAGGTCGGCCACCACTTTTTCAATTTTACGCGGACGATCACCTCCTTCGCCGAATTTCCACATATATCCCTCAGGCAAAAGCCAGTTACCAAGGCCGACTCCTTTTAAATAAACTTTCTCGCCGGATTCATTAACAATATCCTGGCCGGAAGTATGCAAAAACTGTATGTGCTTTTCCTGCTTTTGCTGAGCAAATGAAAAATAGCCAAAGCCTGAGATTAAAAATAAAGTGATGAATGTTTTCATTGTACCAGTATTATTTTTTTACACCTAAAGGCAATTATTATGATAAAACCAAGCTTATCATTATAGATTTCGTGTCCGCAAATATAACTATTGTAAACGCTTTTGAAACAAATTCGTATAAACGCAAAAACAATTGTTTGTAAGCATTAATGGTAATTACGACAACGAAACATATCACTTCCGCCACATATTGTCCGTATTTACAATTCAGTATTTACCATATAGATGTTTATAACTTTTTGATAATCTTCGAGCCATTAATGTTAAAAGCATACTTTCTCTGCGTTATTTTGTAAGCAACATAGGGCGATTTATTATCAGAAAATTTGAAATATTGGAAAAAGAAACTCTGATTTCAACCGGCAAATTTCAAATACTGTTGCTAATTCCTGCTTAAAAGATCTGCTGTCCCTGGCAAACATTCTATTGCAAACATCAAAAGGACAGTACTGTACTTTATTAACTGGTCCAACCTTCTAAACTAAATTCGTATGCCAGTAAAACCCGCTTCAAAAACCGCTAAGAAACAGAAAAAGATATTCGTTCTCGACACCAGTGTGATTCTCTATAATCACGACGCTATCAATAGTTTTGATGATAATGATGTCGCAATTCCAATTACAGTCCTCGAAGAGTTGGATAACTTTAAAAAAGGCAACGACAATATAAATTTCGAAGCACGTGAGTTTATAAGGATTATCGACCGCCTTTCGGAAAAGCGAACGCTCACTAAATGGCTTACACTTCCTAAATCCAAAGGAGGCAAGTTTAAAGTGATCATGAATGAGCAGGGCGACATTGATGCCCGTATTATTTTTGGTGAAAATAAACCAGATCACCGGATACTCAATGCAGCATTAGCAATTGCAAAAGAAAATCCGGATTGCAGTGTAACTCTGGTTTCGAAAGATGTAAATCTCCGACTGAAAGCCAAATCCCTCAATATACAGGCTGAGGATTTCCTTACCGGAAAAATTAAAGACCCCGAAGGTCTTTATACCGGCAAAACGGTGATTGAAGGATTACCTTCCAAGGTTATTGATTCAATTTATCAAACCGGGCATTGCGAACTCAGTGATATCGGCATTCAGAATGCAATACCCAATCATTATTATATTCTTAAAAACACCAAAAACTCAGCTCTTGCATTTTACAACGCTACATCCCAGCGCATAGAGCGACTTGACAAACGTCCGGCTTACCGTATTATGCCCCGAAATGCAGAACAGGTTTTTGCGCTGCACGCAATAATGGATCCAGATATTAAACTGGTAACTTTACAAGGCGTTGCCGGAACAGGTAAAACACTACTTGCTCTTGCAGGAGCCATTGAACAACGGCGTGATTTCAAACAAATATACCTCGCCCGGCCCATTGTTCCGCTGAGTAATAAAGAGATCGGATTTTTACCCGGCGATGTTAAAGAAAAGATTGCACCATACATGGAGCCGTTATACGATAACCTTAAATTTATCCAAAGCCAGTTTGGGGAAAAAGATAAGGAACATAAGGTGGTTACGGAATCGTTGCAAAATGAAAAACTTGTTGTTACGCCTCTTGCATACATACGTGGCAGAAGTATAAGCAACGTATTCTTTATTGTGGATGAAGCGCAAAACCTTACTCCCCATGAAGTAAAAACTATAATAACCCGGGCAGGCGAAAATACCAAAATTGTTTTTACTGGAGATATTTTTCAGATTGATACACCCTACCTGGATTCACAGAGTAATGGGCTTTCCTATCTGATCGACAAAGTTAAATCGCATCCCATGTATGCACATGTGAGGCTCGAAAAAGGCGAACGTTCTGAACTGGCTAACCTTGCAAACGATTTGCTTTAAGTAACTTATCAATTAATAGCTTGCATTAATTTACAACGATGGGCACTCACATTGGTGCCCATCGTTATATACCGTATTTACGAAAGCAGACAAAACTTATTTCTCGCTCCTCACAACAGTCAATACTGTTTGTCCAACAGCCATCAATGTTGGTTTACTTATTCCTTTCATATTATCTTTCATGGTATGCCAGTGTTGGTAAAATCCCGATGTTGTAGAAGGATCATGTTGAATAATATCGATAGTCGGAACTTGTCGCAACTGGTTGATATATACATGATCATCCGTTATAGCGTTGGTACGTTCAGTCGAAAAATAATCGCTGTATCCGATAGATGCACCTATATTCCAGACTTTTTGAGCAACATCAGGGGCATAATACATACTCGTGCCTTCCATGGTGAATACTGCGTTTTCGGCGCCAACCATATCCAACAAGATCCCGTATCGCGCACTGTATGATGGCACATGTGGATACCTCGACCAATACTGCGATCCCAGAGCCCAATCATCACTACCCATAAAACCTGCGTCCTGCGGGGCTCCGTAATCTTCCCCATCCAGTAACAGAATATCTATACCAATTGCTGCAGGCGATATTTTTAGCTGACGGGCTATCTCAAGCAAAACACCTACTCCACTGCCTCCATCGTTTGCTCCGTCAATCGGTGTCCGATGGTAAGCAGAGTCAGGATCGTTGTCAGCATATGGTCTTGAATCCCAGTGTGCACAAAGCAATACCCGAATTGTGCTTTTAGGATTAAATGAGGCGATGATATTTTTACAATTCAGTGTAGTTCCGTCATACGCTTTCGCGGTAAAAGGCTGTATTACAACATTTGGTGTATATTTTTTCAAAGTTGATTCCAACCAGGCAGCACACTTTGAATGTGCAGTACTATTAGGAACTCTTGGTCCAAATTTCACCTGTTCATTAATAAAAAAATAAGCTGAATCAGAATTAAAATCAGCAGGTTTAATTGTTTTGGCGGTTTCGGAAGCATCAGTATTATCTGTTGTTTGAGCAGGCTTTTGTTTACAGGAAACAAAAACTGCCAGTGCCGCAACTGTTATAAGGAATAGGAAATTCTTCATTAATATTGTAGTTTGGTGAAACAAAGATACTATAATCGGTTTTGAAAACCGATTATAGGAAATCAGCACTATGTCCGAATGATCCGGTAAAAACTGATTCGCTTGCAGGCCGCCGGGTACGGGGACTTAATTCAAGTTCATGCAAATTGGGATTAAGTATTTCTGCATCACCAAGGTATCCGAGTGTAAACACAACAAGAACCTTATATTCTTCCGGAATATTAAATGCAAGTTCAGCAGCCGGTGCATTAAATCCACCCATCTGATGAGTATATATTCCTTCAGACATAGCTTGCAGAGAAAGGGTAGCAACAGCCTGTCCCAAATCGTAAGCATTGCTTTTATTCAGGTCACCTCTGTTATTGGTAGTTTTGGCAATGGCCAGAACTAACACAGGTGCATTTACAACCCACTGCCGGTTAAACTCAACTAATGTTTCAAATATTTTCCTATACACATCATCGCCCTTGAATCCAACAAGGAAATACCAGGGTTGTATATTACTGGATGATGCTGCCCACCTGGCAGCTTCAAAAATCCTTTGAAGTTTCTCACTCTCAACTGATTTCGAATCGTATGCACGTGGACTCCAACGGGAAGCTATAAGAGGATGAACGGGGAAATCTAAAGCAGGTTGTTTAATGGATTCACTATTATGCGTTGTCATATTTTAGTTTGCTAAGGTTGCAAAATTAAACATGTAGTGCTTATGATTCAGATAATAATATGTATTTCAAAATAAATATTTCAAAATTTCATTTTTATATTCCGTTTAAGTAAAGGTAAAATCGGAATCCTTCCATTGTATTAAATCTATAATATATATTAGTTTAATCTAATCGGCTTAAAATAGAATTATGTATTTCTCAAATGCAAGTAAGTCAAATTACTGATATTAAATCAATGTAATCAAGTTGGAATAAAATTTTCTGGTATGGCTAAGCAAAATTTTATAATTTTGTTCCTGTAAATGACAACACCCGGATACTAATGAAAAACAAATATCTCGATCTGATCGAACAAACATTTGACTTCCCAACCGAAGAATTTAAAGTGGAAGACAGTGAATTATTTTTCAATAACATTCCTTTAATGGAAGTTATTAAACAGTATGGAACACCATTGCGTGTTACATTCCTGCCAAAAATAACCAAACAGATTCAGAAGGCTAAACGGCTATTTAACGTAGCTATTGCAAAGTCAGATTATAAAGGCAGTTACAACTTTTGTTATTGCACTAAAAGCTCACATTTTTCATTTGTGCTTGAAGAAGCATTAAAAAACGATATACATATAGAGACATCATCAGCGTTCGATATCCCTATTATAGAATCCTTGTTTGAGTCAGGCAAATTGAAGAAGGAAACTTATATTATATGCAACGGATTTAAACGGCCTCAGTATATCGAAAATATCTGTAACCTTATTGAAGAAGGATTTGATAATGTAATACCTATCCTTGATAATAAGTTTGAACTTGACGAATACGACAGAAATATTACACGAAAGATAAAAATCGGTATCCGGATTGCGTCAGAAGAAGAACCCAAGTTCGACTTTTATACTTCACGGCTTGGTATTCGCTATAATGATATTGTATCCTATTACGAAGAAGAAATAAAAAACAATCCTAAGTTTGAACTTAAGATGCTACATTTCTTCATCAACACAGGTATACGTGATTCAGCTTATTACTGGAACGAATTATCAAAGTGTGTGCAGGTGTATTGCGAACTTAAAGCTGTTTGCCCTCAGCTTACATCACTGAATATAGGAGGAGGTTTCCCAATAAAAAATTCACTCAATTTCGATTTTGATTATGCATACATGGCTGAAGAAATTATTGCCCAGATTAAAGGCATATGCCAGCGTAACGGAACCCAGGAGCCTGATATTTTTACTGAATTCGGATCATTTACGGTTGGTGAAAGTGGTGCTATACTTTACAGCATTATTGATCAGAAACGTCAGAATGACCGCGAATTGTGGAATATGATTGATAGTTCTTTTATTACAACACTTCCTGATACCTGGGCTATAAACCAGAAATTCATCCTTCTGGCAATTAATCATTGGGACCAGGAATATGAAAGAGTTTTCCTGGGAGGTCTTACCTGTGACAGTGAAGATTATTATAATGCCGAAGCCCATACTAATGCTATTTTCCTTCCGAGGCTGCTGGATGATGAACCGCAATACATAGGGTTATTTCATACCGGGGCTTATCAGGATTCGTTGTCAGGATATGGCGGCATTCAGCACTGCCTGATACCAGCGCCAAAGCATATAATTATAGATATTGATGAAGACGGAGAATACTTCACCAAATTATTTGCCAAAGAGCAAAGTCACAAATCGATGCTAAAAATACTGGGATACTAGCTGGAGGTTTTCCACTTTTGAGCATTACTTTTTATATGTCTTGCATTCAATGTTAGCAATTCAATATCATTGAATTAATCTTAAAATTTACTGAAAACGATTTTACCGGGCCATCATAAAAGCACCCTGATATTGTATGTTTTTTGTTTTAAATTGTGTTAAAAACAATTGAAAATAAAAAGAACAATCGGTTTTGAAAATCCTTATCCGGTTATTCTCATACAGAATAGTGTTGCATGTATTAAAAAAATTGTATTTTCGCACTTCTGAAACAAATTGAAGCATATTAACCAAGCTCTTTACCATTTATCTGTATTACAGCCATTTAACCATATTTCCTGTATGCTTTTAAAACGGAACAACTGTTATACATTCACATTTTGTTAACAATTAATGGTACAGGGATTAAAACATGACTTATATGAAACAGTACGGTGATCTACCTAAAGAATTCACTACGTTTGAAAGCTCAAAAATTGTAATCCTCCCGGTTCCTTACGACGGAACAACCACATGGATTAAAGGTTCGGACAAAGGACCTAAAGCCATTTTGGAGGCATCAACTAACCTCGAAATGTATGATATTGATACGGATAGCGAGGTTCATAAACTGGGCATTCATACTGCTGAACCAGTAACCGAGGCTTCTTCACCCGAAGCCATGGTTGACGAAGTTTATGCCAGGGTAAAAGCATTATATAAAAAGAAAAAATTCCCTGTAGTAATAGGTGGAGAACACACTATTAGTATCGGAGCGTTTAAAGCCGCAAGTGAGCAGTTTAGCGATTTGACTATTTTACAGTTCGATGCTCATGCTGATATGAGAGATGAATATAATGGCTCAAAATTCGATCATCATTGTGTTATGGCAAGAGCGTCGGAAATGGCTCCTGTTGTGCAGGTTGGCATACGCAGTATGAGTGCAGGCGAGCGTGAAGACATTAAACCCGATTGTGTGTTTTATGCAATGCAGATATACGATCAATCAACCTGGATGTATGAATTGCTGAACAAACTCAGCCGCAATGTTTACATCACTATCGATCTGGATGTACTGAATCCATCCATCATGGCTTCAACAGGCACTCCCGAACCAGGTGGAATGAACTGGTTTGATATTATTAATATTCTTAAGAAAATAAGTGAGCAGGTGAATATTGTCGGATTCGATATCACGGAGCTTACCCCCAATAAAGAAAACAAAGCACCGGATTACCTTGCAGCAAAGCTTATCTATACCATGCTTACCTACAAATTCATTACCGGAATTAAATAACTTTATTATAAATAATTGATCAAAGGCTGTTCTGTTGAATCGGGACAGCCTTTTATTTTTTCTCTGATCCGGGTAAACGATTACCGGTAGAACGGGCTAATATCAAAGTAAACCTAATGATCCAAAACACAAAACAGCAAAATAATAAAGATCAAGCTCCATGAGCCACTTACATTTTGTAATGATGTGAAATTATTAAGAATATAACAGTTTGTATTATTCTTATTTTTAACAAATTGATGCAAAAAAAAATTCTTCCCTACCCGGGTAAATTTTATTCAGCGAATTCAGTGAAATATCTGATATGTATTTGTTTTCTTCTCTTTTTTGCAGACTGAGCAAGTATATTTCCACTAATAAACAATGAATTGTTTTGATATCCTTTGCTTATCCGACTTTATTTCACAGGTATAATGTCCTGGATTAAAATCCGAAATATTCAGAATCCGGTTTATCTGTCCATTGCTTTCTGTTATATTTTTTGCATTTGTCATGATTGCTTTGCCTTCACTGTTATACACACTTAAAGTGTAATCACTTTTTTTTGTAAGGATGGCATTAACTGTTATTGTTTCAGTTGCCGGATTAGGTGAAATAGACATGCTAGTTTTATTTCCAGACACATCTGCAACGTCCGTATAATCCACAATATCAAAATTATAGGTTACCGGAATACAATTATAACCTGAAACAATAAGCTGCGCTTCACCAGGATCCTGCACCAAAACATCAAAAATAATTACAGAATTCCCAAACTCATCTGTGACCGATTTCCCAATTAAAATGCCATCTTTCATGGCAACACAAGTAAATCCGGCGGCAGGTAAACCAGCGGTTTTTACATTTACTGTGATTGACGAAGAACCAAAAGCTACTGTGGATGGGTACTCAGTATTTATTGCAATAGGATTATCAGTGAAAACTGCCAGTGTTGGATCACCGAGTACATTACATCCGTAAAAACACCAGCGTAAGGCACCAGGCTCCCATTGTCCGGGAGCAGTAACCCAGGCAGCAGAAGCAATTTTCGATTCCATATGCGCCCGGCCTATGCGATTGAGGCTATCGGCATATAAAGCATCGATGAACTCGCGGTGTAAATGAGGAGACGGGCCTTCGGTTTGTCCTTCATTGAACCATCCATATCGGGAATTACCAATAAAAGCTGCAGCAAAATTGTCAATAGTAACCATTTTTTCAGCTATGCAATCGTTGTAATCGAATGCACCACATAAACAACCATGTGTGTATACAATTGAAAAATTATGATCAATACCATTAAGCGACGAGAAATTATCGTTGGTTATATCGCTATTACTCAGTTTCATCGCATAAGTTTCGTTTGAATGACCTACATGGTTGAGCATAGGCCGCCCCAGGTTTAAATGATTCATCAAATCCTGACCAGTCCAGGCAGCAGTTTCATCATACATATCATCGAATGAATAATCCACTGGAATTCCTGTTGTAGAGTAGCCATTGTCAGAATGCCCGCCTTTTAGCAATTCAAGATAATCACTTCCCCATGTAACATAAGGTGCAATATTCCAAAGGTTTTCACCTGCCATTAAAATATTCCGGAATTCACCCTGAACAGGAGTAAACTGGTATTTGTAACTTTTATTTAACATATTTTCCAGTTCAGCAGCAGTACTGAAAGGCATACGGCCAACGGCAACTTCCGGCAACAAATCGTCCTCACCGGGCTCGCCCCATAAAGCATCACCATCTGTATTCCAATTACCATCCAAAGCGGAAAAATACAAATCGGAAGGTATATTGTTATCCGTGTAACCCGATCCTGACTGTACATAACAATACAGTCCGCGATGCGGGATCAGTTCATCATCACCAGCAAGCAACACATATTGTATTTCATGCGATTGATATTCCTGGATTATAAAATTCCTGATCTTTTCAGGAATGTCCACTCCGGACATTGTTTCAATAATACTATCAAGGGTAACCACCTGAGAAGCAATTCCCTGTTTAAGATAATTTGCCTGAAGGCCGGCAAAAGAGTCTTTGAACTCATGTGTACTGATTATCAGAAGTTCGTAACGCAATGAAGGAGCATATCGTTTTACGGAGTATGCCTGGGCCATCTGTTTATTATCAGCTAATTTTAAAAACTCCTTATTCCGCGAAACGTGGTTATCCAATGCTTTCGCAGATCTTACATCAGGCGCGGTATGAACAATTACACGAGCTGTTTTATAGTAACTGATTTTCCCGGTAACCGGATTGTACCGAACCGGGGTAAAAGTAGTAAGCGCAAACGAATAACCACCCAGAAAAGAAGTGATCATTTTCCCTTTGGGATCGTCAGGAAAAGACGAATTACGTTTATAAACTTCATTGTCTTTTAAAAATAAGCCTGAGCTTTCACTCGAAAGCGGCCTGACACCTTGCTGCGGGAAAATATTTAATTTTTCGTTCAGAATTATTTCATCAGAGAAAATAATTTCAATATCAATAGCAGATTCACCAGGTGGAAGCATAAGACTGACCTGCATGTAAGGCAAAACAGGTTGGCCAGGCATTGCTGTAAGCGTAGCATTTCCAAGTTCAAACACATGGTATTCACCGACCTGCTTAACAGTTGGATTTCCGGAATGGTATATCTGTTCTACCCTGCCGGCTATAACAGATAATGTGATGCTAAAAAGCAGACTGAAAGTCAGGATCAGAGATTTCATACGGAATGATATAAATTTTCAACTATGGTTTACAAATGTCAAAGTTGAGTATAAAATTAGTATTTTCGAAATGTAATCAAAGAAATTTTAAGGCGAATACATATCCCAATATTTTAATCTGGTTTCCGGAAAGTAATTAAATAGCCATACCCTTTCCAGATGATTTCAAGTTTTGTTTGCAGCATAGTATGAGGGATACAATCCATGGGAGGCTCTATTGGCTCATGTTTACCAACAAATATGGCAAATAACCGGGAAGCTTTTTCGGTTTCATCGGCAATAACGATCCTGGTGCCGGGCTTTGCAACACGTATCATTTCGTCAATTGCCTGTTTTTTATTCTGAAAAAGATTGATTGCTCCCAAATGAAAAACCACATCGAATGAATTATCTTTAAATGGCAATTGCTCAGCATTAGCCCGGTACAAACAGGCTGAACAGTTCCACTTAACAAGGTTTACAGCACATGTCCTGAGCATTCGTACCTGGTTATCCAATCCATAATAAAATCCGCCATCGATCTGATTTTTCAGAAATGGAATATTGTCACCGGTGCCGATGCCGGTTTCAAGAATCGATGATTTCGGTCTTATCTCAAGCTTCGCCAGCACTTCGCGCCTGGCATTTTTGGTACCTCCACATAGTAAAAACATTAAGTTAGTTATTGGAGTATACAAGCTCGCGTAAACAGACCGGAAAAACTCTTCGCGTTTACTGAAACGGAAAACTTCATCTTCGCGGATAAAATGTATAAACCCCTCGCCGGCATTAAATTCACTTCCGCATTTTTGACAAACTAAAATGCCGGATAGTTTTGAAGGAGGATTTTCGTGTCCGTTGAACTGCAGATCGCTTTTACATTTTGGGCAACAAATAGGTTCTAAAAGATGAGATTTCATTTTTGGATATTTTAAGTTGAACTTAATCAAGAACAAAAATTCAATCAGCTATAAATTGTTGATTTTCAATATAAAAGACCTTTATTCCCTAATTTTCTCCTGTAACGTTCTTACTAATGAAGCAGTAGCTTTCCTTGGCATAATCCGGTTTAGCTGTGCGATTACATTATTCAATAAACCCGGGACGCAAACGGATTTTCCTTGCATCATTGCCTTATAACCAATTCTTGCAATCCTGGTAGCGTTTGCCATTACTTTACTCGTATTCGATAATTTTGAATTGGAATACAAGGCTACAGTTTTCTGAAAATTTGTTTCGGTTTGACCAGGGCAAAAAACCGTGGCCGTAACTCCTGTTCCTTTAACTTCATTGGCTAAAGCCTCGGTAAAAAAAAGAATATATGCTTTTGTAGCGTAATAAACAGCCATTAATGGGCCAGGCTGAAATGCTGCAACTGACGAAACATTCATAATCCTGCCGTTTCCGCGGGCAATCATTTCCGGAAGAAAAAGCTTTGTTAAATGCGTAAGTGTTAAAATCTGGAGATTGATCATATCCACCTCACGCTGCCAGTTTGTTGTTGAGAAAAAACCATAAAGGCCATATCCGGCATTGTTGATAAGCACATCAATTTGATCTTGTTTTACTTCAGAATAAATTTGGAGAGCGCATTCCGGCTTCGATAAATCATACACTAACAAATCAATACCAATTGGATATTTACTTTCCAATTCCTGCTTAACGTCCAGCAATCCGGGACCATTAATATCTATCAAAATGAGGTGATATGAATCTTCGGCCAACAGCTTCGAAAACTCTAATCCAAATCCTGACGCAGCACCTGTAACTAAAGCGATTTTCTTCATAATTCCTTAAAACAGCAACTATAAATAAACCTACAAGCCGGTTGAGTCTAATTAATACTATAATTTGCAGAAGATAAAATTCAAATATTATATGCGTACTAAATGTACGAAAAAAAACAGCAAAAATTCTAAATAAAATTTCTTT
>JAIFMH010000307.1 GCA_020048595.1 Bacteroidota bacterium | reverse complement strand
AAGGCAAAAATGGATGGTAATGTTGATGTTATTCTGTACAGGCAACAGTTCAATGGCCTGGGGTCTTACCAGTTCATCCTTACAAACCGGATTAAACTGAAACCTTTTGTGATGGCGCGTTACACTGCCGGTGCACCCATTAGCAGTGATTTTGGTGTGGCCTTAAATGCTGACAACAGTTACACCTTAGGTCTGTTTACCCGCAACCTGCACTCCTACGGTGCCATGATGAAAATTAACGTGGGGAATATGTTTCGTGTTGGCTATATTTTTGAATTGCCTTCCAACAAATCAGTGGGGTTAAAAAATACGGCACATGAAATTACAATCGGTATTCGAACCAGTTTGTTTATTTTTCACAAATTTTCACCCGTTAGTGACTTCTAGGGATAAGTTTATGGTCGCTCAAAGGGTAATGCCGGGAACCTTATTGAAGAATACCGGCTATTGTTTATAGACTGGGTGGCCGGATTTGATAAGTGGGATTATATAATTGACCGTTGTAAATTAATAGATTACAGCGGTCTTTTTCTTTGTTATAGGGTACTTACAATTCTAATTGAAAAATATCTCATCATATATAAATTAATTTGTATTATATTTCTAAAAAGGGTTTTTAATTGCAAACAAGTAGAGTAATGTCATTTTTTCAGAAACATAAAAAATTAATATTCAGCACGTTAATATTCTTTATATTTATTACAGCTTATGGACAGAGTACGGTTCAGGTGCTGCCAGTGAAAACACTACCTGCAATTGATGGGCGATATGATGATATTGATTCAGCCCTGAAAAGTTATAACTTTATTCAGCTTGAACCACAAAATGGTAATTCTTCCTTATCTCAAACAAAAGTCATAGTTATGCAAAATGAAACAGCAATTTATTTCGGAATTGCCTGTTTTCAAAAAGTCCCTGTAACAGCCAAAATACAAGTACGTGACAAATTTGCGCAAAGTGATGATGGAATTTTTATTATTCTTGGAACTTTTAATGACAACAGGAATGCTTATTGTTTTGCTCTGAATCCATTAGGTACGCAAACTGATTCCCGGATAATGGATGATGGACGTACTATTGATTATAATTGGGATACTCAATGGAATTCCAGTGTCCAAATATATGACTGGGGTTGGTTTGCCGAGATGATAATTCCATTTAACAGTATTAAATTCAAAAAGAATCAAACCAACTGGCAAATAAACTTCAGACGAATGGTGCGAGAACAATCCGAAATTTCTTACTGGGCTGAAAGAGTTACTGAAGAATATAAAATATCGGGATCGGGGCAATTACTTAATATAAATCCTAAAGCGACAAAAAATACTATCTTACTAATTCCCTATGGAATGGGGAAAGTCACAACTACAAATGAAAATTGGGACAAATATCTATTTGAGAACCAATTTGGTGGCGACCTACTCTGGCAGATTAACTCAAATTTGACTTCAAATATATCTGTAAATCCCGATTTTGCAACAGTTGAGGCTGATGAAGATGTAATAGACCTTACAAAATATGAGATACAATATCCTGAAAAAAGGGTCTTTTTTCAGGAAGGAAACGAAATGTACCAAACACGATTGAAAACGTTTTATTCAAGACGGGTTGGAGATATTTCAGGAGCAATAAAACTGACAGGGAAAGTAGGTAAAACCAATATCAATCTGATTAATGCATTTGATAAAAATTCTATCGATTCATCTGATCATAAACCGATGTATACTGCTTTCAGAATGAAGAGGGATGTTTTGAAATCATCGAGCCTTGGTTTTACCGCAACAAATAAACTTATTGACAACAGGATGATTTCTACTTTCAGTCCAGATTATGTTTTGAACCTTGGTTCACTCTGGAAGCTTACCGGACAGTATGTTGCAGCCATAGATAACTGGAAAGTTTTACGAAATACCGGATATGTAAGATTTGCAGCAGAAAATAACTTTTTTCACTGGCATATGAGATATTCTTATCTTGAAGGTGATGGACTAAAAGATATTTTCAATGAGACTGGATACCTTAATGACGATAATCGAAACGAATTTGATTCTGATATATCATATAAATGGTGGATTAAAAACCCGGTATTTAAATACATAAACTTCAGTACTGCAAACAACATTTACTGGAATGATGATTTTTCAAAATTTATGAGTTGGAACATTAATGAGACAGCTCAAATTTTCTTTACAAACAAATTTAATTTTGATTTAAAGTACAATAATGAATACAGGTTTATAACCTCTGAAAGCACCGACTACTATAACTTTTACTATTCTGCAACATTGGGTTACAATACTGAAGCCTATAATCATGCACGATTGATTTTCAGAAAAGGCAGAAGTTTTGGCTCTGATTATTTTTCAATTGAGTCTGGTATACAGTTAAAGGTATTAGAAAAAATTGCTATTGAATTGAAGCCACGATATATACAATTTTCTCCAGAGACAAAAGCCTTCAAAACGACTTTAATAAATAGTTTTTCTACAACCTATAACTTTACAAACAATTTATGGATTAAGTTAATCTGTCAGAATAATACCTCTATATTAATCATACAGAATACATGGACTCATATGGGGTATTTCAGAATAAGTATATTGGATTCTTAAAACTTACCTATCCAATAACAATAAGATAGTATCAGCTATATATCTGCTCTCCAGGTTCGAAACAACAACAGAATCTTTCAGTTGGTACAAAAATATGCCATTAAAGAAATATTTATGCTCCCTGAATCAACACCTAAAAGATAATTTTACCAGCGAATTGAGATAAATGAAATTTTAGGCTATATTAGATACGACGAATTGCCTTTCATGAAGAATTCTTACTTTAACCTGATGGAAAACCCGGTAACTGAGTGTGCAAAAGATTAAAATAAAAACATCAGATAAAATGCAAAATATGAAAAGATTACTATTGTTCCTGCTATTGTCAGGCTCTTTTATTATGACAAAAGCACAGCCAGGTGAGCCACCTGTGAAAGCCCCATTTGAAAAGCTTGATTTATACTGCGTTAACGACTGGTGGAATCATGCAAGGCAAGTTAAAGGCAGCCCTGACCTGATTCTGGATGTTGATGTTGCCCGGGACCAGGTTATTTGTTTTGGTATTTACACTACTCAAAATAAAGTGTTGAAGATGACTGCCCAGCTTTTCCCTCTTTATCCGAATGAAACCCGCGAAGTGCGTCTTGAACTGAAAAAGAACGGGAAATGGGAAGAAGCAGCCAAAACAAAAGTAAATGACATTGGTTGGTCGGCGTTGTTCAGAATTGAGAAATGGGACGAAACCAAAGATGTTCCATACCGTTTGCGTCATGGCAGTAATGCTGTTTTTGAGGGATTAATCCGAAAAAAGCCAATCAATAAAGATGAGATAGTAGTTGCCTCTTTAAACTGCAGTTCAAACAAAGACAGGGGCATGCGTGAGGAATACACCCGCAACATAAATTACTTTAATCCTGATATGGTATTCTTTGCAGGCGACCAGAGTTACGACCACACTGAACATACTGCAGCCTGGCTGCTCTTTGGCCTGCAATATCGCGAACTGTTCAGGGAGCGTCCATGTATAACAATTCCCGACGATCATGATATCGGACATGGCAACCTTTGGGGCGAAGGCGGTAAAATTTCAGCTTCACCTGCTGGTGACGATGGTGGATATTTCTACCATAATGAGTACGTAAAAATGGTGGAACGCTGTCAGACCTCACATTTGCCCGATGCTCATGATCCAACGCCAATTTTGCAGGGAATCGGGGTTTATTATACAAGTATAAATATCGGAGGAATTGATTTTGCCGTTATTGAAGACCGCAAGTTTAAAAGCGGACCGGCCGGAAAAGTTCCTCAACAGGGACCCCGACCCGATCATGTCCGTAATACTGAGTACGACCCGAAATCCATTGATCTTCCCGGTTTGCAACTCCTGGGTGAACGTCAGCTTAAATTCTTAAAGGAATGGGGTAAAAAACAGGATGGCGTTTCGATGAGGGCTGTGCTTTCGCAGACTGGTTTTTGCGGGGGTGCTCACAGGCACGGAACCTTCGAGAATTACCTGCACGCCGACCTCGACTGCAATGGCTGGCCACAAACCGGTAGAAACGAGGCACTCAGGGCGATTAAGGCGGCCGGGGCTGTGCATTTGGCCGGCGACCAGCATCTGGCAACATTGGTTCAACATGGAATTGATGAATTCAGAGATGGCCCGTTCGCGTTTGTTGCCCCGGCACTTGTTAATAACTATTATAAAAGATGGTGGTATCCCCTTGATGAACAGCCTGGGAAGAATAAAGACCCTAAAAATCAGCTTCCTTTCACCGGTGATTATCTGGATGGTTTGGGAAATAAAATTACAATGCATGCTTATGCCAATATCGAAAGCCAGGAAACCCTTCGCGACGGTTTCGGAATTGTAAGGTTCAATAAAAAAGAAAAGAGTGTAACTTTTGAAAGCTGGGACAGGTTTACCGATGTAACAAAATCGGGTGCAAAACAAATGCCCGGATGGCCACGCACAATTCGCCAAACCGGCTCAGGCAGCAATATAATATGGAAGATAGATCCTCTTTAAAGGTTCAAAATGAACAAAAACCGGCTGATTGTAATTGTGATCGTTTTATTAATTGTTGGGTTGTACCTTATTGAGATTAGTAAGGTTAAAACCGGTAATCTGAGCAGCAATATTTCCACTCTCGATAATTTGCAAACAGATGATATTGCAAAATACTGGGATCTTTTTTACAAAGTCAGGGCAACCATCACCGACGGACAATCAGCCACTTTCTCAATTCCTGAGGAATTAAAAGAAATAGAGGGGAAACCCCTGAAGCTTTCTGGGGCAGTGGTTTTCAGGGGCAACGGTTGTGAAATTATTAACAATAACGAGACAAGTGTCAGATATTTTTTTTTACTCCCGACTCTTGGCCTTGCCAGGGCATGTGAATTACAGCCCGATGTGGCTATGCGCTGGACCATAAGAGTAAATCTGGCAGAACCATGGGTATTAAACCGGAACGAAATGATAGACGCTGAAGCCATAGTCTCCGGAATTTTTAAAATTGATACATCTCTACCTTACGAAGCTGCATTCATTATCGCAAAAGCAAATGCAGAACTAAAACAGACAAATGATTAGCACGCTTTTTAATACATTGCTTGAATCGGCACCGTATGTAGTTCTTGGATTTATTATCGCAGGGATCCTTAAGTTTTGGATTCCACCCGATGTCCTGCAAAAACATGTGGGAAGAAAATCTACAGCAGCACTTCTAAAATCGGTTGGAATCGGAAGTATCCTTCCATTGTGTTCCTGCGGTACAATTCCACTGGGTATTGGATTGTACAGAAGTGGGGCAGCAGTTGGAAATATTCTGGCTTTTATGACTTCAACCCCGATCCTTTCTCCTGTTCTGGTGGCACTCTCACTTTCCTTTCTCGGGGTTAAACTTACGGTTACCTTTGTTGTTGTAGCAATCATTGGATCTTTCTTTATTGGCCTGATCGGGAACCGTTTATTTACTAATCGAGCCAATTCAGGACAAACAGACAATAGCGACAAACAGTACAACAGGGAAAACAGGACTGAAGGTCAGCCAAAAAACAAACTTATTCAAACAATAAAATGGTCATTTTTTGATCTGGGTGCCGATGTAAGTGTCGATGTAACTATAGGTCTGAGTATTGCTGCCCTCTTACTGACCCTGCTCCCAATGGAGTGGATTTCTACCTGGCTGGGTCAACAGGATATTTATACCTTGATATATGTGATATTGCTCGGCATACCTGTATATGCCTGCAGTATACCCTCGGTACCTGTTGTTCAGGGATTGCTGCTGCTGGGAGCTACCCCCGGTGCTGCCATTGCTTATATGATTGCAGGTCCGGCAACAAATCTTGGCGAGTTAAATGCGATCAGAAGATCGATGGGATTAAAACCTGCTGTTTATTATACAATTGCTTTAATAATTATGGCACTTTTTGCCGGACTTATTACCGATCAGTTTGTGTTTCCCGATTATCAGTATCATGCATACCGTGTTCAGGGAGAACTTGTTGTTCAGCAGTGCTGTGTTCCATTAATTTTTGGAGAAGGTATTGGAGCAAGCGGAGTGTCTGCTCAAATACCACTATGGCACTGGCCTTTTGGTATTATTTTATTCAGCATAATTCTTTATGGAGTTTATATTAAACTAAGGCATTTTATTGTAAATCCATGCAAGACCTGCATATGGAAGGATTACGCTAAAGATGGCTTATGTTCTTCAAAATGCCATGTGAGAAGAAAACATGATTATTTACGCAAGTTTTATTAAATCTTAATATGAAAAAACGATCTGGGATAATTTTAAGGAGTCTGTACTGGCAATTGGTGCTGCTGTTTTTAACTAATTTATCTTTTGCCCAAAAGGCACCTGAATTAAAGAGCATCAGCACCAAGGCTGAAATCAGTGGTGAGTTGAAAAAATGGCATAAGATTACCCTCACTTTCGATGGACCTGTAACTTCAGAAATGGAAAAATCAAATCCATTTATGGATTATAGGTTTGATGTATTTTTTTCCCATAAAGAATCCGGTAAATCGTTTAAGGTGCCTGGTTACTTC
>JAIFMH010000312.1 GCA_020048595.1 Bacteroidota bacterium | reverse complement strand
CATCGTATCCACCTACTACTACAAAAGATTTTTTATGCATCAGCTTCGCAAACAGAACAGGCAATAACGAATGATAATCTGCAAACCAGATATAAACAGCCTTGTACTTCCGGATATTTAAACTCAAAAAAAACAGTTGTTTAAGAATTTCAACACCAGTACCCAACAATCCTTTAATTGCCTTAAACCTGTATTGATCAACATCATAAACAGACGTTAGTATCCTGTGATCATGAGCTACAAAGGAAGAAAAGTTACTGTAGACAAATAAAATTTTATTCCGACGCATAGTCTTGTAAGCGTTGTTTGGGTAGTAAATAATTGTTTATAATACAGAACAGTAAGACTTCCCTTCTGCCACATTCATTCAGTAAAGGAAACCGAACAACAAAACTTTAAACTTTTTAACTATCGTTCAAGTCTGTTTGTGAGTTAACGTAACTTTAGCCGGTTTGATATTAATATGCCTTGCATGCCTACGCTTTGCGTTCCGGATACTTACATTCAGTTCAAATCCAATCAATACAATCATTGCATTAAAAAAGATCCATACCATAATTATGATCAGAGTTCCGATAGATCCGTAAAGCGTATTGTATTGCGAAATACTGTTAACATAGTAATTGAAACCCACTGAAGCCAGGATAGTGAGTACGGTTGAAAGAGTACTTCCAGCCGAAATAAACCGGAACCGTGATTCAGCCGCGGGCGCCAGGTAATAAAGAAACGAGAAAGCGAAGAACAACAAAGCAGATGAAATAATCCATTTCCCTGCAATAAGCAGGTAATAGGTAAAACTATCGCGCAACATATTATGTGTTACAAGGAAATCAAGAGCTAACGGTCCAAGTGTGATCAACACAATAGCTATAATTACCAGCAATGAAAGAATAAACACCAAAACGATTGAAATCAGTCGCTGTTTAATCCACGAACGGGTTTCTTTTGTATGCCGGGATTGATTAAAAGCAACTATCAGGCTGTGTATTCCATTTGTGGAAAAATACATCGCCATAACAAATCCTAATGATAACAGTCCTCCACGAGGCCTTTTTACAATATCGAACAGCGTTTCTTCAACAACAATATATGCCTTTTTAGGAATGAAATCTTCCATCAGAATAAGAAGATTATCCTGAAATCCTGCTATCGGTATATAAGGTATAATGGTAAAAAAGAAGATTATTGCAGGAAAAAGTGCAAGGAATAAATTATATGAAAAAGCGGCTGCCCTCATGGATAGTGCGCCTTTCTGCAAACCTGTTATGAAGAATGAAGCTACATCGTAAACAGGCATACCATCAAAGCCAGGAATAATAAGCCTTCGTAAAAACTTTTCGCCTGATGTTACATGATTGCTATTTAACAGCAAGCTTCTTTTTGTTTGAAAATAACTAGATAGCCTGCCTGATAATTTTGTCATTTATTTATTCCGGTTTAACTGAGAGTTGGGTTTTCCCCGATCGGGTAATTAAGGCTTAACTGCCTTCAAACTCAAATCCAGGCTATTAATATGGTGTGTGAGTGCTCCAACCGAGATGAAATTAACTCCACATTCAGCATATTGACGAATGGTTTGCAGAGTTATGCCACCTGAAGCTTCTGTTTCATAATTTGTCCCAATCATTGTCACAGCCTCACGCAAATTTTCGAAAGAGAAATTATCAAGCATAATCCTTTGTACTCCCCCATGCGCAAGCACCTGGCTTACTTCGTCGAGGTTACGGGTTTCTATTTCAATTTTTAGCTGTAATCCTTTATGGCGCATATATTCGTGGCATGCTGTTATAGCTTTTGCGATACCACCTGCAAAATCCACATGGTTGTCTTTTATCAGGATCATATCATAAAGCCCGAATCTATGGTTATATCCACCTCCCAACCGTACTGCCATTTTTTCGAATTCGCGGAGCAAAGGCGTGGTTTTGCGGGTATCAAGTATCTGAGCTGGTAATCCTTCAATAGCATCAACCATCAGTCGGGTTTGAGTAGCAATACCACTCATACGCTGCATAAAATTGAGTGCTGTACGTTCAGCTGTAAGCAATGAAATGGATGGTCCGCTTACTTCGAATGCTATATCACCAATTTTTATCCGTGATCCATCCTCTATATACTGCTCCATGACAATCCGGTCATCGGTTTGCGAAAATACTTTCCGGGCAATATCAACTCCCGCTAAAACGCCGTTTTCTTTTACAAGTAAACGTGCTTTGCCCAATGCAGTTGTGGGAATAGTTGATAAAGAAGTGTGATCGCCTTCGCCAATATCTTCACGAAGTGCTTTTGTTATAATTTCATCAATAGTCACAGAAAAGAAGATTATAGATTGATCAATCGGCTTCGAAATGCATCTGCTGAATCATCAACTGATTCGAAACAGGCTTCAGAAGAATATATACATTGAGTTTTTCACTTTTACTTTTGTAGGTTCCGATTATAAATTGCGCTCCGCCTGCCGAATTACGATTCTGATTAACGACAAAAGAAACAGGAACTGATTTTGTAAAAAATGATTTCATAATCATCTCAGCCTGTGCTTTACTATAAGCGCCATCAGTACCCGGCAGAATTATTTCAACGGTCGGACCAAAATACTTTGCGAGATCTTTTGAGTTTCCAGCTTTAATAGCTGCTGTAATATCTTCAACAATACCAGGTGGTTGAACAGCTACCACTGAACTTCCGGTGAATAGCAGCACTGACAAACAAATGGTTAAAATCTTTACTATGTTTTTCATTAGATTGTTTTATCAACACTGTAAAGGTACAAAAATCACACCAAAAAAAAATCTATAATGATTTATCTTCAGTTAATTAAAGAGTGTGGCTATCTTTGGGCTTTATAGAAATGGACTTCATGAATAATAACCAAGTATCCGGAACTAGTATATAATTAGCTGTTAATATGAATATTACTCTTCTTATGATTGGAAACACATCCGAAGCTTTCGTTAATGACGGCTATGGATTATTTACAAAAAGGCTGAAACATTACATTAAAGTTAAGGAAATTATTATTCCTGATATAAAGGACAGGAAGCATCTGAATGCTGAACAGATAAAGGAAAAAGAAGCGATACTGATCCTTGAGAAATTAACCGGATCCAGCTATTCGGTATTACTCGATGAAAGAGGAAAAGAATTCAGCTCGGTTGAATTTTCGGCTTTTTTACAAAAAACTATGAATGCCGGTACTCGCGAGTTATTTTTTATAATCGGAGGTGCGTATGGAGTTTCTGAAAGTGTGAAACAAAAAGCCGACCTCACTGTTTCCCTTTCGAAGATGACTTTTACGCATCAGTTTATACGCTTGCTCTTTGTTGAACAACTTTACCGGGCGATGACAATTCTTAAAAATGAACCTTACCACAACGAATAAGCACATGACATACGAACTTATTTTTGCTACCAACAATCTCCATAAGCTTTCGGAAATACAATCACTTATTGGTGATAATTTTACAATAAAAAGCCTTCAACAGATCGGCTGTACTGAAGATATTCCCGAAACTGCTCCAACACTCGAAGGGAATGCATTACTAAAAGCACAGTATGTATTTAATAAATACGGTAAAAATTGCTTTGCCGACGATACCGGTCTTGAAATTGAAGCATTAAATGGACGTCCGGGAGTATTTTCTGCCAGGTATGCAACAGACGGACATGATTTTGAAGCCAATATTGATAAAGTGCTGGAAGAATTATCCGGAGTTGAAAACCGCAAAGCACGCTTCCGGACAGTGGTAGCCTTGATAATTGACGGATCAGTATATTATTTTGAAGGAATTGTTAATGGTGAGATTATTGCTGAAAGAAAAGGTACTAAAGGCTTTGGTTACGATCCTGTTTTTTTGCCTGATGGCTATGATCTTACTTTTGCGGAAATGCCTCTTGCAGAGAAAAATAAAATCAGTCACAGGGCAAGGGCGGTTAAACAATTAATTGATTTCCTGATGCAAAAATCATGAAAATCAATAGGTTGATTTTACATCTTTTCGTATGAAAAATGTCCTGTTATTTTATATTCAAATAAACAGTCGGCCAATACCTGACCACCGCCAATATTATGAACTATCAAATTCCTGATTCCATCTGTTGATTTTTTATCAACCACGATTCCAATATGTGTAATCCCTCCACCCAAGTCCCAGCACACAATATCACCGGGTAAATAGTCACCTGGATCGTTAGTCACAGGTTTAACCTGGCCATTTCGTTTAAAAAACACCATTAAATTCGGAACCCGCCTGTGATCAATGTTCCTGTCTGGACCGGATAATCCCCATTTCTGAGGATATTCCTTAAAATTTGCCTTGATATCCTCATGGACTTCTTTCTGCAGGTCAATTCCCAGTTTTCTGTATGCACGAATAATCACATCAGTACAAACTCCTTTATTTGCAGGGATGTCACCATTCGGATAATCAATTTTATAGTATGACGGATCATAGGATACTTTTTGCTTTGTTAATTCCAACGCAGCATCGGAAAGGCGTTTATTAAAACTGTTTTGCCCGGTTGCAGGAATGCCGCTTAAAAACCAAACTAAAATATATACCGGTATTTGCTTCAGCATAATGGCAATTTCAAACTTTAAATAATTCAGAAAGCTGGTTAAAATCACTCATCAACTGGTAAAATCCAGACCAAATCAAGAAGTGGTGTCTGATGACAGATAAAAAGTATCAAAAGTCTATTTAAACTTTTAAGGAGCGGTGATTGTTTAAAGCCTCTTGCACTAAAGCTCCAAAGAAATCTCTGAGCGCGAATCCTGCAGCTTTAGCCTGTTTTGGAATAATGCTTTCGGCTGAAAATCCCGGTACAGTATTTACTTCCAGAAACCACCATTCATTATCGGTTAAAAAATAATCAAATCGCACAACACCTTTGCAATTGAATTTACGGTACATGTATTCTGTAAGTCGCTTGCATTCAGCTGACTGATCTTCTGTAATGGGAGCCGGTGTAATTTCACTTGCCAGACCTTCGGTATATTTAGCCTGGTAATCAAAGAAATCATTCTTCGAAATCACTTCAGTTACAGGTAATACCTCGACCTTGCCATTTAATGTAAAAACACCGCAGGCCATTTCGTGGCCCTTAATAAATTGCTGAACCAACACTTCATCATCTTCAGCAAATGCTTTATTAATAGCGATGTCAATTCCGGCAACGTCGTAAACTTTCGAAACACCTACGCTTGACCCGGCTTTGTTTGGTTTTATGAAACAAGGCAATCCAACTTCTTTTGCCAAAGTTTCAGTTTTCCAGGTTTCACCATACCTGATAATTATGGTTGATGCCACTTTAACACCATACTGTTTTGCCAGATCGTTACAGAAATACTTGTTAAAAGTAAGTGCAGAAGTAGTAACATCACAGGTGGTGTAAGGTATACCAGCTATATCGAGATAGCCTTGAAGTTTTCCGTCTTCACCGGGAGTTCCGTGTATGGCAATAAATGCGCAGTCAAATTTAATAGTTGTATTTTCAATTATAAGACAATGAGCATTTCTGTCGAATGGTATTAATGTTCCGTTTTCACTTGTAAAATTCCAGTTTCCATCTCTTATTAAAACCGGGTAAACCTCAAATTTCGCAGGATCGAGGAAGCTTTTAACCTGCGAAGCACTGGCAATTGAAACTTCATATTCGCCCGAATCGCCGCCCATGAACAATACAACATTGATTTTACTCATAAATTCAGAATTTATTCAATTTTAAAAGTGCAAAGTTAAAGAACCTTTATATACCAACACTGCCGTGTAAATTTATATCTTTGCAAAAAAGAAACAATAATTACGCCCTCTTGCAGTTTATATCCACAGGAGGTTAACCCGCAATCATTCAGGGCATAGAAAGCTTATGAACTTTATACAATTCATCACTACCCGGCAATTTTTAAAACATCTGGCATATTCAATATTGCTGTTTATTGTAATTGCATGGATCACCCTCATGATCCTTAAGATGTATACACGTCACGATCAGGTTGCGGTTACACCGGATTATGTTGGATTAACAATGGATCAGGTGAACAGCCTTGAGGCAAGTAAGGATTTTGAACTGGTAATTGTAGATTCTATTTATGATTACACGCGCACACCAGGAAGTGTGATTTCACAGGATCCATTACCCGAAACAAAAGTAAAACCGGGAAGATCAGTTTATCTTTCGCTCGTATCATTTATGCCGGAACAAGTAAGTATGCCAGCATTGATTGATCTTTCGTATCGTCGTGCTAAAGCGCTTTTGCAAACCTATGGACTGAAACTTGGGAGTACACGTGTTGCACCAGATATGGCTAAAAATGCCGTATTGAAAGTATCAGTAAATGGTCGGTTTGTGAAGCCCGGAACTCCTATCCGGAAAGGCTCTGTGGTTGACCTGGTTATCGGATCAGGTACCGGTGCCGGCGATGCTGCTATCCCATTCCTTATCGGCAACACCCGCGAAGCTGCATTAAGAGAACTGCAGAGACTGGGATTTACTATCGGCAACGAGTCCTACTCAGCCAATTGCGACAGCACTAACGCACAGGTTTATGAACAGGAACCTGTATATATTTACGGAAAACGTTTGCAGGCAGGAACCACTTTCTCACTGATTTACAAATCAGGTGATGAGTTCAATTTTGATGAATATATCCGTGAAATGGTAATTGATACAATTTCACCTGAAACACCCTTACCTTAACCAAACCATTGAATGACAAAAAACATTTTTGCCATATTAATTACTGTCATGGTAAGTATTTCAGCATCAGCTCAGGAAATGCTTATAATGCCATCCTATAATCCGGCTGTCGCAAATCAATATCGGTTCAAGAGTAGCACTGCATCATCTGCAGAAGCAATAAAGTTGCCTTTTTATGATGATTTCTCAATCATCTCGGTATTTCCTTCATTTACACGCTGGGCTGATTCTTCGGCATTTATCAATACCGATTATGCAAAATTCCCACCCAGTATAGGCGTGGCAACGTTTGATGCACTTAACAAACAAGGAGAACTTTATCCTGGCGCAGGCCCAAATCCATTTGAAGCTGATAATCTTACTTCGCTACCTATCAGGCTTGATTCAATTTTCACGCCGGTAAAAAAAGCCGTAAGCAGAACAGATTCAGTGTACCTGAGTTTCTATTATCAGCCCCAGGGCCGGACTATCAGTCCTCCATCAGATAAAGCGTCCCTGTTGCTTGAATTTCATTCGCCGGGCGAAAATGATACTATAATCTCAGCAACCGACACCACAATTTCCCCACGCTGGAGGCAAAAATGGACAACAGATGGCGGAATACAGGTTGATACATTTGCTTCTCCTGATAATAAATATTTCAGGCAAATTATAATTCCAATAACTGGTATTGTTGATAGCGCCCTTTATTATAAAAACGGTTTTCAGTTCAGGTTTCGAAACATAGCAGCACTGGGAGGTAACTCGCAACCCGACTGGCGTTATAATGGCAGTCACTGGAATATTGATGTAGTGTATCTTAATTACGGTCGCACTGTTCATGATACCATACTCGAAGATGTTGCTTTCGGAGACCTGGCTCCTACCATGCTGGTTAATTACGAAGCAATGCCTTACCGTCAGTATGCCAAGAATTTCGACAACGAAATGAAAGACACGCTGGATATTAAAATTGCTAACCTCGATAACATAAACCGTAACAGGACATATAGATACAATATTCAGAAAAACTCACTTGCGCCTTTCAATTATTACGATGGTGAACCATACACTATCGGGCCTTACAGTACGGATGGATATGTAACTTATAAACCCTGGGCAAAACCACCGGTTAGAGTTTTCTTCCCGATATCGAACGAAAAAAATGTAGTATTCCACATCACTCATACGCTCACACCTGACCCTAATCCTTTATTTCGTTCGAATGATACTATACGATTTATGCAGGTATTCAGCAACTACTATGCCTATGATAACGGCACATCGGAGGCTGGTATTGGTATAAACGGAGCGGCCGGATCATACGCTGTTCAGTTTAAGCTTAATGAAACAGATACATTAAGAGGCATGCAGATTTATTTCAATCCCTTAATAAATGGCACCAATCAGGACATTGATCTTCAGGTTTGGAATGATGCGAATGGGAAACCAGGTCAAATAATCAAAACTTTGGGTGGAATCAGCCCTGTTTACTCCGCAAACCTGAATGAATTTAATTCATATTGGTTTGAAGAACCACTCATCGTTGATCCAGTGGATTTCCCGGGCCTGATCTTTTATATTGGCTGGACACAATCAACAGTTGATAATCTGAATGTTGGATTCGACAGGTATAAGGATAGTCATACCAGACGGTTTTATAATGTGAGTGGTACCTGGGAAATGAGCAGTGAGATAAATTATGGATCACTTATGTTCCGGCCTATTGTTGGATCAGTTAATTCGCTTGGAATTGAAAAGCCTTCAGGTGCGGAACATATCAGTATACAACCTAATCCGGTAACAGATGGCAATCTTATAATACGGTTTCCTGATACCTGGACAAACAATTCGGCTAATAATATAGATATCAGTATCATATCAGCAACCGGAAGTAAAGTTTTGCATGAATCATTTAATAATCCGGTGAATGTAACCCGAATTGCTCCAGGTTTTTATATGGTTATTCTTACTGACAAAAATAACGGCAGGAAAGCCACCGGGAAACTGATTATCAGGTAATACTACTAGTCCATACTTTACCCGAATCAGAAATCAAACAAAATATTTAAGATAATTAATTAAGCGGATCAAAGAACAGATTCAGGTTACAGTGTTACTGATTCCGTTTCAAACGCGATTTAAGGATATAAGAATTATAGCTTGAAATAAGCGCAAATAAAGACATGATAGAAGAATTAGAAGAAGAATTAGAAGATACGTCAGCTACGGCTGAAGAAAATGACCTTTATGAACATTTCAGGTTTGAAGTGGATAAAGGACAGGCAATGCTGCGTATTGACAAGTTTCTGATGGGGCGGATACAAAATGCGTCACGAAACAAAATTCAAAATGCTGCCCGCGCAGAAAACATCCTTGTTAACGACAAGCCGGTTAAACCCAATTATCGTGTAAAACCACTTGATATAATTTCAATTGTACTTGCATACCCGCCTCGTGAAACGGAGATACTTGCTGAAGATATTCCTCTTAATATAGTATATGAAGATGATGATGTTCTGGTGATAAATAAAGCTCCGGGAATGGTTGTACATCCTGCACACGGTAATTATACAGGCACACTTGTAAATGCGCTTGCATACCGTTTTCAACAACAAGGCATTGTAAGTGAAACAGGTCCGTATCTTGTTCACCGGATTGATAAAGATACTTCCGGGTTAATACTTGTGGCTAAGAATGAGTTGGCACAAAGTAAACTGGCTCGTGGTTTTTTCGAGCACAAAGTCGACCGTAAATACATGGCCCTGGTATGGGGTGATTTTAAAGAAGAAGAAGGAACAGTTACCGGACATATCGGACGTTGCCTTCGCGACAGGCTCATAATGGATGTATTTCCAGACGGCAGCCATGGAAAAGAAGCGATTACCCATTACCGCGTACTCCGCAGGTTTCATTACATTACATTGGTTGAATGCACCCTGGAAACTGGTCGTACTCACCAGATTCGTGCTCATATGCAGCATATCGGGCACACGTTATTCAATGATGCCCGTTATAACGGCAACCAGGTTCTGAAAGGCACTACATTTACCCGGTACAAACAGTTTATTCAGAATTGTTTTGACCTCTGTCCTCGCCAGGCATTGCATGCTCAATCTCTTGGATTTGCGCATCCTGCTGATGGAAGAAAGATGTTTTTTGAAACAGAGTTACCGGCAGATATGCAGGCGGTTATTGAGAAATGGGAACGGTATGTAATGAAAATTGATCCTGATGACGAAATGGAATAAAAAAAAGGCCTGAAAAACGGGCCTTTTTTTATTCCTGAAATAGGAAATTATTTTGTTTCTGACATTTTTATTACAATCTGATAGAAATCCCTACTTTCCCACCAGAGAAAGTACTTCCGCCGCCAAATTCCAAATTTATACCGAACTTCTCATTAAAATAATAACGACCACCAATCTGGGCTCCCAACCCAAAACCTGAGCCTGCTGTTCCTCCATAGCCCGAATCACTGGTATTCACAATATAAAAGCCCAGGTTTAATCCACCGTAAACATCCCATTCACTCGGAATATTAAGTACAGTGTTTAAGTGGTAATTGGCGTTACCTGCAATTCCAATCATTGAATGATTGTAAGAGTCGCCATCCCAGGAATCATTATAGGACCGAAATGATAGTTCGCCTCCGACGGTTATATCTTCGTGCACACCTACATCAACTCCTGCATATATTGGAACCCCATTGGATGAAAAGCCCAAACCTGCGTTTAACTGCGCCTCACCAATGCCTATCGGCGCCTGGGCATTAACGGTTAAAAAGCCTAATGTAAATAAGATTGCTATTAGTGATACTTTGATTTTCATGATTTTTAGATTTTAATTAAATATTTTTTGATGCTTTTAGCAAAGATAGGGTGCATTTTTTTAAAATTTTAAAGCATCCGGTAATATTTATTAAAAAGATTTTAACACTTTCCGGTTAATTATTTGTAATTCTGTTTCTTAAGAATGAGATTGCAAACAAGATATGCACAAGTTCATAGAAACATAAAAATCAGAATTTGCATGAAACAGATTGCAGCAAATTTATAGTTTTATACACTCATTCCCATTTTTATTATCCTACTGATTACAAACAAAAATCCCGGAAATAGTTGTACCTGTTTCCGGGATTGGCAATTATTTTAAAACCAATTACATACTCGAAATTATAATCAGAGCGGCAACAATATCAACAATACCAAGTATAAGACCAGCAATTGCCAGGCCTCTCAAACCCCTCTTCATTCCTATTACACCGAAAACAATAGCCAAGGCACCACATATCAAACCAGCAACAAATAATCCTACAATACCCAGGACAAATGAAGCAATACTCATTCCGGGTCGTGAATCAGGAGGGGCTGTTTGACCAATAGGATCATCACTCCTATTGAGCTTTTTGATTTTTGAAGCTTGTTCCTTTTTAATTTCCTTATACCCTTTACGAAACGATTTCACATCACTGTTTGACAAATACAGGTTATTAATTTTCTTAGATAATCTGTCGTGACCTGCATCTACGAAAACCTTATTATCAATGGAAGCGATGTCGATTGCTGGCAAAGGAGCAGATTCACTAACCTCAGCAAGGCCTGATAAAGGTACTGTTGGATTTTCAGCAAATAGAGTTTCGTTTTTTTCAGCCGGAATACTTTTTTTGAAAACACCCTTCCCCGAACGCCTGTGAAGTGCCGGCATTGCATAATCTCTGTTATCTTTTTTATTTACAACCCGACTTTTGTAAAAATCACCCTGGGTTAATGACTTGTCGGTTGTACAGGAAGTAAAGAAAATAACGAAAACAAAAACAGACAAAATTGATTTAAAAGCTACTAAAGTAAAATTTTTCATAATAAAAATATTTAATGGTTAGACGTTCAAAATTATGGAATAATATATCATGATTACTCCAATACAATAAAATAAATATTATTTCTATTGATTATAAATAAGAAACTAAAAGCAGAGTAGCACACACACAAACAGGGATATCAGAATCTGGAATCCCCGTTTGAATAAACAGTAAGAAGTACAATTATATCAATACTTTAACCTTCCGAAATGATATTGTAGATTGAATCTCTTTCAGCCGGAATACGACCTGCTTTGATGATAAGCTTCCGTAATTCATCGCTGCTTAATGAAGGATTTTCGCCAGCACCGGCAAGTGAATATATTTTGGTTGAATCGTTAATTGTTCCATCAAGGTCGTCAACTCCGAAAGCCAGCGACAGAGCAGCCATCTCCTTACCTATCATTGGCCAATAGGCTTTGAGATGTGCAATATTATCAAGATAAATGCGTGAAACTGCAAAATTACGAAGATCTTCAATCAGGGAAACTTCACCTACATATGACATTTCATTGTTTTTGCTTTTGAATTTCAAAGGTATATAAGCATTGAACCCACCTGTCCGATCCTGAAGCTGACGCAGCAATTCCATATGATGAATCCGATGTTCGAATTTTTCTATATGACCATAAAGGATGGTGGCATTGGTAGGAATTCCAAGTTTATGGGCAGTTTCGTGTATTTCGATCCACGCTTCGGTTGAGGATTTTTTTCCACAAATCTGTTCCCTGATGGCATCGTCGAATATTTCGGCTCCTCCGCCAGGCAATGAATTAAGACCGGCATCTTTAAGTAACTGCAGTCCTTCAGTAAAACTTAATCCTGAACGCTGTGCCATATATTCAATTTCGATTGCAGTATATGCTTTGATGTGTAACGAAGGTCTTGCTTCATGCACCCGGCTTATCAAACCTGCATAATAATAAATATCGCGGCCAGGATGCACTGCACCTACAATATGAACCTCGGTTATGTCGTCGCCAAGGGCAACAACGGTATTTACCATTTCGTCAACTGAAAGTTCCCACGATTCCTTGCTCTGATGATGCGAATAGGAACAAAATTTACAGTCGTAGACGCAAATGTTAGTTGGTTCAATATGTACATTCCTGTTATAAAAAACATATTCGCCAACAGTACGTTTCCGCACCTGATCAGCAAGTAATGCCAACAGGGAAGTATCTGCATCGCGGTAAAGTAATAAGCCTTCTTCGGGAGTAATGCGGATGGTGTTTAATACTTTTAATGCTATCTCTTTAATCTGTGGAGTTATGGCAGATGCCTGAATTATTTCTGAAATCATCATTTTAGTTTGATGTAATTTGGTCAACCGTTTTTAATAAATTCGTTCTAATCTGATTGAAAAGATGGGTCAGAGAATTAAAGGAAAAGAAAGGGTGCAAGTTTTAATTTTCCAGTCGGATCTTTCCAGTTTCAGGCAATCTTCACTCTTCTGAATAACCTTTTTAATTTAACACTTTTTTAATGTATCACAACCACTTTATGCGTTTGTACCTGTTCTCCCTGTGTCATTCGTATAAAAAACAAATTTCCATACGAAGGAAGAGTAATACTATAATTCTCAGAAGTTGAACCTGAATACTCAAAATGCTGAGCTATTTTACCCTGAAAATCAAATACATCGATGGTAATTTTTGATTCATTATTTTTATCTGTAAGGATATTGACAACTCCTTTACACGGATTTGGTGATAACACTGCTCTTACATCAATAAACTCTTCTTTAACAATGGAATCCGAATTGTATTCATTGCTTATCACAAGTTTCACATTCATAGCACCAAATCGTTCAAAGAGAATGCCTGAAGGATTTTGCTCCATTGATTCACCTGGTTTGCCTCCCTGGAAATACCAATGCCATTTATTGGGTTTTCCAGCCGAAAGATCCTGGAAATCAATAGTTCCGCCTATCGGAATTAAATAAGTGTTTGCCGAAAAATCAGCAACAGCCAGATTTTCGTTATACGAACCAGGCATTTTCGTTATTCCTGTATTTAAGGAATCCAGCCAAGGCCTCAGTTGCATATCCGGAGTAGTTCCGTTTGAAGCCCATGAGTAGGAAAATTTCCCAAACATATCTTCACCACCGGGATTATCACACGAGCTTTGTCCACCCGTTAGTGTTCCTATTACCAATCCCTCATCATCAAACAAAGGACCTCCTGATGAGCCGCCTTCGGTAACGCCGTATCCGTTTGGCGTTTGCGACCATTTTACAATCCAATGCGTATTGGATGTTGTGCCCCATGTTCCTGAACCCAGCAAAGATGTATACGTAGATATCTTTTTAACATCACCATCGGGATGGTGGATACATACTCCTTCAGTTGAATTACCGTTTCCGGCATCCCAGCCACAAAAAAATGGATTGTAAGCAGCAGGAATATTTTTCAGTGTTTTGAGTAACAGGAAATCGGAGCCTATATCGGAAGTTTTTTCTGATATGGCTAGTTTCCGGGCGCCCACAATGGATAACAGGCTCGTTGTTGAGTTAACACATCCGGGATATTCATTATTAAAATAAAAAAGCCATTGTTTATAATCATCAGCAGATGCTACTCCGCCACTGAAGTCTTTGCTGCAATGAGCAGCAGAAAGCAATAATCCGCTAAAATCCTGGGCGGTATTATTCATAAGCGTTCCTGTACAATAAAAATACTTTGAACCAACCTTTGTAAGGATTTTAACGACACCTTGTTTTTGGTTCTTCCAGTTCAGCCCTTCTTCACAATTTATATTTACTTCGCAGGAACCAGATAACGAAGATTTCTCCTTTTCGATTTCTGAAGATTCAAAACCGCGATACATATAAACAATTCCTGAAATGTCAACCAACGCTTGTTCCCTGACATTTTCAGGTTCATAATACTCCAATACAATTTCATCGCCATCTAAAGGCCTGGTAGCAAATTTTTGATTCTGAGGAACTTCAGCCGAAGTTAATGCACCAATTACAAACCTTTTATCTAAAGTATAAACAAATATATCAGAACCTACTGGCAGCCGTAATTCATTGTAGTTTAATCCGATAGCCTGTGCACCTTTGCAATTTATAGTAACTCTCCATATACGTCCACCGTCCGGAAGATCATCCCATTGCCCGTTAGTAACAGT
>JAIFMH010000154.1 GCA_020048595.1 Bacteroidota bacterium | reverse complement strand
TTGCTACAGCAGAGCAAAAACTAGCAGTGGTTCTTAAAAATATTCTGCCAGCAGGCTGGTTTATAAAAATACTGGCGCCCCATTATGGGATAAAGTAATCTGCTTCCTATTTCGAATTCAGGCAAGGAATAAAAAAACAGGTATTTTCTATTTTCCTTTGTTAGCAAAAACAATGTTAATAGCATTAATAACATCCGCTTTGCTGATAGGCTTTGTTAGATATGCATCACAGCCCGATTTAAACGCAAGTGTTTTTTCATCAGTATGCGAATAAGCCGTCTGAGCGATTACAGGAATATCGGGATATAGTTTTTTGATTTCCATTGTTGCTTTATGTCCATTCATTACAGGCATTTTAAGATCCATAAAAATAAGATCATACTTTCGCCTTTTTACCATGTCCAAAGCTTCCTGACCATCAAAAGCATTATCAATATCTTTCACTATTTTTTCCAGCAATGCATGCAGATACAAAAAGTTATATATTTCGTCTTCTACAATTAAAACATTAAGTTCATGCATTAAAGTAGCCGATGAGCTTTCGGCTGTTTTATCTATTTCAACAGGAATATCAATAATCAAAGGAATTGAGAAAAAGAACCTGGATCCAACTTTATGGACCGATTCAAGTTGAATATTTCCATCCAGTAAATCGACCATTTCCTTAACAATGCTGAGACCTAAACCGGTTCCCCGAATAGCTGTTTTTTCAACCTGCATCCCTCTGTAAAAGCGACTGAACACATTTTCCTGTTCCGATTGAGGAATTCCTATCCCTGTGTCCTTTACAGAAAACTCAAGTCTATCATCAACAACAGCACAACTAATACTAATTTCTCCACGGTCGGTGTATTTAATTGCATTCGAAAACAAATTAGTCAAAACCTGGCGCAATTTATCATAATCGCCCTGAATGAAAACATCCTTACATTCAGGATCTATAGTGTATTTAAGAACTATATTTTCAGGAATATCCTGAATGGTGAACGAATCATAAACATCCTTTATAAGGCTGAACACTTTAAATCCGGAGAGTTTGACCGGAATTATCTTAGTCTGGAGTTTTGAATACAGAATAATATCATCAATCAAACTGAGTAACTGCTGCGAACTATTCTGGATTATGTTAGTATATGACCGTATAGAATTCTCCTCCCGTTCATTGAGAAGAAGATCCGAGAAGCCACAAATTGCATTCATGGGTGTTCGGATTTCGTGCGACATATTTTGCAGAAATGACATTTTTAGCCGGTCACCTTCTTCGGCTTTCTCTATTGCTGATTTGAGTGTTTTTTCATAGTTTTTCGAATCAGTGGTATCTTCAACCATTCCTTCAAGAATAGTATTCCCGTTTTCGTCGGTGATTTCTCTTTGGTATAAATTGGCATAAAAAATTTCACCATTTTTCTTCTTATATATATTCTCGAACTTTGAAACTTTATCCTTTGAAGTATTTTCCAGAATTTCGCTTCGTTTCAGGGTATCAACATACATTTGTTCCGAAATGCTGTAGATTGCACTTTGAACTTCTTCCGGATCCTGATATCCAAACATCCTGGCAAAGGCTTGATTTACTTCAATAAACCGTCCTTCCCTTGTTGACCGGAAAATACCTAACGGAGCACCTTCAAAAATTGTACGATATTTTTCTTCGCTGCTTCTGATCGCAATTTCGGCCGTTTTCTGCTCTGTAATATCACGTACAGTTCCCTCAATAATTAGTGGCTGGCCTCCAATATCTGTAACAAGCAAATTTCGTTGTTCAATCCAGATAATAGCACCATTTTTCCGTGTCCAACGCAAAATAACTGGTTCTCCGTTAACAACTCCTTCTGAGTTTTCATACAATAAAATATCATCAGGATGTACAATCCGGTGTCTCAACGAAGGATCCTGATAAAATTCTTCGGGGGAATATCCTGTAATGGTAAAAACGGCAGGGCTTATATAATCGAACCGAAATGACGGTTGCAGGCTCGTACGATATATTATAACAGGTGAATTTTCAGCCAGTTGCCTGAACTTCTCTTCACTTTCCTTCCTGGCAATTTCGGCTTCTATTTCGCTGGTATGATCTGATACAGAAACACGAATGACACTGCGGGTTCCGTTTTCTTCATCTGTTTCTGCTTTGCTGAGCAGCCTTACATAAAACTCTTCTTTTTGGCGGGAAACCAATTTAATATCACAGGTTAATGATTTGTTTGATGCCTTTACGTCACGTAAGTGAAAGAGGAAAGTATCCTGCGATGCCGGATGAATAAATTTTGAGATTCGCTGATTAATAAAGTCTCCTTTGTCGCCGCCCAAAAATTTGCAGGCTGTAGCATTGAGATTGATTATTTTATCGTTATCAAAAATCAAGAAATAGCTGAAAGGAGCATTATCAAACAGGTCGGAAAAACGCTGGCGGCTTTTTTCCAGTTCAAGTTGTGTGTGTATTAACTCTTCATTTTGCTGTTCCAGCTCTATCTGGTAAATATTCAGTTCCTGCACCAATGTTTCTAAATCCCTGGTATACATTGAGTTATCAGGACCACCTCCATTTTGTAGAATTTTGTCAGCTTTTTCACGAAGTTTGGAGAAATTATGATTCCCAGAAGCCATAGTAAAATTCGTTTAAGTGTAATAAATCGCAGAACTACTCATTAAATGCCTAAAAATGCCGGATACCGGTACTATCTGTTCCCTGTTATTTGTTACCTGTCCGGGTAACAGAAAAACAGGATTCAATTATTTGAAAAGTGTTCATCCTATTTTTTTTCATTATCTTACAGATGAGCCAAAGATTTTATTTTGGTAGTAATATCTTCAAAAGTTGCATAAACCAGGTATGGCTTAGGTTCTCCATCTCTAAACAGTGGTATTGCATTAATATTTATCCAGGTATTCAAATTCTTCAAAGGATTATGAACACCCATTATTACATCGTGAACTTCCTTTCCCGTTTGCAGAGCTAACATAGCAGGATGCTCGTCACCGGGGAATAATGAACCGTCGGTCCGAACTGATTTCCATTCAGGATCAATTGATTGACGACCCTGCATCTGGGCTAAAGTGAGTCCAAGAATTTGTTGGGCAGCAGGATTTGCTGTTACAATATATCCTTCTGCGTTCTGATAAACAACTCCCTGCACCATTGTCTGAAACAACCGGCTGTATTTTAATTCACTATCCTGAAGTGCAAGATCGGTCTCTTTTTCATGCGTTATATCCATTACAATACCCGAAACGCTCACTGGCTTCCCGCTTTTATCGCGAATTGCAACACCTCCCCGGTCCATAAACCAGAGATAATTTCCTGCCTTGGTTCTGATACGGTACTGTGTTTCATACATGGGCGAATTCCCATGCAAATGTTCACGCATAGCATTGGTTTTTGATTCAACGTCATCAGGATGTACCAGTGCCGACCATGCTTCATAGCCTGTACCAATCTCTTCGGGAGTAAATCCCAGCATGGTTGCCTTCAGATTACCGGTTTTAAGAATATTTTTTGCATAGTCCCACTCCCACCAGGATAAACCACCCAGGTTCATAGCCATTTCGAGGCGGTTATTAAGCTGACTGATGTGTACTTCTGAATTTTTCAGACTATTGATATCAATAAAAGTAACTATTATGCCATCCACGGCATATTCCGCAGTACGGTAAGGTATAATCCTAACCAGGTAACAATCATTGTTTTTATCATGTATTTCAGTTTCTTTTGATTGAAGAGTTTCGAGTACTTTCTGCAAATCATTCATAAATTCGCTGTACAGATTGTCAAACGAAAGGTGATGGATAGGGCGACCAATATCAGTGATCAAAATATTAGTAAGCCTTGCAGCAACATCGTTAATTTTACGGATGGTTAACCCCCTGTCGAGAAACAAAGTACCTATCTTTGTATTTTTCAACAGGTTGTCCATATCAGCATTCAACTCAGTGAGCTCTTCTATTTTATTCTGATGCTCGGCATTTACGGTATATAATTCTTCATTTACCGACTGGAGTTCTTCATTGGTACTTTGCAACTCCTCATTAGAAGCTATAAGTTCTTCGTTTGATGATTGCAATTCTTCATTAGAGGTTTCAAGTTCTTCAACAGTAGCCTGAAGGCTTTCACTTTTAAACTGCAATTCACGCTCTAGCTCTGCAATTCTGTCCTGGTATTGATTATTAACGTCAATGCGGCCAATCCGTGCTTTACTTTTCGGCTTTATTACCGCTGTTTCTTTTTCGAGAAAGGAAATAATAAAATAACGTTCTCCGGTTTTATTATCGGTAAGCCTCCGGCCTGAAATATCAATAATTTTATCCGGGAATTTAGGTAAAATAATATTTTCGAAAACTACAATCTGATCGTTAACACTGGCTTTCCGCAACAAACTACTAACTAAAACTGAAAGTTCTTTGGGAAGCATTTTCAGTAAGTTCAGACTGATCTGACCTATTGGCAAGGAAATAAAACTTCCCACATTGTGAATGGTGTGAATGATTTCGTATGAATCATCGATTATCACCGAAGGAGGAACATATTCGCCAAGTAATTCATCAAAAATGCTGTCGATACGCGAAACCTTAACTTTAGATCGACTCAGGTAACTACCAACGCTTTTGAGGTCGTTACGTTTATTCTGAATAGGAGAAACAGAGAAACTTTCCATCATCGGAGGCCGGAAACCAGGTTTCTGTTTGTAAATTTTGTGTTTGGTGTCGATTGTAAAAAAACCATCAGAGATCCCTCCTATCGACTCGCTGCTTCCAAGGAACATAAAGCTGTTTTCCTTCAACGACATGTAAAACATCGAAAGAATCTTCTGCTGAACATCAGGATTCAGATAAATCAGCATATTACGGCACGAAATCAAGTCGATTTTTGAAAATGGCGGATCCCGCAGAATATTATGTTTGGCAAAAATCACCATGCTTCTGATATTATCAGTAATCTGGTAACCGCCATCTTTCCGGGTAAAAAACCGGTTAAGTCTTTCAGGCGAAACATCTGAAATGATACTCTCCGGATAAGTCCCGCTTCCGGCAAAGTCAAGCGCATCCGAATCAATATCGGTAGCGAATATTTTTACTTCCCGGTTTATAAAATTTTCATTCAGGTACTCCTTTATCATCATTGCCAACGAATAAGGTTCTTCGCCGGTTGAGCAACCTGATGACCAAATGCGTAATGGAATGCCGGTAACATTAGGTTTAAGAATAACAGGCAATACCTCATTCTTGATCTTTTCAAATGCTTCTTCATCTCTAAAAAACCTGGTAACACCAATCAGCAGGTCATTAAAAAGCACATGCACTTCACGTTGGTTACCCGAAAGAAAATTCACATAATCTTCAATGGTAGCAAAACGGTTTATGCTGATGCGTTTTTCCAGCCGACGTATTATGGTACTGTCCTTGTAACATGAAAAATCAACGCCCATTTCATCTCGTAAAATGGATATCATTTTTGAGAGTTGGTTCCCGTCTTCACTGATTTGCTGCTCTATTTTTTCCGTTTTACTGATTAACGGATGATTGATATAGTTGAATAACTCTAATGGAAGTTGCGATGCTGATCGAATAATATCGACTTTACCTGTCGATATAGAACTTCGTGGCATTCCGTCGAATTTGGCTGAACGATCGTCCTGTACCATGGTCATACCACCATACTCCTTAATGGCGCGAATGCCTAAAGTACCATCGCTTCCGGTACCTGAAAGTATTATTCCTATTGCATTTTTCTCCTGATCTTTAGCCAGGGAACGCATAAAAATATCGATTGGCAAATTGAGCGATCTGCCTGGATTTTGATCAGATAGCAACAGTTTACCATGAAAGATGGTCATATTTTTTCGAGGTGGTATCAGGTAGAGATGATCCTTTTCAACTGGCATCCCGTCTTCAACGCGATGAATTTTTAGTGGCGTATACCGGGCCAGTAATTCGTCCATCAGGCTTTTGTAATCAGGTGAAAGATGTTGTATGATTACGAAGGCTGCCCCGGGATTGGGTGGCATATTCTGAAAAAATTCCTGCAAAGCTTCCAGTCCTCCGGCTGAAGCGCCAATACAAACAACCGGGAAGTCTGTTCTGGTAAACGCACTTTCATTCACTTCGGATAAACTCTCGTTAAGTGAGTTATTCTGGTCCTTTTTTTTTGCCATTGTTGAGGGTTTGTTTTTCTTCGATCACCTGAAACTTATTGCAGCAAAAGTATAAAGTGAAAGCACTATAACTAAATGAATGCGGGAAAGCGTGATATTCTTTCCAAAACGTAACTCTTTACAGCATTACTACAATGGATTTGAGACTAATTAACAACTATTCCGGTAAATATGTTTAACCGATTAATAAATATAAAAATTAAAGAAAATCAGTACTTCAATTCAACTATTTTAAATGTTAAGTTCAGCATAAGGAAAGGTGTCTGCGTTAAAATAGTAAGAATAATTTCCGGTTTAAAGAACAATAAGCAAATCTGAAGACCATCTCACAGAAGTCAATTTATAATTGCATATACGCCAGTCATCACATTTTTAAAGCGATGAAAGCAGTTTAAATATAACCAAAAACATAACAATACTTATTATGACATAATTCAATTGTTAAATATGCAATTTTCAACAGATGTATTCGTTTTAAAACATTAATTTAAACCCGTAAACATGAAGAAGAGACAATTACTGATCATTATTCTATTCTGTTCAGTACAATTTTTAGGAATATCCTGTACGGATGACGACGATTCAGATGAAACATTAATTAGTGCCAGCAATGGTAATGAAAGCCACAATGAGGGTAAAAACTGTATGAATTGCCATGTTTCAGGCGGTGGTGGTGAGGGTATATTTATGATTGCCGGTACAGTATATAATGGCACAGCACAGTCAGTATATAAAAATGCTGTGATTATACTTTCAACTGAAGCAAACGGCGCGGGAGTAGTGAAGGCAACAATATATGGTGATGCAAAAGGAAATTTTTACACTACTACCCCAATTGACTTTAAAGGCGGACTTTATACTTCAGTTAAAGGGAATACCGGAATAGTAAAACATATGTCATCGCTGTTAACACAAGGGGCTTGTAACAGTTGTCATGGTTCTTCAACCGCGAGGATTACAGTTCAGTAGTTTTCCCCAAAACAGTTAACTATAATCCTTCCTTACTATTATTGTGGTTGAAAGTAATGTTTAACCGCCTGAAAAAGTAAGAATAAAAATTCCTGTAACTGTAAAAAAAACAAAAGCGGATTCTCCAGTCCGGAGATCCGCTAATGAATTAAATTTTTAAGCAATACTAAGTACTCATTCCACCGCAAACACTCAATACCTGTCCGGTAACATAACCTGAAAGGTCGGAAGCAAAGAAGACACATGCCTGTGCTACATCTTCGGGTTTGCCACCACGGCGAAGAGGAATTTGAGCCGCCCACTGAGTACGCACTTCTTCAGAAAGCTTAGCAGTCATTTCGGTTTCAATATAACCTGGAGCAATAGCATTACAACGAATATTGCGTGAGCCTAATTCCTGCGCAACTGATTTAGTAAATCCAATTAAACCAGCCTTTGACGCTGAATAATTTGACTGGCCGGCATTACCATTAACACCCACAACCGAACTCATATTAATAATGGAACCGGAACGCTGTTTGAGCATATATTTCTGAACAGCTTTAGTTAAATTGAAAACTGATTTCAGGTTAACCTTTATAACCAGGTCCCAGTCAGCTTCAGTCATTCGCATAAGTAAGTTATCGCGGGTAATACCTGCATTGTTTACAAGAATATCAACACGTCCAAATTCTTTAGCAATTTCATCAACAGCACGTTCGCTGTCTTCGAAAGAGCTGGCATCGGAAGCATAGCCCATAGCCTTCACACCTAAAGCCTGAATTTCACGTTCGGTAGCTTCCATTATCTCGTCGCGGCGCATATCAGTAAATGCAACCGAAGCACCCTGTTGTGCAAAAGCAATTGCTATAGCTTTGCCAATTCCACGGGATGCTCCTGTGATCAAGGCAACTTTTCCTTCGAGTATAGGTTTTGGTATAAAAAGCTCAAATTATTTCCCCATTTGCCCATTTCCCTAACCTATGCCCACTTCACCAGATTAAAGTCCATACGGTGAGGAAGTAAAGGATTTTTTGGTGTTATACGGAAGGCAAAGTCGAAAACTCCGGCAAGTGCAGTTTCCACCTCGATTACGAAATGTGCATGGTTACCATCGACTTTGGTGAGTTTCAATTCACGAATTGACTGAGGTTCTACCATATGATCGTTAATTTTCTGCCCTGATACCATTTCGATCATCACATCATCAGGTGCAATATCACCCAAATTGAGTACAACTTCAGCTACAAACAGTTCGCCCAGATTCAATACCTGGTTGGTAGGATTCGGTAAAATTACATCAACAACTTCAATACCATCCCAGTTGCGTATCATCCTGAACTTCCACGACGCCAGGTTGCGCATTGCAACATTATCATCTTCTTTTAAAAGTGCTGAGCGTTTGGCAAGTTTATGGTAATATTTTGAATAATAATCGTCAAGCTGACGCTTCATGGTAAAATGTGGAGCTATGCCGGAGATTGTATTTTTCACATATTTTATCCAAGCATGAGGTACATTATCGTTATCCCTGTCAAAAAATGCCGGAATTATTTCATCTTCAAGGATATTGTATATAGTTTCAGCATCCAGTTCATCCTGAAATTGCTGATTTTCATACGTCTTTTCTTCTTTCAGTGCCCAGCCGGCATCTTCACGGTAACCTTCGGCCCACCAGCCATCAAGCACACTGAAATTTACAACACCGTTCATTACAGCTTTTTCTCCACTGGTACCACTGGCTTCCAGCGGACGAGTGGGAGTATTAAGCCAGATATCAACTCCCTGAACCAGCTTACGGGCCATTGCCATATTGTAATTCTCAAGAAAGATGATCTTGCTCACAAACTGTGGCATACGTGCTACTTCAACAATCCGTTTTATCAGATCAGCGCCAGCTTTATCGGCAGGATGAGCTTTACCGGCAAAAACAAATTGTACAGGATATTTAGTATTTCCAAGTATCTGGGCCAGGCGTTCGATATTGGAAAAAAGTAAATGTGCACGTTTATATGTTGCAAATCTTCGGGCAAAACCGATAGTAAGCGCATTACTATCCAGCGACTCCATAATCTGTATAAGTTGCTTTGGCTTTTCCGAACTTGTGCTCATCGAATCCTTAAGTCGTTTCTTGATGTAACTTACCAATTCACCTCTTAATTCCTGCCTGATTTGCCAAATCCGTTCGTCAGGGACATTATGTATTTTTTTCCAGTAATCAGGATTTGACTGATCCTGCAAAAATGCAGCTCCAAATTCCTGAATATATAGTTTTTTCCATTTAGCGTTTGTCCAGGTTGGAAGATGCACACCATTGGTAACATACCCGATGTGAATTTCACTTTCGTAAAATCCGTTGTACATATCCTTGAACATTTGCCTGCTCACCTGGCCATGAATACGACTAACGCCGTTCATTTCCTGCGAAAGCTTAGCCGCCAGCACGCTCATTGAAAATTTCTGATCATTATGATTTTCGATGTATCGACCAAGATTCATAAAAGTATTCCATGAAATATTGAGGCGAATGGCGTAATGAGGTATATAGGTCCGTAAAAGGTCTTCGGTAAATGCATCGTGTCCTGCCGGAACTGGTGTATGAGTGGTAAATAAAGTTGAAGCCCTAACCAACTCAATAGCCTGAAGGAACGACAACTGGTGATTCTGAACATATTCGCGAAGACGTTCAATACCAATAAAAGCAGCATGACCTTCATTGCAGTGGTACAAATCAGGTTCAATACCTATTGCTTCGAGCATACGAATTCCGCCTACACCGAGCAATAATTCCTGTTTAAAACGGACTTCAAGATCACCACCGTATAATTGATGAGTTACAAACCTGTCATTTTCAGAGTTTTCTTCAATATCAGCATCGAGCAGATAAAGAGGAATCCGGCCCACTTCAAGTTTCCATACTTTGGCATACAGTATACGGCCTGGTAATGAAATACCTATCGTAATCCATTCACCATCAGGATAACGAACTGGTTTTATTGGTAAATGATTAAATCTCTGTGGAAAATATTGGGGAACCTGCTCTCCAAATGGGGATAATGTCTGTTTGAAATACCCGTAGCGATATAATAAACCAATACCTACCATATCGGAATTTGAATCGGATGCTTCTTTAAGATAATCACCTGCAAGAACACCCAAACCTCCTGAATAAATCTGGACACTTTCGTGCAAACCAAATTCCATACTGAAATATGCAATTTTCGGACTCTTCTTTTCCGAACTTTTGGCCATATATTCGTCAAAATGCTCCATCACCAGTTTGAGCCGCGACATAAAGTCTTCGCTCTTTTCAAGTGCCTGTAACTGGCTGAAGGTAAGTGATTCAAGCAAAACGATCGGGTTATGTTCAGTATTTTCCCAACGCTCCGGATCAATCAGCCGGAACAAATCAGTTGCTTCGCTATTCCAGCACCAATATAAATTGCGGCTGAGTTTTAATAATCCTTTCAGTGCTTCAGGAAACGTATGACGAACTAATGCTTTACGCCACTCAGGTTGGGAAGGTTTTTTCCCGTTAACACTGATAACAGTTTCAGCTTGTCTTTTATCGCGGAATAAGTCGGAGCGATCCGAAACTTTTTCGAGAGCTACAGAATAAGCTTGTTTATAATATTTCAGGAGGTTGCTCCATAAGGCAGTGTGCGCCAGTAAAACTGCTGAAACTGATAACTCAGCCCGCCTGCTTTCCGACATCTTTTCGAATGATAAGATAACAGAAGCGATAGAATTCACAACTACTTCATTATTCTCATCATTACGGTCGATGACAGTTATACCACTATCTTTTGTGATACTCCTCACCCATAATCCAAAACCGGCGAGCGAAGTTGTAACAGTAGGAACTCCGAAAACAAGGCTTTCAAGCGGGGTATATCCCCATGGTTCATAATAAGAGGGGAACACCGATAAATCGAAACCAGGAAGTAGGTCGTAATAACTAAGATTAAAAATACCATCGTTACCATTCAGGTAACTAGGCACAAATATTACTTTAACCTGGTCCTGTAAGGAGTTGAAGAGATTATTTTCTTTAAGTCTTCTCAGTATCGGATCATAATCAGGTTCAAAGAGACCATGAGTAAGGTATTGTTTTTCTTCGGTAGTTTCATAATTACCTGATTCAATTTTTTCAGCCAAACCCTGAACCGGACCTGAATGATGTGCAGGAATGGTTATAAATGCTACTACCGGATAGGTTAGCTTTTCATTCTGATTCAGGTTAGCCAATGCATCCAGAAAAAGATCAATGCCTTTATTTCTGTATTCATATCTTCCGCTGTTAAGCAGGAATAGTGTATCAGTTGGAAGAGGATGTCCTGTAACCGCCTGGGCTACAGCAAGGAGTTTTTCCCGTGAATTTAATCTTTTTACTGCCAGAGTTTCTTCATCCAGAAAAAGTGAATCATCAAAACCATTTGGTGTAATAACATCAGGTTCCCGGCCCAGAAACTGCCTGCATTCGTTTGAGGTAAGTTTACTAACTGTTGTAAAAGCATCGCTCTCAATTGCGGCAATATATTCGAGTGAGTGCTTGGCCATAACCTGAAACCGGTGCGCCATAGCATCTCCATGATAATCTTCGAACCGGCTATATAACGGAAGGTTATTTCCAGCTATACATCTGCCAACAACTGTAGCATGGGTGGTAAACACCGTTCCGATTTGCGGTACGCGGTCATTCAGATAGAGGATACCTCCGCCTGTCATCCACTCATGAAACTGGGCAACAATTTTATCCTGTGCCGTAAGGCTGAATTCATAAAAACTTTCAATTACCTTTCCGGCAGCATAACCAAAAAGTGCAGGTTCAAAATAATCCCATGATCCGGTGATACTGTCCAGTTTATATTTTTCCCAGAATTCGGCCAGAATTTTATCTTTAAAAGGAATGTACTGTGTAAAGTCAACGAGAATAACAATAGGGCGGCCCTTGATATTCCACCTGCCTATTTTAATACGTAGACCTTCATTTTCAGCACGTTCGCGCCATACGCGCAGTATCGATTTATCTTCAGTAAACTCAGGATTTTGACTGGTTTCTTTCCAAACATCCGGACCAATAAGAATGTAATTGTTTCCGTATTCCTGCTGAATTCCGGGAGCCTTGGTGGCTACTACCGTGTAAATCCCTCCAACTTTGTTGCAAACTTCCCAGCTAACCTCGAACAGGTAATCGGGTTTCAGTATTTTCTTTTCACTCATAGATCAGATTCAGATTCAAGTAATTCAGTGCAAAAATATCAGATAAATTGCACAAAAATCAAACCTCTGACAGGTAAAAAACCTGATTCAGAGGTTTGCAAAAGTACGAAATTTTAAATTAAATGACTTTTAAGTTGTTCACTTTTGGTCAATAATATGAATAACATTCTCCAACAATTATCATTTACGCGGTTTTGACTCAGCCTTTTTTGGAGGTTTAGCTGCAACAGGAGCTTTTGTTTTTATTTCCTTTTTAGCTGGAACTTTTGCAGCTGGAGATACTTTTTCTTTTGTAGTACCAACTGCTTTTACCGTAGCTTCTATAACAGAAACCGGTTCATTTTCAGCATATTCCCTTACCCTGATCAGAAAATCGGAAAGCACATTCATATAATTAAGAAATGCCTCATAGGGTGAACCGTAAGGATTGAAATAATGGTGAACAGCACCATCGCTGAACCATTTGGTACACATGTAATAAAAATGGTCGCTGGCCTGGAGATAATTCCAGTCACGGTTCAGGTCAGCATCGGTACAGTGGAGCATTATATCCGAAACTTTATACAGGCTTGAAAAAGCTTCGTCCTGTAAATCATTGCCAAGCCATGCTGTAAGATCGCGTTCTTCATCAGCCCATGAAATTGCATGAGGACAGTCGATACCTGCAACGGGTTGAAGATCTTCAGACACTTCACTTGGAGTGCTGAAAGTCCATCTTTGTGTTTTAATAACCTGCTCGGGAAATGCTCTGAGGAAACCAAATATTCCGGATTCGGCTTTCTGATGTTCCCCAAACGTTTCATAGTCCATAAACAGGTTTACAATTTCCTGTTTGGGATCAATATCATTAAGCCATTTCACATATTTATCAGCTGTAAGCGGCCATTCGCTCCAGTCCTGCTGAGAGAACCTGAATGTTATATCGTCACTGAGCTGATAGTTACGCAGAAGAAGTTTTAACCGTTGATGAGGTGCGCTGCAATAAAGGTAGTTGGGACTTTTCCAACCCAGCAATTGTTTTGCGCCTTCGGTAAGCATAGTTTTGTATCCCATTTCGAGAACCTGACCGGCAATGCTATTCGAATAAACCAACTCCGTATTACGAAATGCGGTGGGGGTTACACCAAACAATTCTTTTATGGCTGCAGCATGTTGCTCAACCTGTCTTTTAAATTCAGCCGGATCATTCAATCCTACCAGTGAGTGTGCATAGGTTTCGGCCAAAAATTCAACATTCCCGGTTTTGGCGAGTCGCTTAAAACTGGCAATCACCTCGGGAGTATATTTTTTAAACTGCTCCAGAGCCGATCCGCTAATACTGAAAGTCACCTTGAAAGCTGAGCCAAACTCGTTGATAAGCCCAAGCAAAACTTCGTTAGCCGGGATATAACAATCACTTGCAATTCGCCTTGCTATACGCTTGTTTTGATAATCATCATAGTAATAATGATCGGCGCCGATATCGAAAAACCGATAAGTCCTGAGTCGGAACGGCTGATGAACCTGAAAATAAAGACAAATTGACCTCATATATTTTAGATTTAAGCTTTGATTACAACTATTTTGGCAACGTATGTACTAAACCAATGATTTGTAAATGTCGGCCACTTTTAGTGCGGCAGATTCCCATTTGAGGTTATTCACTTCCTCAGTACCATGTTCAATGAACATACTGTGCATTGATTTGTAATGCAGCAAACCATAAATGGCATCAGCCATGGCATCAACATCCCAGAAATCAACTTTCATAACATGATCAAGAACTTCAGCTACACCCGATTGTTTTGATATAACTACAGGAACATTTGAACGCATTGCTTCGAGTGGTGAAATTCCAAAAGGTTCGGATACCGAAGGCATCACATAAACATCACTCATAGCAAACATCCGATCGACGTTTTCACCTTTTAAAAATCCTGTAAAATGGAAATTCGACGAAATTTTCAATTTAGCTACCCGTCGTATCATTTTCTCCATCAGGTCACCGGTGCCAGCCATAACGAAACGTACATTCTTATCGCGTTCCAGTACTTTGCATGCAGCTTCGATAAAATATTCGGGTCCTTTCTGAAAAGTTATCCTCCCAAGAAAGGTTACTATTTTTTCTTTAACGTGTTTTTCAGCATCAACCAATTCAGTCGTTTCGGGTGGTTCAACTGCATTGTGAACGGTTATAACTTTATCCGGATCAATATGATACCTTTCGATTACAATATTTCTGGTGAGATTGCTGACTGTGATAACGCGGTCGGCTTCCGCCATTCCTTTGCGCTCAATTTCATATACATTTTCGTTATAATTCTCGCCTGAACGGTCGAATTCAGTAGCGTGCATATGAACAACCAAAGGTTTACCCGATATTTTTTTAGCTGCTACTCCTGCCGAATAGGTAAGCCAGTCGTGGGCATGAATCACATCAAATTCGCTGTTAGCAGCAATAGAAGCACCCACAAGGGCATAACGGGCTACTTCTTCCATAAGGTCGTGTCCGTATTTACCGGAGAACTGGAATTTCTCGGAAAAAACCCTGCTGCCTTCTTCAACTTTTACTTTCAAATTCTCGCTTACCATTTGTTGAAAGTCTTCAGGACCAACATAAGGGATGAGGTTTGATCCAATTTCCATGTATGTGATCTGGTTCCAGTATTCGCGAAATATCGGATCTTTCATCATCACGGTAACATCACTGGCATTAATCAGCCTGACTGCTTCCTGACTTTCGTCTCCATAAGCCTTAGGAACCACAAACTGAACATCAACCCCATGTTTCAATAAGCCTTTGGTGAGTCCGAAACAGGCTGTACCAAGGCCACCGGTAATATGGGGAGGAAACTCCCAACCAAACATTAATACTTTCATAGTTTTATGTATTGTGATTCTTTAATTAATTATTTAGATTTCTTACCACTGCTCTTTTTCATGGATCCAAGCAAGTTATGCACACGTAAAAGCTCTGAAACGCTCCATGCCTGGGAAATAGCTCCCGAAGGACGGTATGGAGGATCGCCATCATACAGTTCGGAAATAGTTCCGATTCCATGTTCGGCAACTACTTCTTCAAATCCCTGGTATAACTTAGTGATATATGGCACTCCGCTTTGCTCATAAAGTTTTAACCAAGCTTCTGCAAAATGCCCGAATAACCATGGGAAAACCGATCCCTGATGATAAGCCAGATCACGTTCAGCAGGTCCACCGGTATATTCAGGTTTATAGGCTGGATTTTTGGGTGAGAGTGTACGTAAACCCCGCGGTGTGAGTAATTCCGATTGCACTCTGTCGAGGATGCCTTTGCATTGGTCATCATTGAGTGGAGAATAAGGCAATGAAGCTGCAAAAATCTGGTTCGGACGCATTGACTTGTCCTTGAAATCTCCATGTACATAATCGTACAAATGGTTTTTCTCCGCATACCAGAAAGCATCAACAAATGCCGCAGGAATGTTGTTGGCAACAGGTTTCCAATAACTGACAAAATCATCTTCGCCGGCTTTTTCTGCCAATTCAATCGAAAAACAGATTGCATTATACCAAAGTGCATTAACTTCTACAGCCAGCCCAATGCGGGGAGTAACAGGTTTCCCATCAATAACTGCATCCATCCAGGTTACAGCTGAACCCGTAACTCCAGCATATAACAAGCCATTTTCGAGCATATGGATATTAAAAGGAGCATCTCCGTTACGGAAACTGTTTAATATCAGTTTCAGGTATGAACCATATTGCTTCCAGACTGATTTGTCGTTACTGTATTTTATATATTGCTGCAACGTCCAGAAAAGCCATAATGGTGCATCAACTGATTTATATTCGAGTTTGAGCCCGGTTCCCGAATTTGGAAATAACGGACCTTTCATTTCGGTAAGGCTATTATCAAGGATTGCTTTAAATGTTTTGAAATCACCTTGTATGAGCGTGAGTCCTGGCAGTGCAATAAACGTATCGCGCGAAACGCGTCCAAACCATGGAAAACCTGCCACTATCTCAAACTGTTTTCCGCGTTTAACAATAAATTGCTGTGCTGCATTCAACAGGCAGTTTTCGAAACTGTCGCGCACAATGCGTTTCTTTAATTCCTGGCTGTACATCCGGGCAAAGGTTTTTGGGTCCTCCATTTCGAGACTGGCCATAAAGTAGATACTTTCACCTTGCTTAATAGGCATTTCGAAATAACCAGGTGTGTACAAATCCTCCAGAAAATCGTAACCACGAGCTTTTTCGCGCATGTATTCGAAATCGAAAAACCAATCAGGAGCATGAACATATTCATTTTCCTTTGAAAACTGCAGATGCAGATGCGGATATCCCAGGTACATCCGAACTTTAATACCATTAGGAATGGAATCGTATTTTCGCTCAACATCATTGTTGGCCTTGCTCAGCGAATGAATATTACGGTAAGCCAAAAATGGCCTGAAACGTATTGTTGTGGGCGAATGTGCTTCGACAAGAGTATATTTTATAATTATACTATCGCTAGTACCTGCAAAAAGCATTTCCTTGGTAAGTAACACTCCTCCTACCCTGTATGTGATTCTCAGGTTGGTATCGATATTAAAATCGGTGATATATTTATGCCCCTTTGGATTGTACTTTTCCCCTTTATACTTGTGTATAGCCAGGTTAAATTCCTGGTCGTGCTGAATAATTGTTTCGTCAAGCATTGAGAGCAAAACATGCATTCCTCCATCGAGTTGGGGCTGAGGAGTAACAAGCAGACCATGATACTTCCGCGTATTGCAACCAATGATAGTTGTATTTGAATATGACCCGGCCCTATTGGAACGAAGCATTTCACGCGTTAAGGAATACTCCAGATTTACCAGCTTCGACTTGTCAAATTTAATATAATCCATAGTGAATCAACTATTTAGTACTAACAATATTGACTTTAAATAAATCATGCAAATGTACATAAATTTTAGGTATGAAACTACATACACGCCCAATTGGAGGCAGAGGTAACCGATTGTACATTTTTTCTTAAAATTACAACATTTGTTAAAAATACAATAATAATCCATAAAAAAAACGTTTTAATAAAAGAACTCACATTCAACTATCTTTACAGCCTCAAAACAGTTTTATTTAATGATGAATATAAAATCTGCCAGATCGTTTTTGATTCTGATTATAGTTTCTGTTTGGGTACTTGCCTCTTGCAGGAAAGATGAATTTAATACGGATCCGGCTTTTAGTCTTGGATTCAGTACTGATACAGTAATGTTCGACACTGTTTTCACAACAATCGGATCAATTACAAAACAACTGGTGATACGTAACACGGGAAACAATAGAATTAATATTTCAAAAATCATCCTTGCACGCGGAAATGCTTCGCCCTTCAGACTCAATATTGACGGATCGGCAAAAGAAACATACAATGACCTGGAAATTGGCCCGAAAGACAGTGCATATATATTTGTAAAAGTTACCATTGATCCGAATAATGTTAATAGTCCTTTGATTGAAAGTGATTCAATTATTTTTGAAACCAACGGGAATATTCAGAATGTAAAATTAGTTGCGTGGGGACAGGATGCCTATTTTCACCAAAGCACTGTATTAACAGGCGAAGTCACCTTACCTGATGATAAACCTCATGTTGTTTATGGTACGCTGACTGCTGATAAAAACTGTATATTAAACATTATGGCAGGTACGAGAATCTATTTTCATAATAGCAGTAGTTTGGAAATAAGGGCAGGTGCCTCACTAAACGTTATGGGAACGCTTGAATTACCTGTAATTTTTACCAGCGACAGGCTTGACGATGATTACCTTGATATTCCGGGATTATGGGATGGAATATGGCTTGAAAGCGGTAGCAAAAGCATCAGTTTTACCTATGCCGAAATAACAAATGCCATTGTAGGAATCCAGGCAGATAGCACTGGATTTGGAGAAGGCGAGCCGCTACAGCTCCACAACTGCCTGATCAACAACATGAAAAACTATGGCATACTTGCAACCATGGCTGAAATTGTATCAACCAATAGCCAGATTACGAATTGCGGAGGAAATGTGGTATCTATTGAACAAGGAGGAAATTATGATTTCCGTAATTGTACATTAGCAAATTATTTCAGCGGGAAAGGATATCCTGCTTTATCAATAAGCAATTATTCACTTGATACTTCATTTAAAGAAATTCCGGGGGAATTATCCGGTGCTTACTTTGGAAACTGTATAATAACCGGAAGCATGCTGGATGAAATAGATTTTTATGAACATGAAGGAACTGCGTTTAATTTTCAGTTTGATCAATGCCTGGCGAGTTGGGATAAAGAACAGAAGTATGAATCTAAATTTGTGAATTGTATTATAAATGAAGATGCAAAATTTATTGATCCCTATACAAATGATTTTCAGCTTGATACATTATCGATTGCAATAGATGCAGCTTCACTCAGCATCATTAATAATACTATTCCCGATATAAAGCTTGATCGTAAAGGAATTTCGCGGCTGGTTCCGGGCCCTCCTGATATGGGTGCATACGAAAGAGTGGAGAAGAAGTAAGATTTGCGGTTTCCACAGTGTTAATGACTTAAACCACTGAAAAACAAATCATAAATACAAAGCCCCAAATTCAAAAACCAAAGCACAAAATCTCAGGAGAGATTGTTGTAAAGCTTAAAATTCTTGAATTCAGGGCTTGCCGGATCTTTTTATCAGTTTGTTTTTAATTCTTTAAAAGTTTAAGCATTGCGGCACCAATTTCTGCGGGTGAATCAACAACAGTGATGCCACATTCACGCATAATTGCTTTTTTAGCCTCTGCGGTATCCGATTTACCACCAACAATTGCGCCGGCATGGCCCATGGTGCGGCCTGCAGGAGCAGTAGCACCGGCAATAAAGCCAACCACTGGCTTGGTTCCATGATCGCGGACATAATATGCAGCATCAGCTTCCATATTTCCACCAATCTCACCAATCATTACAATTCCTTTTGTTTCAGGATCAGCCATAAACAATTCCATTGCATCACGGGTTGTAGTTCCAATAATTGGATCACCACCAATTCCAAGTGCTGTTGTTTGACCTAAACCGGCTTTGGTCAGCTGATCAACGGCTTCGTAAGTTAAGGTGCCGGAACGCGAAACTATACCAACAATACCTTTTTTATGAATAAACCCAGGCATAATGCCCACCTTTGCTTCGCCGGGAGTGATTACTCCGGGGCAGTTAGGACCTACTAAACGGCAGTCGAGAGCATCAACATACTCTTTTGCGGCCATCATATCCTTTACAGGGATTCCTTCGGTAATACAAACAATCACTTTAATACCAGCTTCGGCAGCTTCCATTATTGCATCTGCAGCAAAAGCAGGAGGAACAAAAATGAGAGAAACATCGGCTTTGGTAACTTTAACAGCTTCTTTCACTGTATTGAAAACAGGACGTCCGATATGTTCGTTTCCACCTTTACCTGGAGTAACGCCTCCAACAACGTTGGTTCCATAGTCAATCATCTGGGTAGCATGAAATGTACCTTCGCTACCGGTAAAACCTTGTACTATAATCCGGGAATCTTTATTAACTAATATACTCATGGATGAAAATTATTTATGCGACCAAAGGTAAAAATATTTTTAGAACCTGCCGGTAATTCGTAAACAATAAGCGTTAAAGAATATTTGATAACAAGAAACAGACACAATAGTATGCGGACAAAAGGGGAAGAACTGATTTAACAGATCATTAAATCATTATGCTGAACATAAATATGATTAAGATTATCTTTGCACATCCAGATTTTCAGTGTTATCATATCACTAAATGCTGAAAAGTTCCCTGATAATTTTACTGAACATCCTTTTGTTAACAACCTTTACAAATTTTGTGTCGGGTGCAAATCAGGTTTAGCTTCTTTTGTAAAATCAAATATTTTTTCCTGTGAAACATACATCCCGACATATATCCCTGTTCATTTTAACTGCTATACTGGTTTTTATAACTCCAGGATGTTCAGATAAACCAAATCAAAATCCGGTTCAGTTAATTGATTGCATATCTGAAAAAAGACTTACCGCAGAGCAGGAAGCCCGAATCAGAAAAAAAATTCATGCCAAAGAAAAGGAATCTGCACTTGATTCCTTATTTAAGAAAAAAGCAAAAAACCAAGGATTTAATGGTGCCGTACTCATTGCGCAAAAAGGTGTAATACTATATCAGAACGTATTTGGTTATGCAGATTTAAAAAACAAAGACAGTTTATCAATCAATTCGGCATTTCAGCTTGCATCAATAAGTAAAACCTTTACTGCAACTGCTGTTTTACTTCTGGCACAGGATAAAAAAATACTGTTGCAGGACAGTGTTCAAAAGTATATTCCTGCATTTCCATATCACGGCATTACAATCGAAAACCTGTTGAGTCACCGAAGCGGATTACCCAATTATTTATATAGTTTTGAGCATAAAAGGAGGCAAAATGTGGCTGCTCCTACTAACGATACTGTTCTTAAGTGGTTCAGCGAAGCAGATTCCTTACCTAAACCATATAATCGTCCAGGCAAAAGTTTTAATTATAACAATACAAATTTCATCGTGCTTGCATCAATCATTGAAAGAGTGAGTAAGATGAGCTATGAAAAGTTTATCCGGACCAGGATATTTGAACCGCTTGGAATGACGCATTCATTTATCGACACAATAGCTTCTGATTCATTACTGTTTCACCGCACTACTGGCCACCAGGGTAACAGAAGCCGTGAACGTGAGTTTTTTGACGGAGTGTATGGAGATAAAGGAATTTATGCCTCCGTCGGCGACATGGAAAAATGGTATTTTGCATTGCATTCAGGTTGCCTGCTTAACAAACATTGGTTGAAGGAAGCATTTACGCCACGCAGTTTTGAGCATAAAAGCAGGCATAATTACGGGCTCGGATTCCGGCTTATGACCGATCCTCAAAAGATGGAAAAAGTCCATTATGTTTATCACGGCGGCTGGTGGGCCGGATACAGTACCATGTTCTGGATGGATATGGAAGCCGATATTGTAATTATTGTTTTAGGAAATCGTAAAAACGCCAGCGTTTATGATATAAAATCCGTTCTTTCGATACTCGAAGGAAACAAAGATCCCGAATTAGAAAGTATTAATAATGGTGATGAATAGATTTTAATGTAAATCTTAATACCATATAATCAACAACTTACATTCATTTCATATATACAAAAGCATCCTTGAAATTTGAACTATTCCAATTTCTCACTATCTTTGTGTAAATAACTCCCTGACTTATGAATCCTTATAACTCATACACGAAAAATGATACGATATGCGCCCTTTCGACACCACCGGGAATTGGAGCAATAGCGATAGTGAGGCTTTCGGGACCTAAGGCAATTTCAATAAGCAGTGAATTCTTTAAATCGCGTAAAACTAATTTTTTGGTTGAGCAATTTGAAACACATACTGCTCATTTTGGTTATTTCGCTACTAAAAATGAAGTGATTGATGAAGTAGTACTCACTATTTTCCGTAATCCGCATTCCTATACAGGAGATGATATTATAGAGATTTCGTGCCATGGATCGGAGTATGTTCAGCAACGGATTTTAGAAGTGCTAATTGATGCGGGTGCACGCATGGCGAGAGCTGGTGAATTTACATTGAGGGCTTTTTTGAACGGCAAGCTGGATTTGTCGCAGGCCGAAGCTGTTGCAGATCTGATTTCTTCCCGGTCAAAAGTATCTCATGAACTTGCGCTATCTCAAATGCGTGGTGGATTTTCGCAAAAGATAAAAGAAATGCGCAGTCAACTCCTCGATCTGGCATCGTTACTCGAACTGGAGCTCGATTTTGCCGAAGAAGATGTTGAATTCGCCGATCGCAGTAAGCTGAAAAATCTGATGGCGGGCATAATAAATGAAATGAGCAACCTGGCATCCTCATTTTCTCTGGGAAATGTTATTAAGAAAGGGATTCCTGTTGCCATTATCGGCAAGCCCAATGTTGGAAAATCCACTTTGCTGAATGCGCTGCTTAATGAGGAAAGAGCTATCGTAAGTGATATTCCGGGAACTACGCGCGATACTATTGAAGATACATTTACCTATAGTGGTATTACATTCCGATTTATTGATACAGCAGGGCTCAGGGCACATACAACCGATACTATCGAAACAATCGGGATAAGCCGCACGTATGAAAAAATACAGGAAGCCTCAGTAATTCTTTATTTGTTTGATATCAGCACAATTACCGTACATGAAATTGATGAGTTGAAGATTGAATTCCGCGATCATATTGATGATCCTGAAAAGCATTTCCTGTTGATAGGCAACAAAACGGACCTTATGCTTGAAGCGCCTGCACATATTACAGCACTTTTCGACCTGGAAACAATTTTTATTTCTGCCAAAAGGAAAGAAAACATCAACCTGATTCTGGAACGGCTGGTTAAAACAGCCAAAACCG
>JAIFMH010000326.1:25670-27313 GCA_020048595.1 Bacteroidota bacterium | reverse complement strand
TTCAACAATTACTACAGCCGAAGGCAATTGGAAAGCGACTATCAGAACGCCAAAAGCAGGAGGCCCGTATAAAATGAAGATTTCCGGACGCGATTATTCGATTGCTATCGAAAACATACTGATTGGTGAGGTTTGGGTATGTTCGGGACAATCGAATATGGAATTTACCATGCGTGGGCTGGGAGGCTGGGCAAACTACAAGCCAGAAGTACGCACTGAAGTTGTGAAAGGGACATACGCCAATGTTCGCCTGTTCACAGTTGGTAGGGACACCTCCGCCTTACCACTCGTAAATTGCCGGGGGAACTGGCTGATTCCTGATACCAGCACAATAAATGATTTCAGCGCTACAGCCTGGTTTTATGGGTCGTACCTGAGTAAGGAACTTGGCGTTCCGGTCGGATTGATTGCAACAGCCTGGGGCGGAACACCTGCCGAGGTTTGGACTCCGGTTGAAAGCATAAAAGCGGAACCCGACCTTGGATTTTATCTCAATAACCGGAATGGATCCCAATGGTGGCCAGGCACTCCTGGTGTACTTTACAATGCAATGATCAATCCACTACTCAATTATACAATTAAGGGCGCCATTTGGTACCAGGGTGAATCGAATGTATTGGATTCAAAACTTTATCCGGATCTGATGAATACGATGATCAGCTCATGGCGCAAAGCATGGAATGTGGGCGATTTCCCGTTTTATTATGTACAAATAGCGCCCTTTAATTATGAGAAACCTTATGCAGGCGCGTTGTTGCGCGAAGCACAGTTAAAATGCCTTTCAATCCCTAACACCGGGATGGCTGTAGCCATGGATATTGCAGGAAATGTGTATGATATTCATCCAAAAAACAAATACGATGTTGGTAAACGACTGGCTTTATGGGCTTTGAATAAAACATATCATAAAACAGAAAACAGTTTTTCAGGACCGATATTTAAAGATTTTCAGCTTTCCGGCACTAAAGTGATCGTGGAATTCACTCATGCAGATAACGGGCTTAAATTAACAAACGCATCGAAAACCAATTTCTCTATTGCCGGAGCTGACCATATGTTTTATCCGGCTGCAGTAAGAATCCAGGGAAATTCACTAGTGTTATCCTCATCAAAAGTAAAACAACCACAGGCAGCGAGATATGCTTTTACCAATACCTCAGAAGCTACACTCTTTAATGGCGAAGGACTTCCGGCATCATCATTCCGCTCTGATAACTGGGATATTATTACAGAACATGTAATCCTGAATCCGTTCCTGGATCCTGATACAAAAAGCCTGACTTATCAGCTTACATCACAAGCCCGTGAGTCGGATATATACTATGATTTAGATAAGCTACCGACTAAAAACTCAAAACGGTTTCTTATGCCAATTCCTTCGGGCAAAACAGGAACTTTGTTTGCAACATTGTCGCGCAACGGGTACCTGGCAGAAACTTCAAATAGCTGGAAAATAGTTGCCAATAAAGCAATAGGAGCTGAAATCACGTATAAAAATGCGATTTCGGAAAGGTTTAAAGCCGGAGGGAAACTTGCTTTACTTGATGGGATTTTAGCATCGGATAATTTTCAGGATGGAAGCTGGCAGGGATTTGAAGGCACTGATCTTGATGTGGTTATTGATTTAAAGCAAATTATACATG
>JAIFMH010000326.1:0-25640 GCA_020048595.1 Bacteroidota bacterium | reverse complement strand
ATTGGAGAATGGAACTTAAAACCAGGTGCTGAAATAAATGAAGCAGTTATTCAGCCTGTTAGTTTTCAAATAAAAAGCAAAGTCCGGTATATAAAGCTCACAGCGCTGAACCAGGGAACTTGTCCGGCATGGCACCCGGGTGCCGGGAATAAGAGCTGGATGTTTGTAGATGAAATCGTTGTGGAATAAAATTTTATTGCCCCGGCCTTAAAGCCGGGGCAATAGATCATTCCCTTCTTCTTAATCCCCGGACTGAAGTCCGGGGCAATAAACAGCAAACTCTATCCAAAAAGAAAGATCTCCTGCAACCCCGGTCTTCATGCCGGGGGCCTTAGAATCACAATAAACAAAATATACCATGCAAAACCAATGGGACGAACGCTATGCCAGGCAGGAATATATCTATGGCACCGAACCGAACAGCTTTCTGAAAGAAAAACTTCGTGAATTAAAACCAGGAAGAATACTCTTTCCTGCCGAAGGCGAAGGCCGCAATGCTGTGTATGCCGCCACAATTGGCTGGCAAGCTGATGCATCCGATCAAAGTGAGGAGGGAAAGAAGAAAGCCCTTCAATTAGCAAAACAGAATAATGTTCAGATCAATTATTATATTGAATCGTTGGATGAATGGAATCCCGAACCTGATCAATATGATTGCATTGCACTGATTTTTGTACATCTGCCTGAAGAATTGAGGAAACGGGTACATCAGTCAGCCATCAAAGCACTGAAACCTGGAGGAATTCTAATACTGGAGGCCTTTACTATCAACCAGCTATCCCGCACAAGCGGAGGGCCAAAAATGCCCGAACTGTTGTTCAAAAATGATCAGTTGAAAAACGATTTTAGTAAAACATCGGAACTTGAAATCCTGGAGACACAGGTTATTCTTAATGAAGGCCCGCTTCACCAGGGAGTTGCAGATGTGTTCAGGCTCACTTGTCATAAACTTTGAGCATAATCCATTTTTCTTACATTTGCACAAAACTTTATTCTTTCCTTTATGAAGCTTGATTACAGATCATTTTTACTGTTGGCTTACAGCCTGCTGGTTGTGAACACAATTTCCGCACAAAAAAGCAATACGCCCGAAGCAAAAGCAGCCCGGATACATCAATCCGCATTTACTGTTGATTCTCATACAGATACACCGCTAAATTTTTCGAATAAAAAATTCGATATTGCAAAAGATAATAGTCAAACGGCAGTTCGCAGTTGTGTTGATTTCCCGCGTATGCGTAAAGGGGGATTAGATGCTGTATTTTTTGCAGTTTTTATCGGTCAGGGACCACGTACGGCCGAAGGAAATGCCAAAGCAAAAGCAAAATCCGAAACCATCTTCGATTCCATATACGCATCCGTAAACCGCAACAGCGCTGTAAGCGGAATTGCTACAACACCTGAAGAAGCAAAAAAACTGGTGAAACAAAATAAAAGCGTTGTTTTTATAGGTCTTGAAAACGGGTATCCTGTTGGTAATGAATTATCGAATGTGAAGCATTTTTATGAACGAGGAGCACGGTATATTACGCTTTGCCATACTAAAAACAATGATATCTGCACCAGCTCTACTGATACTGCAAATACTAAAGGGCTGAGTAATTTCGGCAAAGAGGTGGTTGTGGAAATGAACCGGCTGGGAATGATGATCGATGTTTCGCATGTTTCGGATCAATCGTTTTATGATGTAGTAAAATTGAGCAAAACGCCGGTTATTGCCTCACACTCCTGTGCCAGGGCTTTGTGTGATAATCCCCGTAATCTTACGGACGAAATGCTTGTTGCCCTTGCCGCAAATAATGGTGTTGTACAAATGTGCATCCTGAGTGATTATGTAAAAAAACCATTGCCAAATCCTGAACGGGATTCTGCCCGGATGGAAGTCAGGAAAAAACACAATAATTTCCAGGATCTGACTGACGCACAATGGGAAGTTGCCAGCGCGGACTGGCATTCCATTGATGAAAATTTTCCGCAGAAACTGGCTAATGTAAGTGATGTAGTTGATCACATTGACCATATGGTGAAGATTGCAGGCATTGATCATGTAGGTATTGGCACCGATTTCGATGGCGGCGGCGGAGTTGACGGGTGTAAAGATGTGAGCCAGATGGGAAATATCACTTTAGAGTTGGTAAAACGGGGATATAGCGAAAAGGATATAAAGAAAATATGGGGAGAAAATCTGATGAGAGTGATGAAACAGGTTGATAAAGTAAAGGGAAGCTAGAGATAGAAAAAGAGAAGGGCGACTGGGTGACCGGGCAACTGGGCAAAGAAAGAGAACAACTTTGAATATTGAACATTTGAACCATTGAACAATTGATTTATTTCCTAAAAACATGATCCAGGTCTTTGTACTCCAACTTGAAGAAGCTCAATACACTCCTGAATTTCAGGAAAAACTGCTTCAATACCTGCCTGAAGCGGGAAAGTTAAGGGTACGTGACAGGCAAAATCTGACAAGCAAATTACATACTGTAGCAGGCGAATTGCTTGCGCGATATTCGGTTGGCCATTACTTATCAAAACCAGATCAGGAAATAAACCTTGTTTTCGGAACTAAAGGCAAGCCTCATATCGGAAATCTGGCAGACGTACATTATAATATCTCACATTCAGGGCATTATGTTGTTTGCGCTGTTGCTCCATCAGAAATTGGAATAGATGTAGAGCGGATACGTAAAGTTAATCTCAGGATAGCTGAAAGGTTTTTTTCTCCCTCCGAAATCAATGATCTGATGGCTTGTGATGAAGAAAACCGTATGCAATATTTCATTACTCTATGGACTATCAAAGAGAGCTACCTGAAAGCCATCGGGCGTGGACTAACCCAGCATTTGAATTCATTTACCATTGTTAAAAAGGGGGATGCCTATCTTTTAACCGGCAATAAAGAAGCCGAGGGATATGGCATCGAAACCAAACAACTAAATCACGAGTATATGATGGCGGTTTGTTCTCCTCTCCCCTTTTCGCCATCCGAAATATGGCATGTTACATTAGCTGATATTTTAAAAACACTGCCTAAATATATTTAGAATCGTTATATTTGTAAAAATCCTTCAAATTCCTGTTTGAAGAGGTTTATATCAGTTGCCCTTATTATTTTTTAAACAGAAATATTATGTCACATAATGTAGCATTGGTTCTTTCGAGTGGTGGTGCCAGGGGTATTGCGCATATAGGTGTAATTGAGGAACTTACAAAATCGGGCTATACTATTACTTCGGTCGCGGGTGCATCAATGGGAGCGTTGGTTGGCGGAATACTGGCTAAAGGCACACTTAATGAGTTTACAGAATGGCTGCTTTCATTTTCTAAAATGGATGTCATTAAGTTCATGGATTTGACTACCGGGCCTGGTGGCCTGATAAAAGGCGAGAAACTTATGAAAGTGCTTGAGGACTATGTCGGAGACAGCAACATAGAAGATCTGGCTATACCCTATGCCTGTGTAGCAGCCGATTTGATCGGGCATAAAGAATATGTATTTGATAAAGGTAATTTGCTGCAGGCTATCAGGGCATCCAGTTCAATACCCACAGTCTTATTGCCTGTTAGCCTCGATGGGATGATGCTGGTTGATGGCGGCGTATTGAATCCATTACCTCTCGACCTGGTGAAACGCACAAAAAATGATATTCTTATCGCAGTGAATGTAAATGCCAATATCCCGTATGAGCCACCCGTTCAAAAGCCCGAACATGCTGACCTGGAGAAATATTATGGTAAGATGAGAGCAGCCCTCAACGAAAAATGGGCAGGCGTTATTGATCACTATATTGAAAAATACAGAAACGGAAAACATCCTAAACCAAAGCCAGCCAATATGTTTGATATAATTTCCGAATCAATCATACTCGCACAGAATAAAGCTGCTGAAATTTATATCGAAAAATATAAACCTGATATATTGGTCGAAACTTCGGTTGATGCAGCCTCAACCTTTGATTTCTATAAATCAGAAGAGTTGATAGAAACCGGACGGATTGCTTGCCGGAAAGCACTAAATACGATGGGAAAAAGGTTAATCGCTAATGGCTAATAATCATTCCGGGAAAAACAGTTAAAAGTCTCCGGCACTCAAAAGCTTAAGAGTTCATGCCTTTTCGTCCCTCACTATTTTGCCTCTCGAAATTTTCCTTCTACGACTTACTCATAATATTATACAGCAACTCCCTGGCCCTGAACAAGCGTACTTTGACGGTTCCTTCCGGAAGATCAAGCTTTTGAGCTATTTCTTCGCATGACAATTCCTTAAAATAGTGCAATTTTATTATATCCTTATATTTAGGATGAAGTGTATCCACAATTTCGCGTAGCAATTGCGTTTCCTGTTGCATGATCATAAGTTGTTCAGGACTTGGCAACTGATTAGCCAGTTCATGGGCGGTTATTCCAACACCAGCTTCCTGTTGGTTCACCATAGTATCATTGTCCTTCTTATTCCGCCTCAAATAGTCAATACAATTGTTTTTAGCTATTCGATAGAGCCATGTGCTGAACGCAAAATCAGGAGTATATTGATCGAGTTTACTGAAAGCTTTGTTAAATGCCTCCATAGTAAGATCTTCGGCATCTCCGGGCTGGCTGGTCATTTTCAGCATCCGCGAATATACTTTTTCGAAATACTCATCCATCAGTTGCGAATATGCAGCCCTGTTGCCCGAATCCAATATCTGCTTTACCAAACGAAAATCCCGCTCGGATTTGCTGACAGTAACATTGCTATCTGCTTTGACCACAACCATGAATATTTTATAGAATAGTACTTGAGAATTAATGTATTAATAACCCAATAGTAATATAATTGTTGTATTCACTACTAAATTGATTATCTCCATTTTACCGGCTTGTTCAACATATTTGCAAAAGCAAGGAAAGGACTGATTAACATCAGGAAAAGTTCAAAGAAGGGTACAAGAAATAAAAATCCTTTTTCGGAAAGTTTTTTCATCACTTTGCCGGTTATCAGTAACTGACTAAAAAGCCGGACTGCAACAATACTTAAAACTACATATGGCTGATACCACATTGCAAGTAATACTATAGCTGATGCCCAAAACATTACCTGGGTAATTGCAAATACGCCAAGTGCAATTTTATGTGAGGACTTATAATACCCTCCCGTTAAAAGATGCCTGCGTTTCTGCCTGAGCCACTGATCTAATGATGTTTTTGGAGCGCTGATCGTATGTGCATCCGGTTGAATTTCAATACGGGTGTTTTTACTGGTAGCGGCCTTGTTAATAAACAGGTCATCGTCGCCTGATTGAATACGGTAGTGCGAAATAAATCCATTCTGTTTATAAAACAATGATTTGCGATATGCCATATTACGGCCCACTCCCATATATGGCATTCCTGCACGGGCAAAACCCAGGTAATTCATTGCAATGCGGGTAGTATCAAACCTGATAAGCATGTTTACCAACGATCCCGATTTGTTGTATGAACCATAACCCAGTACAATTTCAGTTTCTTCGGTAAAATTAGCAGCCATTCGACGTAGCCACTGATTACCAGCCGGCTTACAATCGGCATCAGTAAACAAAAGTATATCGTAACTTGCTGATTTTATTCCAATTGACAGCGGAAATTTTTTACCTGTGAAGAAATTAAGATCTTGCGAAACATTAACAATTTTCAGGTTCTTGTACTCATCGGACAAATCGCGAAGCAGGTAATTAGTTTCATCTTCCGAGCCATGGTTTACAACCACAACTTCAAAAGCAGAATAATCCTGGGTTAGCAATAACGGAAGATTCTCTTTTAAGTTATAATATTCATCACGTGCACAAACAATCACCGAAACCGGCTGATCGGAGCGTACAAACTCATTTTTCTGTTTAAAAAAAGCAACTTTACCATAAATGACCCAATAGTAGATCACCTGTGTAAGCGTGGCTAATACCAGTAAACAAAGCGTAATAAATAACAATGGATTCCCGTGGTAAATTTCCTGAATCATCAATACATTTAATTGGACCAACAAAAGTATTACTCTGAAATGAATTATGATCTATCTTTGCGAAAAAGTTTATAACAGCTACTATATCATGTAATATATTGTTATACTGATAAATAGCTCTGTTCAAATATCTTTTGTTAATCAATACTTTGTGGATTACCCGGTTTTTTTCAGCAGTTTGCTTATAACCGGAAAGGTTTTCTCAACATTATTTGTTTACTGACTTACTGAAATACGAATGCAATTCGATTTAAAAATTACTGATCCGCAAAGTGCTGCACGAAGGGGGACAATTACAACCGCACATGGCGTTATAGAAACACCAGCATTTATGCCTGTAGGTACTGCAGGTGCTGTAAAAGCGGTGCATATGCGCGAAGTGAAAGATGATATCAAAGCACAGATAATCCTCGGAAACACCTATCATTTATACCTTCGTCCGGGGCTCGATATACTGGCAAAAGCAGGAGGCCTGCATAAATTTAACGGGTGGAGCGGACCGATACTTACTGACAGCGGCGGGTACCAGGTATATTCCCTCACCGAACGGCGCAAGCTCAATAACAACGGCGTTGTTTTTAATTCGCATATCGATGGATCGAAGCACTTATTTACTCCTGAATATGTGATGGATATTCAACGGACTATTGGTGCTGACATCATTATGGCTTTTGATGAGTGTACACCCTGGCCTTGCGATTACAAATATGCAAGCGAATCGCTCGACCTTACTCATCGATGGCTTACACGATGCATGACCCGGTTTAAAGAAACTGATCCGCATTACGGATATGAGCAATCGCTATTCCCGATTGTGCAAGGCAGCACATTCCGGGACCTTAGAATAAAATCAGCCGAAGAAATTTCACGGCACAATGCAGACGGTAATGCTATCGGAGGTCTTTCGGTTGGCGAACCTGCCGAACAGATGTACGAAATTACCGAACTTGTGTGCGGAATACTTCCTGAAGACAAACCACGCTACCTTATGGGAGTAGGAACCCCGAGCAATATTCTTGAAAACATTGCTCTGGGGATAGATATGTTTGATTGTGTGATGCCAACGCGCAACGGCAGAAATGGCCAGCTTTTCACCGCAAAAGGGACCATCAACCTGAGAAATGAAAAATGGAAAGATGATTTTTCACCACTTGACTCAGAAGGCACATCATTTGTAGATCGTGAATACAGTTTGGCTTATGTGAAACATTTGTTCAAAGCAGGCGAAATGCTTGGACCAATGATCGCCAGTATCCATAACCTGGCTTTTTATCAATGGCTGGTGCGTGAAGCCCGCAGGCATATTGAAGAAGGCGATTTTATGAGTTGGAAATCGGTGATGGTAAAACAATTGGCTGTTAGGCTATAAAGAAAATATAGTCTGGAAACTGCAAAAGACTGGGACGTTGCAGCTATTGATCACTTTCGTACTTTTGAGCTCCCGATCCGGGCTCAGGAACTTAGTAATGCATTACAATTAAATACTGCCATACAAGGTGCTAGGACTAAAAAAAATTGATTTCTACATTATCCGCAAATTTCTGGGGACGTATTTTTATTCCATCCTGTTGCTGACTATTATCATTATTATTTTCGATATTTCGGAAAAAATTGATGACTTTATTGAGAAAGATGCACCTCTTAAAGCTATTGTTTTCCAGTATTACCTGAATTTTATTCCCTATTTCGTGAACATGTTCAGTTCATTGTTCACCTTTATTGCAGTTGTATATTTTACTTCGCGGATGGCCTCAAATACCGAGATAGTTGCAATACTCAATGCCGGAATAAGTTTCTGGCGGTTTTTACTTCCGTACCTGGTTTCAGGAGTTTTCCTGACAGTACTCTCATTCGGACTCATGAATTATGTAATTCCATATACAAACCGCGATTTACGGGATTTTGAAAAGATGTATATTAAGAATCCGTTCAAATCGAACCAGATGAATATGCACATGCAGCTTGAACCGGGAACGTATGTGTACGTCGAAAATTTTAATAGTATCGGGAAGATAGGGTACAGGTTCAGCCTCGAAAAATTTGACAGCACAGGCCTCACCATGAAACTTAAGGCGGATATGATCACATGGGACAGCATTCAAAGTGAGTGGAAAATGACTAATTATGTGATCCGCAAAATCAAACCACAAGGCGAAACAATATATCAGGGAAAAGAAACCGATACCGTGATGGCTTTTACACCCGCCGATTTTATGGTTGATATCGAGAATGCAAAAACAATGACGTACGATCAGCTAAATAAGTTTATTGAACGTGAAGAAATGAGGGGTAGCACATTAACAGGGCAATTTAACCTCGAAAAATACAAGCGACTGACGTTTCCTTTTGCAAACCTAGTGCTAACATTTATCGGGGTTGCGCTTTCGAGCAGGAAAGTACGAGGAGGAATCGGAGCACATCTGGGACTGGGAATTGGTATCGCTTTCACTTTTATTCTTTTACTCCAGGTGTCTTCGGTATTTGCTATTTTCGGCAACCTTCCAGCATGGATTGCCTTATGGATCCCTAATATTCTTTATTCAATAATAGCTGTTATCCTTTTAAAACTGGCTCCCAAGTAAGGTCTGAAAAACATCGCAACCAGTAAATTCCATTTGATCCGGGCTTTCAGCAAATAGTCCGAAAACTGCGGATCCACTTCCACTCATAGCTGAATAAATTGCCCCATTACGGTACATTACATTTCTTATATCCTGTATTTCAGGATAAAGATCAAATACGGAATCTTCAAAATCGTTGTGTAATTCGCGTTTCCAATCCTTTAAAGGGAGAGCTGTAATTTCATTAATGGAATTCTCCCTGAAAAGTGGTTTAGTCCCTAAAAAAGCTGCAGCTGTACTTACATGAACAGGCGGCTTAACAATTAAAAGGTAATATCCATCTAGGCTTAAAGTAACAGGTTTCAGAAATTCGCCACGACCGGTTGAAAGCGCAGGCACATTTTCGATAAAAAACGGGCAATCCATTCCCAGCTGAACAGCCAGTGAACGTAGATTTTCGTTATCAAGGTATAGCTGAAACATCGAGTTTAGCATGCGTAATGTAAAAGACGCATCTGACGAACCTCCGCCAAGTCCTGCCCCTGCCGGAATAACTTTATGCAAGTGGATCGAAACAGGAGGAATTGCATATTTATCAGCCATCAAATGCCAGGCTTTATAGCATAAATTATTCTCAACGGGTGAATCAATCTGAATACCTGTAATTGTCAAAGTTGTTTTATTGTCATTTGCCGGCACTATTTCCAGTACATCGCACCATGGCACCGGCATCATCACCGTTTGAATATTGTGATAACCATCCGGGCGACGCTGCGTTACCCAAAGGCCGAGGTTTATTTTACTGTTAGGGAAGGCGATCATTGGTTATATTGTTTCAGGTTTCGGTGTTTCATTTACTATCCAAAGCCAAAGTAAAGAGTTTCTGGAATACTAAATTCTATATCCCAATACACATATTTGCTTGCTTTTTCCCATAAATTTTACCACTTGGCAAAAGGTGACTTTTTTTCTTGGATGCTATAGGTTAACTAATGCAAAACTGCATAATTAAATCCAAACTGACTATGGTGTAAATTCCCCTCCTTTGGAGGGGTGGTCGAAGACCGGGGTGGTTTTTTCGGCATACTTTTGTATTATATAGTTTTCTAAATCAATCATTACAATATCCAGGTTTTTCTTAACATCGATATCAGCGATTCGATAAACATTCAAACCTAAATTTTCCAGATACAATTGACGTTCTGCATCATATTCTATTTTAACGTCATGGCTGCTGCCATCAATTTCTATTACTAGTCCTAATGTTTTTACATAAAAATCCACAATGTAATTTCCAATAATTCGTTGCCTGTCAAAATCAATTTTATGGAATATACCTTTATGAACTTGCTGCCAAAATAATACTTCGGAAAGTATTCCTGCTTTTCGTTTGTCTTTTACCAATTTTTTAAGTGCAGGATTGTAAGGTAAATTCTCCACGAAGTTTCGAATAATCGGATAATTGTTAATTATGGTGACAATTTCTTTATAAACCACCCCGCCCTTTGGGCACCCCTCCGATGGAGGGGAATTGACCACCCCGCCCGTTGGGCACCCCTCCGATGGAGGGGAATTTTTTCCCGGCACAAAAATTATATCCAATTTAACTGCATCTTGATTTATAATTTCAGCGTTTTAACTGTGCGTTATTGCTGCTGATTGATTAATGTTCTTGCAGATAGTATCGTTTTCAGCCATTAAGGTTTGCTGTTTTTGGGTTGCCGGGACCTTGCCACAAATACTGATTAATAACAAATAAAAATCAAAACTTTGAACGCATCAGGCATTAATACCTGGAACAATTAACCATTAACTCATTTCCCCAGGAACACTTTCATATTTTCAATATTCTTCTTATGGTACAAATCCTTTCCATCCGAAGTATACAGAAAATCAATGAGTAGCTTGTAATGGGCGGTAATTTTACCGCGTACCATTTTCATTGTGGTATTAACCATATGATTATCTTCGGTAAATGGTTCTGGCAGAATGCCTATAGCTGCCGGGAGCCAACGATGCGGGAACATGTGCCCATAATGGCCATGCTTCCTATATTGGTTTAGCTCATGCCCGATACAACGAATGGCTTCATGGATACCGGCATCGGAAGAAGCATCTAAGCCTTTGTGCTGCAAGTGGTTTAATAGTGCTGACTTTTCGGGCACTACCAATACAATGGTGTATGGATTCTGGTTGTTAAACAACATGCATTGCGAAATATACTGGCTTTGGCCGATATAGGCTTCTTCGATGCTTTCGGGACTGAATTTTTCGCCATCATCAGCAATCAGCAGGCTTTTAAAACGACCAAGTACATACAGAAAACCGTCTTTATCCATATAACCAAGATCGCCGGTATAAAGCCATCCTCCACGCAGCGACTGGGCGCTGGCTTCCGGATTATTCCAGTATCCAAGCATTACATTTTCCCCTTGAATCACTATTTCTCCATGTTGGCCAACCGGTAATTCATTGCCTTTTTCGTCGCATATTTTCAGCAGCATATTTTCCACCAGGTGGCCAGATGATCCTAATTTATGCTTTGCCAATGAATTTGATGATATAATAGGGGAAGCTTCAGTAAGTCCGTAACCCTGGAACATAGGCATTCCAATAGCATAAAAAAACCGCTGGAATTCGATATCGAGTAATGCTCCTCCGCCTATAAAAAAATCGAGTCTCCCACCCATGCCTTCGCGAATTTTGCTGAAGAGAATTTTATCGTAGAGTTTTATCAAAGGTTTGTAAAGGGAAGTAAAACCTGGACCTTTGTTCCACCCATCGTTATTGTATTTATATGAAATGCTGATAGCATGTTTGAAAAGGGCTTTTACGAGAAATCCCTTATCATTGATACCTTTCTCAATATTCTTTTTAAAATTGGAAGCCAATGCAGGAACGCTTAATAAAAGATTAGGCTTAATTTCTTTAATGTTGATTGGAATGTTTTTCAGTGTCTCCATTCCTGTTTTTCCTACCTGAACCGAAGCCAGCGAAGCACCTTTCCCCATCATACTGTAAATTCCTCCTGTGTGTGCAAAACAATGGTCCCATGGCAGAATAAGTAAGGTTGTATAGTGCTGTGGAATATCCATAAGTGTGTATGCCTGGTATACATTAGCCACGTAATTATTATGCGATAGCACAATACCTTTAGGATCGGCCGTAGTACCGGAAGTATAGCAGATATTGGCCGGATCTGTCGGCTGAACCAAACTGCATGCTTTTTGAAATTCGGATGATGAAGTTGCAAGAAACTCTTTTCCCATTGCCAACAATGCACCGTATGTAATTTCTGTTTCATCGGCAGCTTCGCCATCCAACAGAATCAGTTTTTTCAATTCGGGTAATGAGGACTTTATATCCCGGATTTTTTTTGCCTGGTTTCCCGATACAATTGCCATACTCGCCCCGGCATGCGCAAGGCGGTAACGGATTTCGTCGGGTTCGTTTAGTTTTACCGACAACGGAATATTGATCACGCCTATGTATAACATTCCTACTTCGCTAACTACCCATGCATTTCGTCCTTCGGAGAGGAGAGCGATCCGGTCGCCTCTTTTTACACCAAGGCTAAGCAAACCGGCTGCAAACTGCTCGACTAACTCCTTGACCTGCAAATAGGTTGCCCCCCTATATTCAGCGCCTGTTTTCTCCAACAAGTAAACATTATCTGCAAATTTTTTAACATTTTCTTCGAAAAAGCCAGGAATGGTTTGCATAGGAATAGTTTTTATGATTCAAATGTAGTGATAATTCAGGAAATACAAAATCGCAAAACGGGAGTCAGAATATTTCTAAACAGAAACAACATATAAAACGGGAACACACAAATTTAAACTAAAAAAGATTGCACAATATTGTGCAGGAAAAGTTATTCCTAAAAACTATATTTAACTCTGAAAAACCACATGCTAACACCGGAAAAGTTATCCGGCTGGTATTTAAGCCCGATTAGTTGTGCGAGAAAAGAAAGATCAAGGTTTTGAAGAACATTAAGTTCAAGAGATGGAATAAGAATATACACCTCATTGTGCGGATTCAAAATGGTTGAGAGGTTTCCATTTAATAGTGGCATGATTGGGTAACTTACCGATGCAAAATATGAGAAATCGCTCAGAAATGGATTTTTCGCAGTGATCCGGAAGGCATTGTTTTCAAATATATTTAAAGTAGAACTATCCGGATTATTTCCATTGTACAGACATTCAAACTGCAAGAAAAGAGAATTTTTGAACATATAATCCCATCCTAGACAGGCCGAAAGTGTTCCATTACCATCAAAAACTTCCTTTTGAGGCATAAAATAACTTATCTCGCCCCTTAATCCGCCTTTGGCCAACTGGCCTGCCCATCCGCTACCAATAACTATATCATCATCCGATGTAACGCCCGAAATAAACTGGATGTCGTAATTCCAGCGATTGAACCGATACAATCCGGCTACTGTTGGTTTATTTGAACTGTCCGCTTTTATTACCAGTTCAAACTTATTAGTTTCCGTTGTGTAATACTGTATCCTGAATGCATCACTTCCGGGCTTTTCAACATAATCGAAATCAAGATAATTATAGGTATTAAAAATATCATTCGGATTCCAAACAAACGCCTGGCCCCAGTTTATTCGCTGCCTTCCGAGGGTAAACTGCCATTTATTTCTGCTATAGTCAATCCAGAGCCGGTCAACTGAAATATTGAGCAGATAATTTTCGCCCGAAATTATGTTCTTCGATAATCCAACTACCCCGGCATCTTGCTCAAAGACTTTATAATAGGAAGTCATATTGGTATCCGATCCGTAATAATAAAATCTTGTCCGGAATTCGATGGCAGCAGTGAAACTGTTATCTGGTTGCCATTTAAAATTAAGCCTGTTATGTAGCTGGTTGCTGAATTCGGATTCTTTAATCAGGCTGTTGTATTGTAGGTTAGGCATTTCACTGATATAACCATTCAGACTTACGGCTGATTGCTTTATTGAATCCTGGGCAAGAAGACGTGTAGTGAATAGAGCTGTAAAAATCAGGATAATGAAATTTTCTAATGAAAAAATCCATGTAAGTGTACCAGATAAACCATATTTATATGACATAGAATATTGCAAACCGGATCAGTATAAAATCATTAATGCTTTCCATGAACAAGGACTTCCTGGTAAATATCGCTTAATACTTTCCCATCCTCAATGGTAATCACGCGGTGGGCCTTATTTACAACCCGCTGGTCGTGAGTGGAGAACAGAAAAGTTATTTTCTCCTCATGATTTAAACGTTCCATAATATCGAGCAAATTGGTTGTTGCCCGTGAGTCGAGGTTAGCAGTTGGTTCATCGGCAAGGATAAATCTGGGCTTTGAAGCCAGCGCCCTCGCCACTGCCACACGTTGCTGCTGTCCGCCGGATAAATGGCGAGGCCGTATATCCTTTTTATCACCCAGCCCCACGGATTCAAGCAGATCGATAGTCCGTTTGTGACGTTCAGCAAGAGGTTTGTTTTGTAGTTGCATTATAAATTCTACATTTTCGTGGGCAGTAAGCACCGGAATAAGGTTATAGGATTGAAATACAAAACCTATATTGTTAAGCCTAAAATCAATAAGCTCCTTTGACTTTAGTTTTGTTATTTCGGTTCCATTTATGAAAACTTCTCCGCTTGTTGGCCTGTCAAGTCCGCCTATCAAATTTAAAAGCGTTGTTTTGCCTGAACCTGAGGGGCCAACAATTGCAGTAAATTCGCCTTCAGAGATGGTTAAACTTATTCCATTTACAGCGTTTACGGCAACGGCTCCTTCGTCATATATTTTATACAAGTCCTTTAATTGAATGATTTCCATTGAAGTGAAATTTAGATATTTGTCAAAACACTTTAGTCCGAATTATTTACTCTGAATATTGAATACACTTTGCATTGTCCCCGGTTAAAAAATCACTCATTTTTGACTGCCAATGCAGGATTGATACCAAGCGCTTTGCGGGCCGGGTACACCGATGAAAGAATCCCGGTAACAATCACCATTATAACAGTCCCTATAAAGAATCCTGGCCTGAATTCAGGATACATAATAGCACAATCAGGAAAGAACTTATGATGATACCGGCCATGCCTCCGCAAAGTGAAAGCAATATACTCTCGAGCATAATCATTTTGAAAAGCCTGGATTTATTCATACCTACAGCCATTAGCATTCCCAGTTCGCGGGTTCGTTCCAGCACAATCATCAGCATTGTGTTCACAATCCCGAAAGCCAACGCTGCCAGGATAATTCCAAGGAGCATATAGTTCATGGCGGTTAACATAGCTGTAAGCATGCCAAGCTCGGGAAACAGCTCTTCCCAATCCATGACGTCTGAAGAAGGATATTTTTTTCGCAGAGAAGTTACAAATTCGTTCACATTTTCATTATTCTGAAGAAGAATTGCAATTTCGTGAATCGGCAATACGCCTAACAGAACTATCAGATCAGATTGTCTAACAAAAATGTTTACCTCGTCGAACATACCATTTGAAGTACGGTAAATACCACAAACCTTAAACGCTCCTTCAACCAGGCTTCCATCAGCGGACTGGAACCGTAGCACAATTTTTGATTTCAGCCGCACATTCAGTTTATCAGCAAGCTTCTGACTGATTACAACAGGATTGCGTAATCCTTCCCCAAAATAAGCTCCGTTTGTATCAGCTATTTTTGTAAAAAGTGTGGTAGTCTTTTTTTCAATTTCGGGATTAATGCCGTTGACTTTAATCCCTGCCGATGATGCGGCTGAAAGTATCATTCCGGTAATAATGGTGCGACTAGAAACCGATTTTACGCCAGGTAGCTTCTCAATATCAGTAATCATTTTTTCCGCTTCAGGCAAAGTATACTTTATCTCGTAATTTTCTTTAAAAGCCGGATGGTGTATCTGAATATGTGATACTTCGTTGCTTATGGCGGCATTGATTTTTTGCGTGGCAACACCAAACATAAGCGATGCCGAATACGTTCCGGCTGCCACACCGACTGCTGTTGCAGATATTACGATGAAGCTGCGTAATTTATTCCGCCATATATTTTTCCAGGCAATGGAGAGGATCATGGGGAGTTTAGTTGATTCGTTATTCGTTATTCGTCATTCGTTATTCGTTATTCGTTATTCGTTATTCGTCATTCGTTATTCGTCATTCGTTATTCGTCATTCGTCATTCGTAAATCGTAAATCCCAACCCCTTCTTCACATTCTACTATGAATGGCTTTAATCTCTTTAAGCTTAAAAATTCTTATCATAGGGTAACAGGCCGCACAAAGCACAATCAAGGCTACAATCAGGCTTTGTCCGACATAAAAATCAGGCTGTAAGGCAAAATACATTTTAGGCTCAAAACCAAATTTTTCGATTAGCTCACCCATATCGCCACCATAATTAACCGGGTGCAGGTAATAATATCCTATGATAGGCAAACTGACAATTACACCCGAAAATATTCCCAATACTCCCAGCATCAGCATTTCGAGCAGGGTCACAACAGCCAGTTTCCACTTTTTCATGCCTATGGAAACCATAATGCCGAATTCCCTGATCCGCTCGGAGGTCATCATTACTACAGTTCCAAAAACGCCAAAAGCAACCACAAGGTAAAGTATAGCCAGCATAATCAGTCCGCTGGCATTATCCTGTTTGATATACTGAACAAGTTCCACAAGCATTTCCTGCCAGGGCATGGCTACCAGGTTATGTGACCGGATAATTTCATCGATTAATTGTTTGGTTCTATCCAATTCATCCGGATTATTCAGGTTTAATGCCAGTGATGTAACACGATTTTCGGCACTGAAAAACTCCTGGCAATTGGGTAACGACATGTAAATCATCTGCCCGTCGAGATCAGGAGATGGAAAACGAAGTATGCCCCTTACCGGAAATTTCCCGGCTGCACTCACTCCGTGGTATCCCTGACCAATTAAAACAATTGTATCGCCAACATTAATTTTCAGATAACCAGCTAATTTAGAAGCTATTAAAACGCCGTTGTCATCGGTGGAGAGGAAAACGCCGTTCCTGAGCCATTTTTTAAGATGTGTTAACTTTTCTTCTTTCTCAGGATCAATGCCAATTATAGCACTTCCCTTTGCCTGCAGCTCAAACGAAGCCAGGGCGAAATATTCGAGCCTCGGAACCACAGCCGACACATTAAGTATTGATGAAATTTTATCGACAAGCGTATCACTAACTTTAAAGGATTGGTTGATGTCCTTGTTCTCCCAATATCCTTTTTTCTGAACCTGGATATAACCGGTGTAAGCCTGCACAAGGTTGTCGACCATCTTGGCATAAGTACCAATTTGCATCGAACGCGTGAATAGGGCAAACAACAGTGCCGAGAGCACCGATGCAGCAGTGATGAGTGTGCGCCGCTTGTTTCGCCAGATATTCCGCCATGCCAGAGTATACAACATGATAGAGGTTTTAAGCAGGCTGTTCTATTTTACCTTTTTCATATTCTGTTGCGAAAAGAAACTCTCTTCAATTGCAATATCAAAAAGCATTGTATTGATTTCAAGAATGGTTTTCTGTTCTTTTTTATTGACTGGTATAATCTCCATCCGGGAAGGGATAAACCGGTCACCCATCTTTTTAATATCATAAGCATTCTCAATATTTACTAGTTCTATATCCTCATCATAGTATTCCGACTTCCATAAATCAAATCCGCTTGCTGTAATCCAGGTGATAATTTTACCCCAAACCACGGTGGCATCAGGCAGTGGGAATAGCTCAATTTTATAACATTCAAGTCCTCTTATATTTTCTTTGCATAGAAGTTTATGCGTATAATCGTTAACAATACTCGATTGCTGCACCAGGTCATCATTAGTGAAATCGGATCCCATCCATGATTGCATCATCATGGAAGGTGGAATCTTGACCATTTTATCGATTGAGGGAACCCAATTCCACATTTCATTGCGGCGTTTCAGGAAAACCTGGCCTTTTTCTTTCGGAGGTGCGCTAATAAGCACCATGGCAAAATCATTTCCTTTGCTCCAGGTTTTCATTGTAACAGCACGGCTCCAGTCGGGTCGGACAATTGTCATGGTCATCTCGCCTTTACTTGAAAGACCACGGTTTTTGTCATCAGCCAACTTTATAATTTCCTTTGCTGTATAAGTTTGAGCAAATGATACTTGTGTTAATAGAGATAAATTTAAAATCAACCAAAAGTGCCTCATTTTCACATTTTTTTTTTAGTTAACAATGAGATTTTTTTTTAGTGCCATCCTCATCTATTTATGATCAGTTTGTGGACTTCTGAAATATCCGGGTTTTTCAAATACATAAGATAAACGCCATTATGCAGGTTTGCAAAATCCATTTCTACCGGACCTGGTTTAAGTTTTTCAGTCATCACTTTTACACCAAACAGGTTATACACCTCGAGTATCACATCATCATTGATAACTTTGCTTAAATCCAAACTTACAACTCTGTTTGCCGGGTTTGGATAAAAACTGAATCTGTTTTTCTGAGTATGATATTCATCAATTGAAGATGTTAAAGTATCAAGACGTAAGTTGTCAATGTAAAGAACAGAATTACCATGTATTAAGAAATTATCCGCATAAAAAGCAGATATCATTATTCTTGCACTATCAACATCAGGATAATCGGGATAAGAAACAGGAATTTTAAAATAAGTCCATTCGGAAACGGTGTCAGTGCTGATCATTCTTCCTCCAACCACTTGTTCCCCATTCTTATAAAATGCAAAATGAATGTCCATTGAGTCCCCGTTTTGCGGCAGGAATTTATAGTACCCACATAATGATGTTGGATGTCCGATAACAGGGAATGCAGGATCATCGGTTCCAAGTCCTGTGCTATCGCCGGTCCATATAAGGCCGGCTGCGCCCGGGTCAGGCAGGACGGAAACATTATTTTCAATCCGGATCGAAAAGGCACCAACCGAAACCGGAAAATGATCGTCAGAACGTGACATACCGTAGCAGTTTTCTGTTGATCCCATCCAGTCGTTCATGCACGCCCAGCCTTGCGGAACCATGCAATTCCCTGAAGTTGTCCAGGTTTCAAAACCTCTATTAGGAATCTGGGCTTCAATCTCAATTGCAGTTGCAACAAAGACTATGAATAAGAGGCTAGACCGTTTCATCTTTATAAGAGATTAGGTGAATATTGAGTTTGTACCTAACATCGAATAGTTAAATGAAGTCCCCAAGTTATTGGGTTCCTTTTTTGGATTGAAATCCAAACAGGACTAATGCGTTTTGTAAATATACGAAAAATATAGATATAATTAGCCGGAAATAGAATTTAAATATAGCGGTCCATATCAAAAAGGCCAATCAATCGGCGAATTTAATATTCATGAGATTATTCAAAATCAAACAGAATAAAGTCAACATCTAACGTCCTGTCCCCTGCATCTCCCCCGATTCATAAACAGTAAAACCTTGCTTATCTACCTTTGCTGCCTTTATCATTGCCATTGCAACCACATCAGCATGAATTCCTTTGTATTTTAGTAACGGTCCGGCAAACAGAAATCCTAAAGAACCCATTACTATTTGTGCAATTTTTTCACCTCCGCGTTTTTCCTTTCGGTCACCCATAAGCAACGATGGCCTGAAAACCCCTATCTGAGAAATATTCAGCTGACTAACTGCTGTTTCCATTTCGCCTTTAACACGGTTATAGAAAATACCAGATTTTGCATTGGCACCCATTGCGCTCACAATAAATAACCGCTTTACAGTGTTTGTCACGCACCATTTCCCAAGATTAACCACATAGGTATAATCAACTTTGTAAAAAGCATCCTGCGAACCGGCAGTTTTAATCGTTGTTCCCAGGGCACAAAACACATCATCAACCTGAAAATCAAGCTTCATTGACTCTATTGTATCAAAATTAATTTGTTTCTGAATGAGTTTTGGATGCTTAGCATCAATTGATTTCCGTGTGATGATGACGACTTTTTCATATTGATCGTCAGCCAGCAGTTTTTTAAGAAGGCTGGTACCAACCAGTCCGGTAGCACCGGCAATAAGGGCATTACGTTTTTCCATCGGATCTTGAATTAGAGGTATAAAAGTACTTGATTCAGGGGTGAAATCAAGAGTTTGAAATCCCCTTTTCCATAAATATTTAAAATATACAAATATTTGATTAAAATACTAAAACTAATTAATTCGTTATCAGTGCATTTGAAAAATAAGAGGGGCATTTTTCTGTAGTTCAAAAATCCGTTTTCAAAAACACACCCGATTATTCCGTAATTTTGAAAAATCGAACCTTTTGAAACTATATCCTTATGACATTATTTAATTCAGTGATATCGTGGTTTATACGTAAGCGTATCCACCAGATAGAGTTATTTATGAAGTATCCGCACGAAGTGCAGGAAGAGTGGTTCGAAAGCCTGCTCCATACTGCACGCGATACCGAATGGGGACTAAAATATGATTACCGTTCAATAAATTCTTTCGAAGAATACTGCCGGCGTGTGCCGATAAGCGATTATACTGCCATGAAACCTTTTATCGACAGGCTGCGGCAAGGCGAAAATAATATCCTCTGGCCTACTGAAGTAAAATGGTTTGCCAAAAGTTCCGGGACCACCAGCGATAAAAGCAAATTTATTCCTGTAACAGCCGAAGCGCTTGAGGAATGTCATATGAAAGGTGGCAAGGATCTGCTTTCAATCTATTGCAACAACAATCCGGATTCAACTATTTTCAGCGGAAAAGTGCTTGGAATGGGCGGCAGTTTCAAATCGGATAATGAAATGGCCGACACCTACCATGGAGATGTTTCAGCTATTATTATGGAAAACCTTCCTTTCTGGATACAACTTATCCGCACACCTGATATGAGTGTTGCACTTATGGACGAATGGGAAGAAAAACTGTACCGGATTGCAATGATAACCAAAGATGAAGATGTTACCAATATTACCGGAGTACCCTCGTGGACACTGGTGTTACTAAATAAGATCCTTGAAATTACCGGTGCTGATAATATCAAAGAAGTCTGGCCAAATCTCGAATTATTTGTTCATGGCGGCGTAAGTTTTACGCCATACAGGGAGCAGTTCCGCAAAATTTGTCCTCCCGAAATGAAATACCTCGAAACCTATAATGCGAGTGAAGGATTTTTCGGCATACAGGATAGGCTCGATAGCGACGACATGCTGCTGATGTTAGATTACGGTGTTTTTTACGAATTTATGCCTGTGGCTGAAATTGATCAGGAAAAGCCTGTTACACTTCCTCTCTGGCAAGTAGAACCCGGCATAAATTATGCAATGGTGATCAGTACCAATGCCGGATTGTGGCGTTACCTTATCGGCGATACAATTATGTTTACTTCAACAGATCCTTATCGTTTCAGAATAACAGGACGAACCCGCAGCTTTATAAATGCATTTGGTGAAGAACTGATCATAGACAACGCTGAAAAAGCACTCGCAACAGCCTGCGAGAAAACATCAGCTATTATTACCGAATATACAGCTGCGCCTATATTTTTAAACGATAAGGAGAAAGCTGCTCACGAATGGGTAATTGAATTTGAAACACCTCCCTTGAACCTTGAATACTTCGGCGAAGTGCTCGATAACGCATTGAAATCTCTTAATTCGGATTACGAAGCCAAGCGCTATCATAACCTGATGCTTTTGTTACCCGTAATTAAGCCAGTTGAAAAAGGCACATTTTATGAATGGTTCCGAGAACGGGGAAAACTGGGTGGACAACATAAAGTACCGCGTTTGTCGAACGAACGGAAATACGTGGAAGAAATACTGGCGCTGAACGGGAAAAGCATTTAGATGATCCCCAATATCTGAGATAAGGAAACCACGGAGGCACGGGAGAACACTGATTAGCACGGAGAAAAGAGAATTTAGCTGATGAGTTTAAAAATAAAACCACTAAGGCACAAAGAGCACTAAGAATCACTAAGCAAATAAATACCTCTGTGTCCCTCAGTGTAATCCGTGCCTCCGTGGTTAAAAATAAATCAATCAAGCTAATCTTCAGGTTAACGAGTTATCAACAAAACGCAAAAGTTTTAGATCATAAAAAAGATTCTTAATAATTTAGCTGAATCATACAATTTGAACTTATGGGCATGCATATAGCAATAGCAGGGAATATAGGATCCGGAAAAACAACACTTTCAGGTCTGCTGGCAAAGAATTTTGGATGGCAACCGCATTACGAAGACGTAGATACCAATCCGTATCTCCCTAGTTTTTATGAAGATATGCAACGCTGGTCGTTTAATCTCCAGATTTATTTTCTGAACAGCCGCTTCCGCCAGATAGTTGATATCAGGAAAAGTGGCAAGAATGTTATCCAGGATCGTACCATTTATGAAGACGCGCATATTTTTGCACCCAATCTTCATACTATGAACCTGATGACAACGCGTGATTACGAAAATTACCAGTCGCTGTTCGAGTTGATGTCATCCTTTATACAGCCTCCGGATTTATTGATTTACCTGCGTGCCGATGTACCTACTCTTGTAAGGAATATACAAAAACGGGGCCGCGATTACGAAGCTTCCATCCGCCTCGATTACCTTAAAAGCCTGAACGAACGTTACGAAAACTGGATTAACAATTACACCGAAGGGAAACTATTGATTTTTGATGTGGATAATATTAATTTCCAGGAAAATCCCGAAGATCTGGGAAAAATAATTGAAGGCGTACAGGCGAACCTGCACGGGTTGTTTTAAGGTTGCTTTATTTTAGTTGCTGCCAATTTTGACGTACGCTGGAAAATATTTTCAATCAGAAAAAAATATGACTCACTTATTTCAATTAACAGTTTTACTATTTTTATTTATTACATTCAAAACATCTGCTCAAACGGCAGAATCATTACGGCAGAAAATTGAACAAATCGTTTCGGCAAAAAACGCTGTTGTTGGCGTTGCAATTAGCGGTAATAACGGGATAGACACAATGAATATTAATGGCGACAAGCATTTCCCAATGCAAAGCGTATTTAAGTTTCATATCGTTTTAGCATTACTTTCCGAAATTGACAAAGGAAATTTTTCGCTGAATCAAAAAATAAAAATTGAGAAGGAAGACCTGTTACCAGAAATTTACAGCCCTATCAAGGAAAAATACCCCAATGGAACATCCCTTACTGTTTCTGAAATTATAAAATACACGATTACTGAAAGTGACGGTATTGGCTGCGATTTGTTGTTAACGCTTATTGGTGGTCCACAAGCAGTTGAAGATTATTTCACTAAAAATAATTTTAAAGATGTGTCAATAAAAATCAATGAAGAAGTGATGCAGAGCAATTGGGATTTGCAATTTCTGAACTGGACGACACCTAAAGCGGCAAACGAAACGTTGTCACAATTTTATTTCAATAATAATAAACTACTTTCCAAAAAATCATATGACTTTATCTGGAAAGTGATGAGAGAAACAGAAACAGGTAAAGGCAGATTAAAGGGACAATTACCAAAAGGGACAATTGTTGCTCACAAAACAGGGTCATCAGGCGTTAACAAACAAGGTTTGACTGCAGCCGTAAATGATATTGGAATTGTGTTTTTACCAAATGGAAAACATTTCTTTATAAGCGTATTTGTAACTAACTCAAAAGAAAAGCCAGAGATAAATGAAAAAATAATTGCTGATATTTCAAAAGCGACCTGGGACTATTTTATAGTTAAGACGAAATAAAACTAAAAAAAAGGCTCCCGAAAATCGGGACATTTGGAACAAATGACGGGTTTGGATAAATAATTAAAGGCGTAATTCCAATTTGCACGGACTATTTTAATGATTATTGGATTTTACGACTTACCTCCTGTTTAAGTTAACAAAGCTCTGAAATGCTAAAGCGACTTTTAGGATTAGTGATTCTGTCTCTTATTTTAAGTTCATACGATCCGCCTCTTTCTCATTTAGGAGGTGTTGTTATCGATAAAAACACATCAGTTCCAATCGATAGTGCTCAGATAACTATTATGGAATCCTATTTGCTATACACAGATAGCACAGGGGTTTTTGAAAAAATCCGAATGAGAGGTATTGGTTCAGGTCTTGAGATGCTCGTTGAGAAGAAAGGATATCAGCCTAAATTTTTCAATTTTTCTGAAGGCGTTTATAATCCGGATTCAACAATTATAAAGCTTCAACCAACGATAAATGTTTATAAACCGGCTCTTTCCCAAAATCAATTACGGTTTATCAATTCCCTTATAAAAATAGTATTTTCACTAATAAATGTGATTACCCTCATATTCATTCTTGTAAAAGCTGAAATACGATGGAGATATATCTGGATTATTGGCATACTGTTTATTAACCTGATATTTAATTTATTATACTTTGATTTTAATCTGATTAGCTACGAGATAATTCATGCACCATTTTTCCTGGAAGGCTATTGGAATAATCCATATTCATTAAAGATTGCAGTTCCGATTATATCAATTGTTTTTTGGATTCTGTATTTTTCAAGGCGGAATTTGATCAAGGAAGATATTCTTGAAATACGCAATGAATCTAAACATGGAAGTTAAACTATAGTACAACTACATCGGATCCACATCAATAACCACCCGAACTGGCTTGTAATCGTCATGAACACTAAGCTTCATAAAGGCATTCAGGATTTCCTCTTTGGCTTTTGGCAACAGAATTCCCATTTCGAATTTTATCAGTTATTGGTTTTTATCGCTGATAAATCCGGATTGACGGAGGTTGTAAAGTGAAATTATATTACTCGTTGAAAATCAATAAAATTTCTGTGCCTTCGGCAGGCGTTGAATTTACTTTAATAGAGCAGTTGATTAGTTTTGCCAAATCTCTGATGAGGTGCAATCCCAGTCCTGATTTTGAGCCAACTTCAGCTTTTTCATCATACAAAGCCCTAAACTGTTCAGGATTTGCACCAATGCCATTGTCGGTTATTGATAAAACCGTGAGGTTGTCACTCTGGGTAGCCTTCCAGGTAATAATTCCTTCCGATTTGTTATTCAAGGCCTTAATAGCATTGCTGGTTAAATTCCTCATGATGGTTTTCAGGAAATTTTTATCTGTAAATACGCTGATCTCGCTTGTATTAATGAATACAAACCGGTATTGCATACTGTAGTCGTACATACTTTGGATATCGGCAAAGAGTTTGTCAACTTCAATATGTTGCATCTGCGGCTTAAACCCTTCCATTTGTCCTTTGCTCCATAGCAATAAATCTTCCATATTATTTAAAAGATTTTCGGCAACGACCAAAGTTTTAGTTTCTAAACTTTCTCTTGATTCATCATCAAGCTCTCCGGGACAATCTTTCTGAAATTGAAAGAACTGGATGATACTTGCCACGGGAGCTCGTAAATCGTGGTTAAGGATAGAAAAAAACTTTGCTCTAACTTTATTTGCTTCGATCAGGTCGTTATTTAAAGCAGCTAATTTTATATTGGTTTTCTTTTTTAATCTATTCTGGTAAAACAGCACTATCCCCAATATTGCCAACAGCAAAAGCCCAATAAACAGATATTTCTTTTGGACATTGGATTTATAAATCGTCAGTCTGCTGATTTCCAACTCTTTGTCTTTTATTTTTAAGTCGTTTTCTTTCTTCTCGTTTTCGTATTTTGAGATTAAATCAAACAGGTATTTTAAGTTTTTTTCACTGCCAAGCTTCTCTTTGTATTCCAAATGCAAGTCTTTATATTTCAAAGCTGTGGCATAATCTTTCTCAGATTTTGCGAGTTGCGACAATAATAAATAAGCGGAGGAGATATAAGAGATATAGTTTTTGTTTTTTGAGAGTTCAAGCCCTTTGATTAAATACATTTTCCCTTTTTCATTGTCGTTTAGTTCAAAATAAGCCCAACCCAGGTTTATGTACGAAGATGCGGTGTAAAAGTCGTCACCAAGTTTTTCTGCGATTTCAATGGTAGGCTTAATATAATTAAATGCCTCTTTTGGCTTGTTTTGTTTCAGGAAAACCTGGCCAATGCTGTTGTTGCAGATCATCCTTCCCAGGTCCGAATTAATCAATTCGTTAAACGACAGGGATTTCTTATAATTAACCAAAGCTGAATCCAACTGGTTCTGGCTTT
>JAIFMH010000036.1 GCA_020048595.1 Bacteroidota bacterium | reverse complement strand
CTGGTATCATTATAGGCAAGGCTGGACAGGAAGTTGACAAGCTCAAAGAAGAGTTGAAGAAACTGACTGGTAAAGAAGTTCAGATAAACATTTCAGAAATTAAACGTCCTGAATTAGATGCTGTAATTGTAGGTAATACTATTGCACGCCAGCTGGAAGGACGTATTTCATACCGCAGGGCTATCAAAACCGCTATCACAGCAGCAATGCGTGTTGGAGCCGAAGGAATGAAAGTTCAGATATCAGGTCGTTTGGGTGGAGCTGAAATGGCACGCCGCGAGCAATTCAAAGAAGGTCGTATTCCTTTGCATACATTACGTGCAGATATCGATTACGCACTTGCTGAAGCTCAGACAACATACGGCAAGCTTGGAATCAAAACCTGGATCATGAAAGGTGAAATCTATGGAAAAGTAGACCTCGTACCTGGAACTGATAACCTGGTTAAAGACAACAAACCAGCGCATGGCCAGGGTCGTCCAGACCGTAAAGGTGGTCCTCGTGGAGATCGTGACCGTGATCGTGGAAGCGACCGTGGTGGAGATCGTGGTGGAGACCGTCGCCCAAGGAATAAAAAATAAGTAAGGAATAAAGTACTCATCATCATATAGTATTAGCGATGTTACAGCCTAAAAGAACAAAATACAGGAAGCAGCAGAAAGGTAAAATGAAAGGAAATGCGAAACGCGGATCTGAATTATCTTTCGGTTCATTTGGTATCAAAGCGCTTGAAGAAGTGTGGCTTACCGGTCGTCAGATAGAAGCAGCCCGCCAGGCAATCACCCGTTACATGAAACGTGAAGGCCAGTTGTGGATCCGTATCTTCCCTGACAAACCTGTTACCAAGAAACCTGCCGAAGTACGTATGGGTAAAGGTAAAGGTGCTCCCGAATATTTCGTTGCACGTGTTACACCCGGAAGATTACTTTTCGAATTGGAAGGTGTACCACAGGAAATTGCAAAGGAAGCCTGCCGCTTAGGTTCACAGAAACTGCCGATCGCCGTGAAATACGTTGTTCGCAGGGATTATGAAGAAAAATTAGCTTAACCTGGCTAACCGACAATCAAGAGTTGCCAACAGTATAATAGAAGCAAAATGAAACAAGAAGTTATCCGTGAACTATCAACTCCCGAGTTGATTGAAAGACTCGACGAAGAACGCATGCAGCTTAACAAACTGAAAATGAACCATGCTGTTTCTCCATTAGAGAACCCAAACAAAATTAAAGCTTATCGCAGAACAGTAGCCCGTTTGGTTACCGAATTGCACAAGCGGAAATTAGAATCGGCAGCAGCTAACAAGGCTAACAAACAATAATTTTCACAGCAATGGAAGAAAGAAACCTCAGAAAAGAAAAAACAGGTCTTGTTGTAAGCAATAAAATGGAGAAATCCATTGTCGTTCAGGTCGAAAGGCGCGTAAAGCACCCTAAATACCACAAGTTTGTAAAAAAGACCTCAACATTTGCTGCACACGACGAAAACAATGAATGTGGTATTGGTGATACAGTACGCATTTCTGAAACCCGTCCTCTGAGCAAGACAAAATGCTGGAGATTAGTTGAAATCATTGAAAGAGCTAAATAATTATGATACAGCAGGAATCAAGACTTACGGTAGCCGATAACAGCGGTGCTAAAGAGGTACTCTGTATAAGAGTGCTGGGTGGCACTAACAGGAAGTATGCCTCCGTGGGCGATAAGATCATCGTTTCGGTGAAAAAAGCCCTTCCCTCAGGTAATATCAAAAAAGGTACAGTTGCTAAAGCTGTTATAGTTCGCACAAGTAAGGAAATACGTCGTGCCGACGGATCCTATATCAGGTTCGATGACAATGCAGTTGTCCTTATCAACACTGCCGGCGAAATGATCGGAACCCGTATCTTCGGGCCGGTTTCAAGGGAACTCAGGGAAAAGCAGTACATGAAAATTGTTTCACTCGCACCTGAAGTGCTTTAATCAAAAGAAACTATGAGTACGAAAGTTCATATCAAAAAAGGAGATACCGTGAAGATCCTTGCCGGAGACTCGAAAGGGAAAACCGGGAAAGTATTGGAAGTGGAAACAGAATCCTACAAAGCAATTGTTGAGAGTGCTAATCTAGCGACCAAGCATTCAAAACCAAACGCTAAAAATCCTAAAGGCGGAATCGTCAAACAGGAAATGCCTATTCACATCTCAAACCTTATGCTTGTTGATGGAAGCGGAAAAGCTACCCGCATCAGCCGTAAGAAAGATGAAAAGACCAATAAAACTGTCAGAGTTTCAAAAAAATCCGGGGAGGTAATTAAATAATGGAATATTCAGCTCGCCTAAAGGAAAAGTACCACAAGGAAGTAGTTCCCGCTTTAACGGAACAGTTCCAGTACAAAAATCATATGCAGGTTCCTAAACTGGTTAAAATCTGTTTGAACCAGGGACTTGGAACTGCTATATCTGATAAAAAAATCATAGATGTTGGCGTAGCCGAAATGACTGCGATTGCTGGTCAGAAAGCTGTTTCAACCAAGTCAAAAAAGGATATCTCCAACTTCAAGTTGCGTAAGAACATGCCGGTAGGCGTTCGCGTAACACTAAGAGGTGAGCAGATGTACGAATTCCTCGACAGGCTTGTTGCTATTGCAATACCACGTGTACGTGACTTCCGTGGAATTAACGCTAAAGGTTTCGACGGCCGTGGTAATTATACCATGGGAATCACCGAACAGATAATATTCCCTGAAGTAGTTATTGATAAGGTTTTGAAAATTAACGGAATGGATATTACATTCGTTACTACTGCCAAAACTGACAAGGAATGCATGGCACTGTTAAAAGAATTTGGTTTACCCTTTAAGAAATAACCTACAATACTATGGCAAAAGAATCATTAAAAGCTAGAGAGGTAAAACGGCAGAAACTGGTAGATAAATATGCTGCCAAACGTGCTGCTCTCAAAGCTGCCGGCGACTATGTTGGATTACAGAAATTACCTAAAAACTCAAATCCTATCCGCTTGCACAATCGTTGCAAAATTACAGGCAGGCCAAAAGGATATATGAGGCAATTCGGAGTTTCGCGTATCAACTTCCGTTTCATGGCTCTCGACGGCTTAATACCCGGCGTTAAAAAAGCCAGCTGGTAAAATAAATACAGAAACAATTAATTATAAGATACAAAATGATCACAGATCCGATTGCAGATTATCTTACTAGAATAAGGAATGCCGTGATGGCCAACCACAGGGTTGTTGAAATTCCTGCATCTAATCTCAAGAAGGAGATAACAAAAATCCTCTTCGACCAGGGATATATTCTTAACTTCAAATTTGAAGAAGATACAAAACCTGGTGTTATTAAGATCGCTCTCAAATACCACCCTGTAACCAAACAATCAGCTATTACGCAGATTGAAAGGGTTAGTAAACCAGGTTTACGCCGCTATGTTGGTAACGACAACCTTCCAAGAGTTCTTAACGGACTTGGAATAGCCATAGTGTCCACATCACACGGACTTATGACTGATAAGGATGCTAAAACCCAAAACGTAGGTGGCGAAGTAATTTGTTACGTTAGCTAATAAAAAGGAGGAAATAAGAATGTCGAGAATTGGAAAATTGCCGATTACGGTTCCTTCCGGAGTTACAATCACAGTGTCAGACAAAAACCTTGTTACTATTAAAGGTGCCAAGGGTGAACTGAAACAACAGGTAGATCCGGATATTATCGTTAAGGTTGAAGATAATCAGCTGCTTGTGCAGCGCCCAACCGAACAACAGCGTCACCGTTCAATGCATGGACTGTACCGCTCACTGCTTTTCAATATGGTGAAAGGCGTCAGTGAAGGCTTTACAGTTCAACAGGAACTAGTTGGTGTTGGTTACAAAGCTGTAGTTGTTGGTCAGACAATAGAACTGGCACTAGGCTACTCACACAACTTCTTCTTTGAACTGCCAACTGAGATTCAGGTCACAGCTGTAACAGAAAGAGGAAAGAACCCCATTATTACAATGGTATCGCACGATAAACAACTTATAGGCCAGGTAGCTGCTAAAATCAGGTCGCTGCGCAAACCTGAACCATACAAAGGAAAAGGTATCAAGTTTGTAGGCGAAATACTGAAACGTAAAGCTGGTAAATCAGCATCGGATAAATAATCATTGAGAACAGCATAATACTTTTAATCGATGTCATTCAAAGTAGATAAAGAATACAGGAGACTGAAGATCAAGAAACGTGTTCGCAAAACCATTACTGGTAGCGGCGAGCGCCCACGCATGACAGTTTTCCGCAGCAATAAAGATATATATGTACAGCTGATCGATGATCAGTCGGGTACAACATTAGCTGCTGCATCATCACGCGCTAAAGGTATAGCGGATCAAAAAGTTAACAAGAGTGAGAAAGCCAAACTTGTTGGGAAACTTATAGCAGAACGTGCCCTCGAAAGCGGAATTCTGACAGTAGTTTTCGACCGTAACGGTTATCTGTATCACGGTAGAGTTAAAGCCCTGGCTGATTCAGCCAGAGAAGGTGGCATCAAATTTTAATTACAGCTATGGCAAACATAATCACAAACAGAGTTAAATCGAGCGATACCGAACTTAAGGACAGGCTCGTTTCCATCCAGCGCGTTACTAAAGTTACCAAAGGAGGTCGTACATTCACTTTCTCAGCTATTGTTGTAGTTGGAAATGAAAACGGAATTGTTGGTCACGGTCTTGGTAAAGCTAAGGAAGTTCAGGCTGCAATTGCTAAAGGAATTGAAGATGCCAAGAAAAACCTGGTACGTGTACCGGTTTTAAAAGGTACAATACCTCACGAACAATACGGCAAATATGGCGGAGCATTAGTTTTCATGAAACCCGCAGCAGCTGGTACCGGAGTTATAGCCGGTGGTGCTATGCGTGCAGTACTCGAAAGCGTTGGTGTTAAGGATGTACTTGCTAAATCAAAAGGTTCATCAAATCCTCACAGTGTTGTTAAAGCTACCATCGAAGGTCTTTGCCAACTGAAGGATGCACACACTGTAGCTCAGTTACGTGGTATCAGCATGGACAAAGTTTTTAACGGTTAACCACTAAAAATATAGCGCGATGAAAAACGTGAGAATTACACAAATTAAAAGTGGTATTAAACAACCCGAACGTCAGAAACGTACACTACGTGCACTTGGCATCAGCAAAATGAACCGCCCTGTCGATCATGTAGCAACCCCTCAGATAGAAGGCATGATTAAAGCAATCAGTCATTTATTAAAAGTGGAAGAAATTTAATTGTCAATCCTTTATAGAAAGTATATAACATGGATCTAAGTAATTTAAAGCCGGCTGACGGCGCTACTAAAACTGACAAACGAATTGGCCGTGGCCAGGGTTCAGGACGTGGCGGTACATCTACCCGCGGACACAAAGGTGCCAAATCGCGTTCAGGTTACAAACACAAACGTGGTTTTGAAGGTGGTCAGATGCCATTATTCCGCCGCGTACCAAAAGGTGGTTTCAGAAATATTAACAGGGTAGAATATACCGGACTGAATATTGATGTGCTGGAAAAACTAGCCGAATCAAGAGGTTTATTGGTTATAACTCCTGAAATACTCAGAGAAAACGGTCTTCTTGGGAAAAACGATCTGCTTAAAATTTTAGGTCGTGGAGAATTGAAGGCGAAAATGAATGTTACAGCCAATGCATTCTCAGCTAAAGCAATACAAGCAATCGAATCAGTTGGTGGAACTGTTACAAAACTCTGAACTTAATGAAACGCTTCATTCAGACTCTTAAAAATATCTATAAGATCGACGAACTTCGTAGAAGAATCGGCTATACTTTAGGGCTTATTCTAATCTACAGGTTCGGATCATTTGTGACAATACCCGGAGTAGATCCTCAGCAACTGATGGCATTGAAGAATCAATCTTCAGATGGTCTTCTTGGATTGCTTAATATGTTCTCCGGAGGTGCTTTCAGCAATGCATCTATTTTTGCATTGGGGATTATGCCTTACATATCTGCATCCATCGTAATACAGTTACTTGGTATGGCTATTCCATATTTCCAGAAACTGCAGAAAGAAGGTGAAAGCGGACGTAAGAAGATTAACCAGATTACTCGTTACCTTACTGTTGTTATCACAGCACTGCAAGCTCCGGGTTATATCGCTAATCTTATTTCGCAACTGCCTGCACAGGCTATTACTCCATTTGACCCGAATGTAACATCACCTTCGGTTTTCTTTTGGATTTCGTCTGTTGTTGTTCTGGTGGCCGGTACCATGTTTGTTATGTGGCTCGGTGAGAAAATTACAGATAAAGGATTGGGAAATGGTATCTCACTTATCATTATGGTGGGTATTATAGCACGACTGCCTTTTGCATTATTCAGCGAATTTCTTGCACGTATGGAGCAAAAAGGTGGAGGACTTGTATTGTTCATTGTAGAAATTGCCGTACTTGTTCTTGTTGTTCTTCTCTGTATCCTGTTAGTTCAGGGAACGCGTAAGATACCCGTACAATATGCTAAACGTGTTGTTGGGAATAAGCAATATGGTGGTGTACGTCAGTATATTCCATTAAAGGTTAATGCTGCTGGTGTAATGCCAATTATTTTTGCACAGGCAATCATGTTTCTGCCATTAACTATTGCTGGTTTTGCAAGCAGTGAAAGCTTACAAGGTTTTGCTTCAGCCTTTACTAACATAAACGGTTTCTGGTACAACTTTACGTATGCTTTGTTAATCATTATTTTTACATACTTCTATACGGCTATTACGGTTAATCCGAATCAGATGGCTGAAGATATGAAGAAAAATAATGGATTCATACCTGGTGTTAAACCGGGAAAGAAAACTGCAGATTTTATAGATGGAGTAATGTCGAAAATTACTTTCCCCGGTTCATTGTTTCTTGCGTTGGTTGCAGTAATGCCGGCGTTGGTGAGTATGGCAGGAGTTAGTTCGCAGTTTGCACAGTTCTATGGAGGTACATCCTTACTTATTCTTGTAGGTGTTGTACTGGATACTCTTCAGCAAATTGAAAGTCACTTACTCATGCGTCATTATGAAGGACTGACAAAATCAGGACGGATCAAAGGACGTAGTGCGGCCGGAGCTTTTTAATCAGTTTTTAAACTGGAATAATGGCTCTGATAAAGACTGAAATAGAAATTGAAAAAATACGTACGAGTTCTTTACTTGTTGGAAAAACGATAGCGGAAGTTGCCAGGCATATTAAACCTGGAGTTACTACACTTGCTCTCGATAAAATAGCTGAGGAGTTTATCCGCGACCATAAAGCAAAACCTGCTTTTAAAGGATACCACGGATTTCCTGCTACGCTTTGTATATCGGTTAATGAGGTAGTAGTTCATGGAATACCAGGTAAGCGCGAACTGAAGGAAGGTGATCTGGTTTCAATTGATTGTGGTACTATCATTGATGGGTACTACGGAGATTCAGCTTTTTCATTTGGTCTTGTGCCAATGGCAGTTGAACTGGAACTGTTGATGAAACGGACACATACTTCACTTCTGAAAGGAATCGAAATAATAATGGCCGGAAAACGTGTGGGTGATATAGGTTACGAAGTTCAAACCTACGTGGAAAGTTTTGGTTATACAGTTGTTCGCGATCTGGTTGGACACGGTTTGGGAACCAGTTTGCACGAAAAACCTGAAGTCCCTAATTATGGGCGAAAAGGAAATGGTGCAAAACTTGAGAATGGAATGGTAATCTGTATTGAACCTATGATCAATCTGGGAAGCAGACAGGTAACACAGGAGAATGATGGATGGACGATACGTACAATGGATAAAAAACCATCAGCACATTTTGAGCACGCTGTCGTAATACGTAATAACGGAGCTGACATTTTGTCGAGTTTCAGTGAAATTGAACAGGTTATTAATCCTGACATACTAATAACAAGGTAATAAATGGCAAAACAACTTGTAATTGAGCAGGACGGCATAGTGAAGGAATCGCTTGGTAATGCAATGTTCCGGGTTGAACTTGAAAATGGGCACATGATTATTGCACACATTTCAGGTAAAATGAGGATGCACTACATTAAAATTCTGGTTGGTGACAGAGTGAAAATTGAAATGTCGCCCTACGATCTGAGTAAAGGAAGAATTAACTTCCGATATAAATAAAGAATAAAACACCTAAGAAATAACTCAAGCAATGAAAGTTAGAGCATCAGTTAAGAAAAGAACACCTGAATGCAAAATCGTGCGCAGGAAAGGGAGAATCTACGTAATCAACAAAAAGAATCCCAAGTACAAACAAAGGCAAGGTTAATAATTGTGTAATCCCATAAGCTATTAATATATATGGCACGTATTGCTGGTATTGATTTACCAAAAAACAAAAGAGGAGAGATAGGCCTTACCTACATATTCGGTATAGGTCGTAACTCAGCCCAGGCTATCCTGGATCAGTGCGGCATCGACCGTAACAAAAAAGTTCAGGACTGGAACGATGATGAGCAGAATAACATACGCTCAATTATCAACGACAGTTTTAAAGTAGAAGGCGCACTTCGTTCAGAAGTACAGCTTAATATTAAACGATTGATGGATATAGGTTGCTACCGTGGTGTCCGTCACCGTTTAGGCCTTCCGCTGCGTGGACAAAGCACAAAAAATAATGCCCGTACACGTAAGGGTAGGAAAAAGACTGTTGCTAACAAGAAGAAGGCAACTAAATAAGAATGCATTTAAAGGAAAAATAGTTTTACTATGGCAAAGACGACCAAAGTATCGAAGAAAAGAGTTGTTAAAGTGGAAGCTACCGGAAGAGCTTATGTTTCGGCTTCTTTTAACAACATCATCATTTCGCTGACTAATAATGCCGGACAGGTTATTTCCTGGGCATCGGCAGGGAAAATGGGATTCAGAGGATCAAAAAAGAATACTCCTTATGCTGCCCAGATGGCTGCTACGGATTGCTCCAAAGTTGCTTATGATCTCGGACTCCGTAAAGTTAAAGTTTACGTTAAAGGGCCAGGTTCAGGAAGAGAATCAGCTATACGTACACTCCATACAGCTGGCATCGAAGTTACCGAAATCCAGGATATAACTCCATTGCCACACAATGGTTGCAGACCTCCTAAACGCAGAAGGGTTTAATACAAACCTCTCACTTCGATATTTAAGAACAATAAGTTTAATAATACATAATTAACAAGCTTTATGGCAAGATATATTGGTCCTAAGACAAGGATAGCCAGAAAATTCAAGGAACCTATCTACGGGCCCGACAGTTCATACGAAAAAAAGAACTATCCTCCCGGAATGCACGGACAGAATAAACGCCGCAAGAAACAATCGGAATACGGTGTTCAGTTGCAGGAAAAACAAAAAGCTAAGTACACCTATGGCATTCTGGAAAAACAATTCAGAAACATATTTGAAAAAGCTACCCGCAAAAAAGGTGTAACCGGCGAAATTCTATTGCAGTTGATTGAATCACGTTTAGATAACGTGGTATATCGCCTGGGAATATCTCCAACCCGTGATGGTGCGCGCCAGCTCGTTGGACACGGACATATCACTGTTAATGGTAAGGTTCTGAATATACCTTCATATGAATGTAACTAAGGTGATGTTATTGCGGTTCGTGAACGTTCCAAATCACTTGAAGTTATACAGAATTCATTGCAGGGACGTATTATGCGCTACTCTTGGCTTGAATGGGATGGTGCTTTGCTGACCGGAAAATTCATTAACTTCCCTGAACGCGAAGAAATTCCTGAAAACATTAAGGAACAACTTATCGTTGAATTGTATTCGAAGTAATTTAGTATCTTGCATTATCATTAAAAAAAAGACTTTATGGCTATTTTAGCATTCCAGAAACCTGATAAGGTTATCATGATACAGGCTGACGAGTTTGATGGAACTTTTGAATTCCGTCCTCTCGAACCTGGCTTTGGTATCACAATAGGTAATGCACTGCGCAGAATCTTACTTTCGTCATTAGAGGGATATGCTATTACCTCATTACGTATCGACGGAGTTGAACATGAATTTTCATCAGTTAAAGGCGTTGTTGAAGATATAACCGACGTTATTCTTAACCTGAAAAAAGTAAGATTCCGTAAACAAATTGAATCAGAAGAAAGTGAAAAAATCAACTTTACTGTTACTGGTAAAGATACTTTCACTGCAGGTGATATAGCTAAACACCTGTCGATATTCCAGGTACTGAATCCTGAGGTAGTTATCTGCCATATGGAACCTACAGTTAAACTGAATATTGAGATCAGTGTGAATAAAGGCAGAGGATATGTACCAGCCGAAGAAAATAAAGTTGCTACCGCTCATCTGGGTACAATTTTCATGGACTCAATTCACACGCCTATCAAGAATGTTAAGTTCAGCATGGAAAACTTTCGCGTTGAACAAAAAACTGACTACGAGAAACTAATCCTGGAAATTAAAACTGACGGATCAATTCATCCAAAAGATGCTTTAAAAGAAGCTGCAAGGATTCTGATCCATCACTTTATGCTCTTCAGTGATGAGAAAATCACCCTTGATATTGAAGAAAAAGCAGTAGCTGAAGAATTTGACGAAAACACACTTCACATACGTCAGTTACTAAAAACCAAGTTGGTGGATATGGACCTTTCGGTGCGCGCCCTCAACTGCCTGAAAGCTGCTGATGTTGAAACCCTCGGCGAACTGGTAGCTTTTAACAAAAACGACTTATTGAAATTCCGCAATTTCGGTAAAAAGTCGCTAACCGAACTGGAAGACCTGGTGAAAACCAAAGGACTCGAATTCGGAATGAATGTTGCGAAGTACAAATTAGATAAGGAATAAGCGAAATGAGACATCAGAAATCAATAAATCACCTGGGACGTACCAGTACTCATCGCGCAGCAATGCTTTCCAATATGGCAAGCTCGCTGATCATGCATAAACGTATCAGTACTACCATTGCAAAAGCAAAGGCACTTCGCGGATATGTAGAGCCATTGATCACACGCGCCAAAATAGATTCAACACACTCACGCCGTGTAGTATTTAGCTACCTGCAGGATAAAGAGGCAGTAACTGAGCTCTTCCGCGATATTTCAGTTAAAGTTGCTGACCGTCCGGGTGGATATGTACGCATACTTAAAACAGGTTTCCGTCTTGGCGACAATGCTGATATGTGTATTATCGAACTGGTTGACTATAATGAAAACCTTTTAACTTCAAAAGATACAACTGCTAAGAAAGCTGTACGTCGCCGCAAACCTGCTGCAAAGAAAGCAACCGATGCTGCTGTTGAAGCACCTGTAGCCGAAAAAGCTCCTAAAGCCAAAGCCGAAGAGATTGTAGCTGAAGCAGAAGAAGTTGTTGAAAAGCCTGTTGAAGATGAAGTTAAAGAAAACGAAGCTGAAGAAAAATAACTGAAGTTAATTCAATGAATTAGCCATGATTGGTATAAAGCACCAATCAAAGATGAAAATAAGATTAATCTGGCTATGGCATCCCGAAAAATCGGGACAAGTATTGACCCGTAAAAAAAACAACGCATGAATTATTTGAAAGGATAAAGTGAAGGTTTCTTTGCTTTATCCTTTTATCATTTTGAAACAGACATTTTTATAGAACTCTAACAAATATTTTAAAATTATGAGTCAGATAGCTAACATTACAGCCCGTCAAATCCTTGATTCACGTGGCAATCCTACCATTGAGGTAGATGTATTCACATCAAACGGCATTATGGGCCGTGCAGCTGTTCCATCAGGAGCTTCAACCGGAATTCACGAAGCATGCGAGCTTCGCGATGGCGACAAAGCCATTTACAAAGGAAAAGGCGTTCTGAAAGCTGTTCAGAATGTAAACAAAGTTCTTGCTGAAGAACTTAAAGGTTACTTTGTTACCGAGCAAAACGAAATCGATGCTAAGATGATCGAACTCGATGGTACTCCTAACAAATCAAACCTTGGTGCAAACGCTATTCTTGGTGTTTCACTTGCTGTTGCCAATGCTGCTGCCCAGGAATCAAGCAGTTATTTATTCAGGTATGTAGGTGGTGTAAATGCCAATACTCTTCCTATACCTATGATGAACATTATCAATGGTGGATCACATGCTGATAACAGCATCGATTTCCAGGAATTTATGATTATGCCTGTTGGTGCACCTACCTTCCGCGAAGGTTTGCGTATGGGTGCTGAAGTATTCCATAGCCTAAGTGCAGTACTGAAAAAAGGTGGCTATTCAACTAACGTTGGTGACGAAGGTGGTTTTGCTCCCAATCTGAAATCAAATGAGGAAGCTATTACAGTTATTCTTCAGGCTATTGAAAGCGCTGGCTACAAACCAGGTAAAGATGTTTATATTGCTTTGGATCCTGCTTCAAGTGAGTATTATCTGGAAGAAGAAAAAATGTACCATCTGAAGAAATCGACCGGCGAAAAACTAACTTCAGCACAAATGGTTGATTATTGGAAAACATGGATAGATAAATATCCTATCATTTCTATTGAAGATGGCATGGCTGAAGACGATTGGGATGGCTGGAAGTTGATGACCGATGTTATGGGAAAGAAAATTCAGTTGGTTGGTGATGATTTGTTTGTAACCAATACCAAACGTTTACAAATGGGTATTGATAAAGGTGTAGCTAATTCAATACTGGTTAAAGTAAATCAAATTGGTACACTTACCGAAACAATTGATGCTGTGACCATGGCATACCGCAACTCATATACTGCGGTTATGAGCCATCGTTCAGGCGAAACTGAAGATACTACCATCGCTGACCTTGCAGTAGCTCTGAATACCGGACTTATTAAGACTGGTTCAGCCAGCCGTACTGACCGTATAGCAAAATACAATCAATTGCTTCGTATCGAAGAGATATTAGGCTCAAGCGCCCGTTATTTAGGTAAAGATTTCAAATATGCCAGATAACGTGTTTGTGAAATAGTAAATGAAAAGCCGGTAGTTATTGCCGGCTTTTCTGTTTTATTGGAATGTGTAAGCACATAATTTGTGTAATAACTATATTCTTTTACTTTGTAGATTTAATGAATACCTTTGTTATCCTCTTTCAAGAATTACTTAATTGAAAGTGCAGATGAATCTATCTGACAGAGGACCTTTTCTCAAACTAAACATATATATGCCTCAGGAAATAGAGCGAAAATTTCTCGTAAAAGAAGGGTATAAGCAATATGCTTATACGCAAACCCGTATCACTCAGGGTTATCTTTCTTCAGTTCCTGAACGTATTGTGCGGGTTCGAACCAACGGAGATAAAGGATTTTTAACTATAAAAGGCATTTTAAGTCTTTCCGGTATGAGCCGGTATGAATTTGAAAAGGAAATATCCTTAGATGAAGCCTTTGAATTACTTGCGTTGTGCGAAGCTGGAATTATTGATAAAACCCGATACCTTGTGCAGGTAGGGAAGTTCACTTTTGAGGTAGATGAGTTTTATGGTGAAAATGAAGGCCTTGTGATTGCTGAAGTTGAGTTGAGTTCAGAGGATGAATTGTTTGACAAACCAACCTGGTTAGATAAAGAAGTAACCGGCGACAGGCGTTACTATAATTCAAAACTTGCAAAAATGCCGTTCTCAAAATGGTAAATGCCGGACTCCAGCAGAACTGAAACCCGGCAATTAATTGCTTTTTACAATTTTTCCAAAATATAATTTACCATACGCGTATAGAGATGGTAAGTCGTGTTGCCGCCATAAATACCATGATTCCGGTTAGTATATAACTGCATTTCGAATTGTTTATCAGCCTGTACAAGGCGTTCTGTGAATTCCAAAGTATTCTGAACATGTACATTGTCATCGGCTAAACCATGACAAATAAGGAAATTCCCTTTAAAATCTTTGGCGAAATTCAGTGGTGAATTCTGGTCGTATCCTTCTGGGTTTTCTAGCGGCGTCCGCATAAAACGCTCTGTGTATATATTGTCGTAATACCGCCAGTTGGTAACGGGAGCAACAGCAATTCCCGTTTTGAATATTCCATTGCCTTTAACCATGCAAGAGGACGAGATATAACCGCCAAAACTCCAGCCCCAGATACCTATGCGCGAGGCATCAACATAGGAGAGAGAGCCAAGGTATCTGGCAGTTTCAATCTGGTCGATGGTTTCGTATTTGCCTAACTGGAGATACGTTATTTTACGGAATGCTTCACCACGGCCACCCGTACCGCGACCGTCAACAGAAACTACAATATAGCCAAGTTGGGCAAGGTATTCTTCCCATCCCAGATCCCAGGTATCAAGAGCACTTTGTGAATTTGGACCGCTGTATTGGGTCATAAAAACCGGGTATTTTTTTGTTGGATCAAAATCAGCCGGTTTTAACATCCAACCGTTTAGATTTACATTCTCAGAAGTATTGAAGTTGAAAAATTCTCTATAGGCAAATTTGTAATCCTTAAGTTTATCAACCAGCAATTTGCTGTCATCCAGCACCCGTATGGTTTTACCTTTTGCATTAAACAAAACTGTTGTTGCCGGCGATTTAACATTTGAGGATGTTATGGTATAGTATTTAAATCCTTCACTGAATTTTGCAGTATTTGCACCAATTTTAGTTGTAAGCTTCCTCTTTCCGGTGCCATCCCACTTAATGCAATATGCCTCACGTTGATAAGGCGTTGGCTCAGCTGAAGTGTAATATATAAGTTTGTTTTTTATGTCGCAACCATTCAGCTCGGTAACATCAAAATTGCCTTTAGTGACCTGATATTCAATTTTTCCCTGCATATTAAATATATAGATGTGGGCATATCCATCACGCTCACTTCTCATAAT
>JAIFMH010000152.1 GCA_020048595.1 Bacteroidota bacterium | reverse complement strand
TCTTGAAGGAAATGCAGCTAACCCGGATGACTGGCAGATTATGCTGATGGTTGAATATAAAAACCTTGCCAGCATGGAAGGCAATGAAGATAAATGGGATGCAATTTCGAAAAAGGTTGTAGGAAGTGAGGATGACCAGAAGAAACTTCGTGATATCCGTATAAATATGCGTAGTATGTATGGTACAAAAACGATGAGGGAAGTTGTATATAATTAATTTACAGTTGCTTACAAATTATAAATCCGGACTACAATTGACGTAGTCCGGATTTTTATTTTCTCAGGTATTTATCGGTGCGTTAGGCAGAATTTGTTGTTTACTGTTTAACCAACAAACTCGTTGCGCTGTGCAATCTTTCATTTGCTTCTATGCTCGCGTGTTCAGAGACGCGATGCCTCGCGTCTCTATCGGACGGTGACCTTTCCGCTGCCTGAATACGAATGATACTCGCCGTTGTACATGGCATCCGCAGATACTGCACCAATAACAAATGTCCCTTTGCTAACCACCCTTATCGTGTAATAAAAGGTTTTGGCTGTACCGTTTAATGCGGTAAAGAAACTGATTCTGTCGTCGCGGATATCTGTATATTCAGGTGTTGATCGGTTTTTCATAAAATCCATTTCGCGCTCGGCTACCAAACGGGAATTTTCAATCTCGAAGCAAGCTGGAAGCAAATCAGTGATTGCAACATTCGCAACATTGCTTCCGGCTTCGGACTGTGCTGTAATTTCAACCACAACCAGGTCATTCTGGCTAAATGAATTTCCATTGATCTGGTTACCATTGCGATCAAGGAATCGCCGGCGGACTTTCAGGAGATTATCTTCATCAACCACATTTGGCGTAAGTTTAATACCTGACATCTCGTAATAATAATACAAAGTGCCTTTTCCTTTGGTGGTTATTGAAACTGTTTTATTATTGATATCCATAGGAAGCTGCAAATCTTTATTTGAATAATTACCAACCACTTTACCATCAACGGAAATAACAGCTGTAATTTCCGTAGCTAAAGCTTTCCGGGCATGTTTACCGATTGCAAGTAAAGCAAAAGCAGTTTCCTGTGTTGAATAATACCGGGCATTTTTCATTTCAACGGAAATGCTTTTCAGCAATTCATTAACCTGCGGATTATTAGGATCGGCTTCGAGCAAAGCATTTAATGCCAGGGACCTGTCACGCAAATACGAACTGTACGAGCCGCCAAACTCGCTGATTGATTTTTCATTTCCGAAAGTTTTAGGCAGCACACTTCTGAAACTCTTTACATCACCGGCAAGCATAAATGATGAAGCGAGTAAATACCGGCCTTCGGAGGATAATTCAGAAACCATTGATTTGTAATAATTCATTGTTGAAACCGGTGCTTTATCGGCCAGAGCCAGCACATAGGCGGAATATAGAATTTCGCGCCGTGGAATATTCCTGGATTTACGAACACCATTTTCAAAATAGAAATATGTTTCTTTTTCCCGTTCCTTAACTTTTTGAGTCAGGAATTTCAGAGTGCCATCCAGAACTTTTTTATTTACTTCAAATCCTGCTCTTTTTGCTTCAAGCAGGAAATGAGTTGTGTAAGCAGTTGCCCACCAATCAGCGCTGCCGCCGTTCGGCCATAATGATAAACCTCCATTGTATAGCTGCATGGATTCAACTTTCATTATGGCTTGCTGTACATTATAGCCAGGAGAACCACCTTGCGTTGAATTGCGGCCTGAAACCGGAGGAAACAATTTAGTAATATCACCCAGGTACAACTGAGGGAAAGCCGTTGATACAGTCTGTTCAAGACAACCATAAGGATAGCGGACAAGATAATCAAGGTTTTTAGCAAACTCAACAGCCGGTGATTTACTCATTATCAAAGCTGATTTCACCCCTTTTGGATACAAATCGCTGGTGGCTTTAAATGATTTTATTGAGCCAGCGGTTACAGATCCTGAACCGGTAATAAAAGTCAAACCACCAGCAGGACGAACCGGAATTTCAATCTGCTGCGTAAACTTCTGTCCAAGCGCATTTACAGTTGCAGTTATAATTGCTACACCAATGCCTTTATCCGCATTTACATTGAATAAAGCAACTTCTTCGGCACCTGATTTCAGACTGGCAGTAGCCGAGTTTTTACCTGAAACAGTTGCCGGGCCGGAGGCAGTAAGTTGAACAGTAGCATTTCCGCTTTTACCGGTTGTATTTGTCATTGAGACGGCTACCGCACAATTATCTCCCGGACTCAGGAATCGTGGCAACGACATGCTGATAATAACAGGATCAGCCACTTTCATGGTTTTTTCGGCCGAACCGAACTGCCTGCCTTTATAAGCTACAGCCATTACCCGAAGTGCACCCGAGAATTGCGGAATATCAATACTGAATGAACATTCGCCCGAGGAATTTGCTTTCCGGATTCCACTCCATTTCGAAATCAATTTCACCCTGTCGCCGGTCAATGGATTTATGCGTCTCGACAGATCAAATGCCTCGCCACCGGCAGGACTCGATGAACGTTTCAGTTCAGGATACAACAGTGCATATACATCATAGGAATTCACACCCAAAGCGCGTTTCTGATAAAACCAACTAAACGGATCGGGTGTTTTGTAATCCGTGATCTGCAGAATTCCTTCATCAACCACTGCAATGGTAACTTCCGCATCAGGTGCTGTTTTAACGGTAAACGATTGTTTGATCCCTGATCTTGACTTTTCGGGCGCAGATATAGTAACATTCAGTTTTGCAGAAGCATCATCTACTTTTAGTGATATAATGCCATGAGCCACGGTAAGCGGAATCGACATATCAACTGATTTGCGAAAAGCAGTGGCATCAATATAAATGTTTGGAAGATGGTCTTTTGTAACAGCCAATTCCATGCTGGCTGATTTATTTACCAGGTTCAGGAATTTGTAACTTAGTACATTATCCTGTTCAACAGCCACGAGCAACTGCCCGTCGAATGGTGCTTTAAACAATAATTTAGCTTTATCTCCGGGAGCATATAGTGTTTTATCCGGCGTAATTGTCACTTCACCTTCGCGACTCACTTCGAAGGACGAAAAATCGGTATCGCCCCATCCGTAAGCATAAAAAGTCCTTGACACATAATTCTCACTTCCGGGAGCCATAATACGCACTTCATATTCGCCCGACTCGACCGGAACAAAGGGCAAGACGGTTCCCGACGCTTTGATATTCATTTCACGGCTGAAAACGACTTTTTCCTTTTTCTGAGAAACATAATTATATCGGCCGTATGATTTCTCGATAATCGTTTCATACCTGTAATGAAGGATAACAATCTGAGCCCGGGCACCCGATAACACTTTTCCCGTCCTGTCAACTGCTGCAAACTGAAGGTTTAATGCTTTTCGAGTCGAAAGCCAGGTATCAAAATGCCTGATCCCAAAATAAACCTGCTGAGTAGGAATTTCCACCACATTCAAGCGGTTAACAGGTCGGCCGGTTTCGTCAAAAACAGTGGTGTATATTTTGCCTTCCAACAAGCCGATATCGCGGTAAGCTGCTGACTGCAGAATGCTTGCTGCTTTTCCTTCAGCATCCGTATTTCCTTGCTGTACAATAGATGCCAGCACAGGCATGTTTTTGGTTTCAATATTAAATGAATATTCGGGTAATGCTTTTGAAGTAAGCTGTTTCCGATTTAATCGCAATTCTGTTTCGAAACGCCTTCCGGCTGCGGGTGTACCGTAAAGATTTTCAGCTAAAAGATCAAGGTTTATGGCTTCGGCAGGAAGATAAACTGCTTTATTGGTTCTGGTAGTTACCTTAATACGGTCAGGAACAAACTCTTCCACTGAAATCCTTCGCGAGGCAAGCAACACATCATTTGCGGCATACACTTCAATCATATAGGTGCCGGTCATGGCCTGGCGCGGAATGTAAAACTGCGTTTCGGCTGCGCCGGATGCATTCAACTGGTGGCGCTGGTTCAGGTATTCGCGGCCGTTGGGAGCCAGAAGTTTGATTTTTATCGGGATATCTTTCACTACTTCCCAACGAGGAGTACGAACAATGGTGTTGATATGAGCAGTATCACCGGGACGGTATAAATCGCGTTCGCCATAAATAAATACATCGTAATTTACATTGTCGGTGCGTTTACCGCCCACATCGAAGCGGGAAGTTTCAACACGCGACTGAAACCATGCTGAGTCGAAATCCGGCAGCAACTTGTTTCGCATTTTTAAAAATCGCGACGCCATTATTATCTGTAACTGTGGAATATACTTTCTGATTGCTGGAACTGATAAAATCAAGTTTTGCTCCTTTTACTGGTGTGGCATCGCGCAATGAATTCACAAAAACCATTACATCCGACGATCCTTCTTTAACAATAAGTCCAAGATCAGAAAGTGATAGCAGCTGAGCATCCTGAATGTATTTGCGATCAGAAGATTCAACCTTTACCAGGTATAATCCTTTGTATGAATCATTGAAATTGAGTTCATTTAAATCAAGATTAAGCAGAGAGATGTTTCCCGATTTCTGAAGCGAACGGGTTTGAATTTCCTTGATCATTACAGGTTTTCCGTAATTTTCGTCGAACGACCAGGTACTGTAATCGTTATATTCATCGGTTGTTTCATCATAATTATACTCCCAGTCTTTGCCCTGTCGCATATAATGCTGAATGTTGTTCTCAAATATTTTGAACACCGAAACTTTTACTTTCTGCACATTTACAATGTTTACACCAAGATTTCGCTCGCCTTTGGTGGAAAGATAAATGGCATTCTGTTCAGTAAATGAGATATTTGGCAGGGGATCAGAAAAGGAAACAGCTGTAGTAAAATTTTCGTCCAGTTCGCGACCAAACAAACTTTTAACACCTTTCCTGATATTCAGTGTATAAGTCTGTGAACCAAGAAACTCGCCTTTTATCCTGAATCCGTTGGTTAATAATTCAGTTTCAAGATTAAGAACAGGATCTGTAGAAACAAAACCATTCAAGCCTTCGGCAATAACCGGCTGCGAAGTAAACACATCAATAAATCCTTTACCGCTATCAAATCCTGATTCAGTGGCAGTTATCACAAGTTTATCTTTGGAAGGAATCAGGAAACCGCTTTTTAGCTGATCCTCACTTGCTGTGTTTCCGCCGGCACAAATAAGACCTTTGGCAATTATTACTTCGCCTTTCGTTTCGTTATCATCTGACTTAGTATCATAGGCGAAAGCAACTTCAATAACGTCAGCGTCATTTTGTGTAATAATCCTGTATGGCATTTCTTTACCTGCCACCAGAACTTTGAGCACTGGTTTTAACTTTGAAGGAGAAACCGGATTATTGAAATTTATCTGGCATCTCACTTCAACCTGGCTTGCCAATTCCTCGCTCAACGACCAAAAACTATTTATTGTGCTTATTTTTAAATAGGGTGTATGAAACAGCAGTGGTTCATCATCAATACTGTATTTTATCTGACTGTATTTTGTCAAATCCTTATTCAGTGTTGCCTTATAGCCAGATGCCGGCAACAACGCACCGAGTGGAGAAAATGTGAGTTCTGATTTTCCTGTCCACATAAATTTACCGGCGATTTTAGGTTCGAAATTTATGTACTGAGTTGTATCCCATTTGTTGATCAATCCTGTGTCAGGCAGCAATTCCTTATTAAAGGTAAATACCAGATTTTGAGCACGTAAAACTTCATCCTCAAAATTGGTTTTCTTTACTTTCACCGAGTTAAAATTGCTGCACGACGAAAACAGGACGCCCAGTAGTGCGAAAATGAATAGGGGTTTAAACATAATCCGGGAAATTAAATGGTACAATTATCTGATTAATAGAAATGTAAAGTGCAAATGTTATTAAATCATGCCTGTAAAATATTATCAATAAAATTAAGGAATAATTGTGGAGAAAGTAAATAGCATCAAATATTAAATTTTGAATAAATCCGTCTAATTATTGCACTAATAATTGGATAGTCAAAAATTGTATTCCACTTTGATATTTCAAATTGGAATATCAAGACAGTTCACAATAATTGTTAGTTAAAAATTTAAATCAAAAAAAAAATCCTCAGACCAAGCTACCGATCTGAGGATTTTCTTTAAAACTCAAATGCTATTTATCCACCCTGAACACGGAATCAATTACAGTTCCATCCACCCATTTAATAACGGCAATCACCTCGTCAGTTAACCTGGCTTTCTGGGGTTTGCCACATATTTTTTCGGCTTCGGCTTTTAGTTCTTGTATTGTTTTTATTGGTAATGAACTGCCTTTCATCTTTTCGATCAAATCAGGACGTAACGGATTTATAGCAATTCCTCGTTCAGTAACAATAACATCGATCAATTCGCCAGGGCCACAAATAGTTGTAACCTCATCGCGGATAACAGGCATACGATCGCGGAACAAAGGAATTGGCAGTATGACACATTTTGATAAGAGGCAATTCATCCAGCCTCCGATTCCATGTAAAAGATATCCGTCGGAATGAGTTACCACATTGGCGTTGAAATTTACATCAACTTCGGTAGCGCCAAGTATAACAACGTCAACAAATTGTGCAAAATTCCCTTTCCCATGATAATTATAACTTGTAAACGGGCTTGTATTCAGGTGGCCTGCATTTTCGCGCATCGAACGAACTCCCTCAAGATCAAATGTTTGGCCATCGAGAATATAATCAACCAAACCATCCTCAAGCATTTTTACCAAATATTTATTACTTCCGCCACGGGCAAAACGGGCTTTCATTCCTTTTTTGCGAAGCATTTCAGCAAAGTAAATACCAATAGACAATGCTGTACCACCAGCACCTGCCTGGAACGAGAATCCATCATGCACGATCCCGGTTTCCTCGCAAAACTGTGCAGTCATTTCAGCAAGCAGAAGTCTATCAGGGCTTTTAGTGATTTCAGTTGTACCCGAAATAATCTTTTCCGGAATTCCGACTTTGTCCATCACAACAACAAAATCCACATAGTTTCCCTGTATCTGCCATGGAACGCAAGGAAATGGAACCAGGTTATCAGTAACCACAATTACCCTGTCAGCATATTGCGAATCGGCCAGAGCAAATCCTAATAAGCCACAAGCTGCAGGTCCACGATCGCCGGTTGCGTTTCCGAAACAATCAGCAGTTGGTGCCGCAATTACAGCTATATCAATATGAACATCGCCATCCTGGATAGCCTGGTAACGCCCACCATGCGAACGAAGCACACCTAATCCGGCCATTTTACCCTCGGAAGTAAATCTTCCCAAAGCACCGTTCATGCTGCCTTCAATGTGATGGATCACACCATTTTCCAGGTATTTTATCATGGGAGCATGACATTCGAA
>JAIFMH010000074.1 GCA_020048595.1 Bacteroidota bacterium | reverse complement strand
CCTAATTTTCATTATCCGGATTATTCAATACTAAAGCCAAGCTGCCCAGAAAATCCATACATGCAGCTTTTACATTGTAATTTCTATTGGGCATTTCGTGAACTAATCTGATGGTTTCAATAAATGGTTCCTTATTTTTTACATATAACAAATAATTAATTGCCATCAAAGCTATGTCCATATTGTCGTTCTTACATAATTCTTTCATTTTATTCTCTGCCGGTTTGCTTTTAAATTCCTGAAACGCAATGGCTGAAGCTGTGACAGCAACCGGCAGATAGCCATCATTCATACTGTTGATAATTTTTTTACGATACGGTTTTAAAGTTTCCGAATCTTGCGATCGCAGCCCGATTATCGCCCAGTATCGGATAATTTTGTTTGGATTTTCCAGCAAAAGAGCTTGTTTTGCAGCAATGTCTTTTCCTCTTTTACCTGACAGGGAGGCAACAGAATAGATTTCATCGAAAGGATACTTTGTATCGTCTAACCGGAATTCATACGCATTGCCTGTTTGTGATACCAAGCCGATTTCGTATTCAGGGAGAAACATCACATCGCGTGATTCACGCATTTCTTCATCAAGTTGTTTGCGCATTTTTTCAAGAACCTGTTTATATCCCGGATTGTCAACCAGGTTATGAGTTTCCCAGCTATCATTTTCAATATCGAAAAGAAACTCAGCCGGACGCTCCATAAATATACTTTTCTGCAATGGGTCCAGCATATTATTTGCAAGGTCAGATCGCATCTGTTGAACGATTTCGGATATTTCCATGTACCGGATATAACGTTCCTGAGGTATAAAGGGCAGATAATTACGAGAGTACATAAATTTCCCGTCGGTAATACTCCGTACCATGTCGATACCATTATCTGCACGATCAACAGATAAAATGAGATGTTCCGCTGGTTTCGAACGGTTCTTTCCTATGAGAATCCGGCCGTTAAGATAATCAGGGATTTTCCCGCCTGCCAGACTGATCAGCGTTGGAGCCAAATCTTCGAAATCGACCAGTTCATCAGTAACAACACCAGCGGTACCCCATGGCGAAAGATTTTTATACATTTCGGGAAACCAGATAACAAAAGGGACCCGGTATCCATAATTGATCCCATTGGTTTTTCCACGTGGTTCACCCTCTCCGTGATCGGCATAAAAAAAGATAATAGTGCTATCCCGTAAGTGGTCTTTATCCAACCTGTTCAATAATTCACCAATCTTATTATCAGTTAGTTTGATGGAATTATAAACCCGGGCAAACTGTTTCCGCATCTCCGGACTGTCGCGGTAAATCGGGGGCATTTCGAAGTCATTATCGCCGATCCTGTCCTTCTCTGGAAGTTCTTCCAAGACATTTGTTTTATACCAATCGAACGTATTTGTCATTGTCCTCGACTGGTGTGAATCCATAAAATTAAATACTGCAAAGAAAGGTTGTCCCGGTTTTCGATTCCACCATCCCGCCTTATCTGAGCTTTCATCCCAGGCTTGCATAGTGAATTCGATTACATTGCCTATATTATAATCAGTTTTGCTGTTGTTGGTTACGTAATACCCCTGCTGCTTCATGTAAAACGGGAACCCATGGATGAATTCAGGAATGGTATAATTACTCCGGTGGTTGCCTGTTCCCATTTTAAAAGTCCTTACCCCTGTAATAATAGTGCTGCGGCTTGGGGAACAAACTGTTCCGGTTGAAAACGCATTAGTAAAACGAACGCCTTGTTCAGATAATTTATCTATTACCGGGGTTTTGGCGTCCTTGTTACCATAACATCCAACAAACTGAGGGGAAGTATCTTCGATGGTAATCCATAGAATGTTGGGCTTTTGCTGACCATAAGAAAAAGCATTTAAGAAAAGAAGAATAAATAATATCGGTTTTATTCTTTTCATTTTGAGCTAATTTTTTTCAAAATAACTATCATTCAACTAAGCGCATCGCAAAAACTTACAACAAGCTTTCAACGGATCACATACTTACAAAAGTAGAATTATAGTTTTTCTTTTATTGTAATAAAAAGTTCATTAATTAGGTTGATTCAATCAATTTCGAACTCCTTAGTTTTCAGAGTAGATACTTAAGTTGATAAATCATTAAGCTTTGTTAAGAATCCAAGGTTGATATCTGATAATAATTAGAATATAATTTCAAAACAGAGCCCCAAAACTTAAAGAGAAGTTATTTAAGAATTATTATCTTTGGAATCTTGTAAATAAGTGCTTTACTGAAAGATCATGTTGCAAAACCCACCCCGACTTTTGAAATACAGAATTTTAGTTCTGGCAGCTGCCTGGATATTTTCCATGGGTGGAAGGATGCTTGCCGGTACAGTCGATGGGAATGCATTCGTTTTTCAACGCTTCAACATTAACTCAGGATTGTCATCCGACAATCTGAAAGCTTTATTTCAGGACCGCGAGGGTTACCTTTGGATTGCCACTGATAATGGCATAAATCGTTTCGACGGGTATAAAACAACCGTATACAAACCTGAGTTTTCGAAAGACCAAAGCTTTAATTCAGTTGATTTCAATAGCATTGCTGAGGATAGAAAAGGTGATTTATGGTTTGGGACCGATCATTCCGGTATCAACGTATTTAATAAACTAACGCAGACAGTTACAATTATCGACCAGAATACCCCCAAGGGTCTGGCAATCATAAGTAATAACATAAACCATCTACTCTGCGATTCAAAGGGACGAATCTGGATATCTTCGTTAGGTGGTTTGAATCTCTACTACCCTGATAAAGGGAAAATGATTACGTTTTCAAAAGCTAAACGCCCTGGTAAAACTAATCCCACAGGGCAGATTTCCTATGTTTACGAAGACAGAAATGGCAAGATACTGGTTGGAAGCTGGGGAAACGGGCTTTATATATATGATGAAAAAAGAGATGATTTTACCCAAATCCTGCTGCCTGTTGAACCAGGAATGAGTAATTATATTCACCGGGTTGTAAAAATCCTGGAAGACCGGCAAGGAAACTATTGGCTAGGCACATGGGAAGGTGGCTTGTTTAAAGTGCAGTTAAACAATTATCAGTCGATAAAGGTATTGCAATATTATTCGAAAAACTCGAAAGCTCCGTTCGCACTTTCAAGTGACATCATTTATAGCCTTTATGAAGATAAAGCGGGATCAATCTGGGCGGGGACTCCTTACGGATTAAATATTATTAAGAATCATAATTCAGGAAAACCTGAGGTTCAACTCATTCAAAGCGGAAATAGTCCTTCCAAAATATCACAAAATGATATTTTCTCAATCCTTCAGGACCGTTCAGGCATCATATGGCTGGCTACCAGCGGCGGAGGATTAAATAAATTTGACCCGGGTCTCCGAAGCATTAATGCCTATAAAATTCCGGAAATTATCAGTTCCGGCGAAACGCAATCCATACGGTCGTTCTTCCTGGATTCCGATTCATCGCTTCTCATTGGCGTTCAGGGCTTAGGCCTTGGAAAATACATCCTTTCGGAAAACAAGTTCATTCCCTGCACATTCCTTCCAAAATTCAGGAAAATAGCCGAAGACCTGGTAGATATAAACGCTGCCACATGCTTTCACCTGGATAAGGATAAAAACCTTTGGATTGGAACCAGGTATAGAGGATTGTATATTATCTCGGCAAAAACAGGGGAGACAGAAAATTTTCTGAGCTTTGATTCTGCTACAGGTACACAGAACAAAGCAATAAATGTTATTTACGAAGATAAGTTTAAGCATGTTTGGGTTGGATCTAACAAAGGACTTTTTGAGTTCGTTCCGGCTGCAGGCGGCTCTCGTAAGATTTTCCGTTATATGCCCGTTGCCGGTAATCCAGGCTCACTTTCAGGAGAATATATCAGCGCCATTTTCGAAGATTCTGAATCAAATCTATGGATTGGCACGCTCGGTGGTTCATTGAATGTGACCAGGAATACCGCCGGGAATAAGTATCCTTTAAAATTTAAGCATTATTTCCCTGAGAGAGATAAACCCGGGACCATTCAAAGTAATATTGTATATTCCATTTTGGAAGACAAGCAAAGCATTTTTCAAAGGAAGAGGGGATAGTTGGTGATGCTGTTTTTGACATCATTGAGGAACGAGGCAACTTATGGCTGACAACCAGCAACGGGCTTGTCAGGTTCCGGTCGGGAAATACAGGTGAATACCAGGCGGAGCTATTCACAACGGAAGATGGACTGAACGGCAATGTATTTATCGACGGAGCATCCTTTAAATCACCCGACGGGAGGATTTTTGTTGGCGGCTATTATGGCTTTAATGTTATTAACCCGGCAGAACTTTCCAGTAATCCCTATATTCCGCCCATTGTTATTACCGGTATCTGGATTGGAAACGAAAAGGTGAATGTGTATGACGCCATGAAGAATGGTCTGGACCTGAACTACAATCAAAACAATATTAACATTGAGTTTGCGGCACTTTCGTATTCTCAGCCCGGTAAAAATAAATACGCATATTTACTTGAAGGCCTGGATGCAGTTTGGAAGAGAACAAATTCCGAAGGCCGTATGTTAAACTATTCTCATATTCCTCCCGGAACTTACACGCTGAGGCTAAAAGCTTCGAATAACAGCGACATATGGAATGAAATCCCAATGACCTTATCAATCAGGGTCAGGCCTCATCCGGCCAAGTCGTGGTGGGCTATTTTGCTGTATTCCATTATTGTGATTTCAATTCTTATAGCCATCTATTATTTCCTGATCAACAATATAAAGATTAAACAGGCTTATGAGATTGAAAAATTAGAAAGGATAAAGGAAGAGAACATTAACCAGTTTAAGTTCCGGTTTTTCACAAATATTTCACATGAACTGTTGACGCCCTTGTCGGTACTTTCCTTTTCGGTGGAAGATCTTATCTCCAAAAGGGTACTTGACAATGAACGGCTGAAGATAATGGAACGCAATGTAACCCGTGTTATGCATCTTATTTCACAGCTTCTCGACTTCCGCAAAGTAGAGAGCGGAAGCATGATGCCTGTTGTTTTGCCGGGCCGGATTGATATGTTTATCGAGCAAATCTGTATTTGCCTTCAACCCCTTGCGGATAAAAAGCACATTTCTGTAATTGTTAACGGTAACGGAGAACAAACGATTTATTTTGATCCGGACAAAATGGATAAGATCGTTTGCAACCTGTTGTCAAATGCCTTGAGATACACTCCTGAGAATGGAAAAATTATTATAAATTATTGGTTGTACGAAAAGGATGATTCCGCATGGCTCAGGCTCGAAGTAATTGACTCAGGCAAAGGCATTGAACCTGAATACCTGGACCAGGTTTTTGAGCGATTTTACCAGGTTAAATCGGTTACCGGTAAAACTTTTGGAGCAGGAATCGGGCTTGCGCTGTCAAAAAATCTTGTGGAGAATCATAAAGGATTCATGACGGTTCAGAATGAAGAGAATATGGGAGCCAAATTTTCTGTTGACATCCCGGTATCTGATTCAGCATACAGTCATGATGAAATCAGGAATGAGGAAATCAACTACCAGTCGGGGACTTTTATAATTGATCATGATGCATCACTTTTGCCCGTACCTGCCGAAGATTTAAATACAACTAAGGTTGATATGGACGGGAAGAAAACAATCCTGATTGTGGAGGATAATTCCGATTTCCGCCAGTTATTAAACAAACATTTGTCCAATTACTATAACACCCTCGAAGCCAGTAACGGTGAAATGGGCTATGAAATTTGCCTTCAGAAACATCCTGACCTGGTAATTACCGATATGATGATGCCGGTTATGAATGGTATTGAAATGTGTAACAAGATCAAGAATAATATTGAAACCAGCCACATCATTGTAATCCTGCTCACAGCCAAAACAGATGAGGAAACCCGGTATGAAAGCTATCTCGCAAATGCTGATTCATACATTGCTAAACCGGTTGATGTAAGAACATTGTATACACGGGTGGAATCGCTGCTTGCGCAGAGGGAAAAAATAATGAAGAAATACTCTTATGGCAGTATGCCTGTTGCTGTAGAAAGTGAATATTCAGCTATGGATGCTAAGTTCCTTGATAACGTTAAATCAGTTATTGAATCAAAGCTACTGAATACTGAATTAAATGTACTGGCTCTGAGTAAGGAAATCGGGATGAGTACCTCAAGTTTGTACCGGAAAATTGTAAGCCTTACCAATATGTCGCCGGTTGAATTTATCCGGTATATACGTTTGCAATCGGCAGCAAATATGATGGTAAAAGAGGGCGCCAATGTATCGGAAGCGGCATATGCCAGTGGTTTCAACGACCTTAGCTATTTCAGCAAGTCATTTAAGAAACAGTTTGGCGTAAGCCCGAAGAAATACGTGCTGAAGCCTTTTCATCCTAAGGATAATGATGAAGCAAGTCAGGCGTCATGATTATTTTCGATAAGGTATCAATATCAGGGTAAGATTTTTTATTTCAATACTATTGGATTTTGATCGAAGAAATTGAACATACAAATTAAAGATCATCAATTGCTCTATATGTGACCACCTTAAATTTCTCATGTATTTTATGTTTGTTGCCAGGGTACATCTGTAAAAGCAAAACGGCAACAAAATCTCCTTTCGGATCGGCCCATCCATACGTATCCCAGAAACCACCAAAGCCAAACGACCCAACTGACATCGGGCTTTCGGCAGCTCCTTTCGCATTGGTTACCCAGGCAGCAAAACCCTGGTCTGAACTGCCATCATCAAAAGCAGTTTGTTTTGTGAGCATCATTTCAATAAACCGTTCGCCAAGTATACGGGTATTGTTGTAAATCCCTTTGTTTTTAATCATCCGGATAAACTTTCCATAATCCTCTGCCGTTGAGCACAAATCGGCCCCGCCCGAAAAATACTGCCTGGTTTTAATACTGGGATAAGCAGTATCGGGATATGATGTCCGCTCAAGTCCTTTCCCGTTTTCAGTTGGTTGATAGGCCGTTACAAGGCGGTACTGCTCTTTTTCAGGAATGATAAAATAACTACAGGTCATTCCTAATGGATCAAGAATGTGCTTTTTAATATAAGTATCGAATCGCATACCGGAGATTTTTTCGATCAAAACTCCAAGCACATCGTAACTTAAACTATAAATGTATTTTTCGCCTGGTTCGCAAAGCAAAGGCAATTTAGCTATCCGTCGAATATTTTCCAGCGAAGTCCGGCTATCGTCTTCAAAACCCTCGCTGATTTTGTTCTTTATCACAAGGGAATTATATCTCTCATCCTGAAATCCATAACCGATTCCGGATGTATGGGTTAACAGCTGCCTGATGGTTATTTCCGATTTTGCCGGTTTTGAGGTAAAACTTGAATCGGGCAACACTGTAACAAGGATTTGCGGATTTTTAAATTCAGGAATATACTTGCTTATCTTATCATCAAGTGATATCAATCCCCGTTCATAAAGTTGTAGCACAGCAACTGCGGTTAAGCCTTTAGTCATGGAAGCCATGCGGAAAATATCATTCTTCTG
>JAIFMH010000257.1 GCA_020048595.1 Bacteroidota bacterium | reverse complement strand
AAAACTTTTTACTGATTTTGCTCACCGTAGCAGTTTTTACTCCATACAGCTTAATCTTTTCTTTAAAGAAATTCTGACCGGTTTCCTTCGTTTTATTATCGCTATTTGCTTCAAGTTCCTTGCGGATTTCATCAATAATTGTTGCCATTTCTTATCTTATTTTGCTAAGCATCTGCATTATAGAATGACCAAAGTTTTTAAAAAAAACAAGAGTTAAGCCTTGCGTGGGACAAATTTACTCATTAATTAAAGACCCAAGCCCCAAGTCCCAAATTCCAAATTCAAAGGCCCTCTCATTGATACTTTTTTGTATTTGGGACTTGTCCCGCCTTGGCGGGATGGAATTTGGGACTTCCTGAGTGTGGAAATTTTCCCGATATCAGTAATCGTCAAAGTGGCTTACGCTATTTAATGTAAATTTAACCTGAAATTATCTTTCACTTATTTCTAAATACTAACCTTTACAAAAGAAAAGTAAACTATGTTTTGGTACAACGACGATGTAACTAGTATTGAAAATCAACTTGTTAAACTAAAAGACGAAAATAAAAAAAGGATTGTGTTTTACGGAAGTTCAACCCTGCGGTTATGGTCAACACTCGAAAGCGATTTTCCTGAGCTTGATATTGTTAACCTGGCTTTTGGAGGATCAACTCTTGCTGCCTGCTGCTGGTTTTTTAAACGACTGATTCCCGCACATGCACCCGATGCGATGGTTGTTTATGCCGGCGACAATGATCTGGGCGATGGCCGCCACCCGGAAGAGGTTTTTTTATTTTTTAAAAACATGATGGCACTTATTGAGGAGTATTTTGGCGATATACCAGTAGCTTTTGTATCGGTAAAACCCAGTTTATCGCGACAATACTTAGCAGATTCAATACAATATACAAATAAGATCATTAAAGACGAAATTGACAGTGTTCACCCGAATTGCACTTTTGTGCCTGTTTATAATGAGATGCTTGTTAATGGATTGCCCGACTCCCGATTTTACCAGGCTGACGGCTTGCATCTGAGTGAGGAGGGTTACCAGATTTGGAAAACAATCCTGCAGGACAAGTTCCTGTTTCAGTTTACGCAGTCAGATTAAAAAAAGTATATAAAAACCTATTGCTATGGTCCGCGAATATCACAAATGGTACAGTGAACGACTTCAGCGCGACATGGAATTACTGGTATACGGGTATGCCGGTGCCCGGGTTCTGTTGTTCCCGACACGCACCGGGCGCTATTTTGATTATGAAAACTGGAATATTATACAATCGTTGCAGCATTTTATTGAAAACGGGTATATCCAGGTATATGCCCTGGATAGTATCGACCAGGAGAGTTTTTATTGTTTTTGGGCTCATCCGGCTGGCCGGCTTGAAAGGCATATCCAGTACGAAAACTATATCCTTAATGAAGTTATTCCTCTTACACGGGTAAAGAATGATAATCCCTGCCTGATGTCGGTAGGTTGCAGCATGGGCGCTTTTCACGCGGTTACTGTTGCTTTAAGGCATCCTCATTTGTTTTCAAAGGTAGTTGGAATGAGCGGTCGTTATGATTTAACTACTCAAATAGGTATGTACGACAATTTATTAAATGGCTATTTTGATGATACGGTCCATTACCTGATGCCAACCCGTTATGTGCCTTATATGCCCGAAGGCGAGCAGCTAAACCGGATAAGGCAGCTCGATATTACTATTGCAATTGGTCGCGACGATGTTTTTCATTCAAACAACCATGACTTCAGCACTACTTTATGGAAAAAAAATATCCGGCATAATTATTTCGAGTGGGACGGCATGGCGCATAAACCAAAGTATTGGCAACAGATGTTGCCCATGTATATATAGGTTTATTGAATCAATTACGAAAACGAAGCTTTTCAGCTTTTTTATCAGCTCTTATTCAGAAAATTCTAATAAAACCGAAAATGCCGTTACTTTAACTTAGCTTGTAAATAATTAATCTTCCCCTTCGAAATATTGCGCAAAGAATTCAAATTTTTCGGCCTGACTATCGGTAAGTTCTGCATCTGCTTCTGATTTTGAAATAGCAAGGTCTTCAATTAACCTGTCCTTGACATCTTCTGGCAGATTGTCAAAATCGTTAAACTCTTCCAACGTAAAACCTTCAGTCCCGTAGAGCTCACACAAATCATAAGCACTTTGTGGATCCGTAATTATTTCATTAACCAGGTCCTGAACATTAAATCTGTCTTCTTTTGAAATTGTTACTTTGATGTTTGTATTCATAAGATTTGATTTTATATGTGAATAATTGAGTTTCCTGTTATTCTTGAAACAAAGGTATAGGCCTGGTATGGCTTAAATATTAATGTCCGTTTAATTAAAGGTTAATAAAGGGTGACTTTACTGTGAAGTAGATTTCATGAAAAAGGGCTTGTGTTTGAAACCCTGATGTGCAGGTAAATAAAAACCAGAAGTTATTACACAATAGGATTGCGGCTTTTTTAACCCGGTGGTAGTCTGTTTCTCTGTTATTTCATTTTTTAATATTCATATATTAATACGCTATAAATAGAGTGAAAACAATAATGAATTTAAGAAAGCCCCCTGCCTGCTGATGTCAGGCAGGCAAGTTACAGGATTTAATACATGCGTAAATTATCCGTTGTCAGAATAGATGTCTTAACGGCGGCTAAATTTATTTAATGAATTCTTAAAGTTAGTTTAACTTGTATTTCAATCTGTTAGGCTAATTTTAACTCACCAACCTAAACCAACTATGATGAGAAAAAAAGTATTCTTTCTTGCATTATTTGTCACTCAATCATTACTTATCCCTTACCGCGTAAATTCTATCCGCCCTTCGTCCTACAGCTATTCGCCCTCTGATTTAAACGAATTGAAGATACTGTCGTGGAATATTTTTATGCTGCCCCACCTTGACTTTAAAAATTCGAATAAGTTACGGGCAGCGGCAATCGCCAAAGAGCTGAACCGGAGTGATTATTCAATCATCGTATTCCAGGAAGCATTTGACAGTAAATCACGAAATATAATAAGGGAAGTTTTACAGGAAAACTTCCCTTTTTTTTATGGTCCGGTAAATAACTCAAGCTGGTATTCCACACAAACCAGCAGCGGTTTATGGATTGCCAGCAGGATTCCGCTGAATGAGATCCATAGTATCCGGTTCGATATTGCATCCGGATTCGACCGGTTTGCCAATAAAGGAGCAATATTGCTGGAAGGAGAATGGCATAAGCAGGCTTTCCAGTTGGTGGCAACCCATATTCAATCGGACGATTACGGATGGGATATCCGTGAACAGCAGATCAGGGATATTCATACCAAACTGCTTATGCCGTATTCCAAAGATGGCATTCCCCAGATCATTTGCGGCGATTTCAATACCGACCAGGCTGAAACTGATCACTACGATGCGATGCTTACAGTGATGGGGGCAGAGGATGGAAACCTCACAGGAATGGAAAAATACAGTTTCTCATCCGAAGATAATGAAATTACAAAAGATCTGAATGAAAAGCCAAGGCTTATCGATTATATCCTGTTGCGAAACAGCCATGCAATCGAATCAATTTCCAGAAAGATTACAGTTATAAAAGACAATTGGGGCAATAATCACCTTTCTCTTTCCGATCATAATGCCATAGAAGCAACCATATCTTTTACTCACTAAAAAGGCAGAGAATTTACCAATTTAAAACATTTTTAATTTTCAATTAACAATCGATGCGTAATTTTGCAGAATAAATCTATTCAATATAGGACTTCTGAAGTCTTTGTTTTTAATGAGCCTTAAGAATATAGAAACCAATGGTTGCCTTACTCACAGGGAAAAAATCAAAACATTTTACTGAAAGTTTTGTAGAAACCGGAAACGGTAAGATCAGTAGATGTTTCACTATACTAATGGAGGACACTAAAATGTATATACCAATAAACCCCGAGTATATAATTGCTTACTTTGAGAAACCGATCAACCTTACTCGTTTGATTCGTATTTTTAGGTTTTTAAGACTATTATTTGGTAAGCCTGCCTTTTAGTTTATTGAAAAACTTTAATTTGGGCAACATTTCTTTTCCTGCCAGAAATGCCCCAAACCAAAATATTTTTGAACCGATAAGCAAGATTGTAACTGCTATTGAGGTTGTTTTCTATACTAAATTCAGGCGGGTTCCACTACGATTAATCCCCAGAAAATCCAGGATAATACTATCAGAGCGATACCAGGGATATAAGTTTTCTTCAGGTTTTTGAGCAAGGTTATAGCTTTTAAATACTTTGAGAAATAGGTTTCCGGGTACTGCTTACTGAGTACTATGTTATTCATTTGATTCTATAAACTGTTCAATGCCGAATAATAATCATCTGTTTTTACATTCCTGATGCGCCAGTTAACGGCGATAAGATAATCAGTGAATTCAAAAAAATCACCCAATACCTGTGATGAACCCCCTGAAGACATTTTATGCTCAGTTTCGGGATTTTGAGGATTTACGTGTAAATCTTTCACCTCTACTTCAACTGACTTATCAATTTCAGTGATCATATTGTGCCTGTTCGTTTTCATGTGTTTATAATTTCAGTTTTATTGATTTTCACTGGTTTAAAAAGTTGTTTAACGCCAAGAAAGTTAAAATTTCATGTTCATGCTCTATGGCAATAGTCTTGTGTGCTCAGCGTTGATGTCAGTTTCATCTTCGGGGTTTCCATATGTTGATATGGATATTTCAACCTCCAGAAATGATCGACCTTTATGCAACTTCTTTTATTTCAACATTCACCCCCAACTCCTTCAATCGTTGCAGGTATCTTTTAACCTGTTTCTCTTTTGTCATATTTCCTAAATAGTCTCCACCCAATTCTTTGTAAGTTACTTTGTCTTTTAGGATGAAGTAGGCGGCTATCAGGATCTTGTGTCCCACTGCAATTAATGCCTTTTTTTTACCTCTTCGTCCTACCAGACTGTCATACTTACTCCTCAGATACGTGCCCTTGGTGCGTGTTGAGGCCCATGCGCACTGGACAATTATTGTTTTTAGCCAGTTGTCGCCTGGCGTGATTCTTGAACTTTTTTTTTACCTGCACTTTCGTTGTTCCCGGGACTTAAACCTGCCCATGAGGCAATGTGTTGCTCGTTCGGGAACTGTTCCATCTTGTTGCCTATCTCCGCCAAAATGGATGCTGCCGAATCTTTATCAACACCAGGAATTGTAGATAACAGTTGGGCGTCAAGCACCATCTCGTTTTCTTTTAAAAGTCTGTCTATCTCCTTATCCAGTAGCTCAATAATTGATTCTTTATCCCAGATGGACTTTTTCACCAGTTCCAACATAAACCGATGGTGGTCGGTCAGATTGCCTTTTAAGGCTGATGACAGTTCTTCTACCGTTGACTTCATCTTCCCATGGCGAAGTTTTACCAACTCTTCTACATCCTCTTGTCCACCTATCATGGCATCAATTATCCTAGTGGAAACGGCTCCTGACAAATCGCTTACAACGCTCGATAGCTTGATGTTGGCATCTTCTAAGAACTTGTGTATCCGGTTCTTCTCCGATGCGATCTGACCTACTAACTTACGTTTGTAGCGGGTCAGGTCTCTAAGTTCCCGAACTGACTTGCAGGGAATAAAACTTCCCTTCAAAAGACCAGCCAACAGCAGTTTGGCAATCCGCTTGCTGTCTTTCTTATCTGTTTTATCTCCGGGGATGTTCTTTAAATGACTTGCATTGACCAATAAAATCTCGAAATCTTCTTCCAGGATGTTGAATACTGGTTTCCAATAGACCCCCGTACTTTCCATGGCAACATGGGTAATTTCATTCGCTTTTAACCAATCCCGAAGTTCTTCAATGGATTCGGTAAAGCTACTATACGTGCGGGTTTCTTCTTTTATCCCTTTGCCCCGGATTGTGGCAACTAAAACCTTCTTGTGGACATCAATACCACAGCCACGATCAATTACTTGTTCAAATGTAACTTGTACTTGTTCCGTTTCCATAGCTTTTAATTTTTACGCAAAGTTCCGAAGTGGACGGAAATAATCATCCGCCTGTGAGTCAATTTTTTAGTGTCATGGATGTTTCATCTGTTATTAATTTGTTTTTTAAAGGTCAGATGGAATACGCCAGATTGATCTTAATATCATCTCCGGTTGGTGATTTATTCCAATCATGGCTATTTCATG
>JAIFMH010000066.1 GCA_020048595.1 Bacteroidota bacterium | reverse complement strand
ATCGCGTCTCTACTATTCACTATTCACTATTCACTTTTCAATCCCTTGGGTCAGAAGCGAAGCATCGCGTCTCTACTATTCACTATTCACTTTTCACTTTTCACTTTTCACTTTTCACTTTTCACTCAATCCCCCGAGTCCAGTTTCATCTTAATTCTTGAGGCCAGGATCTCAATCGCCACTTTATTTTCGCCACCCTGCGGAACGATAATATCTGCATTCCGTTTGGTAGGTTCAATAAACTGAAGGTGCATTGGTTTTACCCATCGTGTGTAATGGTCCAGAACCTTCATTGGATCACGGCCACGTTCTACAGTATCGCGTCGAATAATACGCATCAGTCTTTCATCACTCTCAGCATCTACATATACTTTTATATCAAGCCGTTTAACCAGTTCCATATCACTGTAAATCAGAATTCCTTCAACAATAATTACTTTACGAGGCTGTATGGTTACGGTTTCCTTAAGTCTTGCACAATCAATATAGGAGTATACCGGCATCTCAATACTTTCGCCCAGCCTAAGAGCATCAATATGTTTAACTAATAAGGACCATTCAATGGAATTCGGATGGTCGAAGTTGATGCTGAGTTTTTCTTCAGGAGAAAGATGCCCGTTGTCCCAATAATATGCATCCTGGGGAATCACCGCTACGGAATTTTTGGGTAATCGTTTAATAATTTCGCGTACAACCGTAGTTTTACCGCATCCCGAGCCACCGGCAATTCCTATAATAAGCATATTATGAATGGATTAAAAATATTTCAGTAAGAAATTATTGTTTTGTAAAAGTAAAAAAAGCCCCGGATTTACGGAGCTTTCTTTGGGAATATACTGAGATATTATTTCAAAAAGTCAAACTTTGCACTAAAGGCAGATCAATGTTTGCATTTTTTAAGTTTCGTGTGCATTGTTCTGTGTGCCGGCGAAACGCAGAACTTCGGAACACGGAACATTTACTTAGAACAGGAAACTGAGTAAAACCCCGGCAGCTACAGCACTACCGATAACACCTGCCACATTAGGTCCCATTGCGTGCATCAGTAAGTGATTTGTTTTGTCGTATTGAAGCCCGATAACCTGAGATACCCGCGCACTTGCAGGTACAGCCGATACACCGGCATTTCCTATCAGAGGATTTATTTTGTTGCCTTCTTTCAGGAAGAGGTTAAATATTTTCACAAACATAACACCTCCAAAGGTTGCCACAATAAAAGAGCAAGCTCCCAGGCCAAAAATCCCAACTGACTTAGCAGTAAGGAAGGTAGTCGCCTGAGTAGATGCTCCTACGGTTAGCCCGATTAAAATAGTTATAATATCTATCATCTGGCCCTTGGCTGTATCAGCTAATCGTTTGGTAACAGTACTCTCTTTCAGCAGATTGCCAAAGAAAAGCATTCCAAGTAAGGGTATAGCTGCAGGGACGATAAAACACGTAAACAGCATTCCGATGATGGGGAAGAGTATCTTTTCAAGTTTCGAAACAGTACGTGGTGGTTTCATCCGGATTAATCGTTCCTTCTTGGTAGTCAATAAGCGCATTACAGGCGGTTGAATAACCGGTACAAGGGCCATATAAGAATAGGCTGATACTGCAATTGCTCCAACCAACTCAGGTGCAAGTTTCGATGCCACAAAAATGGCTGTTGGTCCGTCAGCTCCTCCGATAATGCCAATTGCCCCGGCTTCGGAAGGTGAAAAGCCCAGAGCAAGAGCTGCTGCATAAGCGCCGAAAATACCTAATTGAGCTGCAGCGCCTACAAGCATGAGTTTGGGATTGGAAATAAGTGCCGAAAAGTCCGTCATAGCACCTATGCCCAGGAAAATCAATGGCGGATAAACACCATACCTTACTCCAAAATACAGGTAATTCATTACGCTACCACTCTGGTATATACCAATTTGCAGGTTTTCGGGATCATCAGATAATATATGTTCGGCTCCGGCAAACGGGATGTTACCTATCAGAATGCCAAACCCGATAGGAATCAGTAACATGGGTTCGAATCCTTTGGCAATGGCCAGAAAGATGAGAATTAGACCAATAATGATCATAACCACATGACCCATAGTAAAATTCATAAAAGCGGTTTCTCCCAGGAAGGAAAAAAGGTGATTGGACAGAAAAGTCCAGAAATTTCGAGAAGTATCCATGCCGTTATGCTCCGATTACGATAAGAATATCACCTTCCATCACACTGTCGCCTTTACCTACTTTAATAAGTGTAACGCGTCCTTCTTTATCAGCATTGATGTTATTCTCCATTTTCATGGCTTCAAGCATCAGCAGTTTCTGACCGATTTTTACCATATCACCTTCACGTACATAAATATCAAGAATAACACCAGGTAATGGAGATTTTATATTTCCTGTGCCCTTAGGAGCTGAAGGATTTGCTGTTTTTGAAACCGAAGGATGCGAATCAGTAGAGGGTACAGCCAGGGTCCGGACCAGTTTGGGTGTTTTGATAGCCTGCAACTTCCTGTCAATTTCAACAGAGTATGTTACTCCATTTACCGATACTTCGGCTGTATTGTCTTCGATACCAATAATTTCGGCATCATATTCATTACCGTTTATAGTGAATTTAAAATTTTTCATTGTTTAATTATTAGGCGATTTGCGTAATCCATAAATTTTTGAACTCCAGGGAGAGTATGATTTAGCCGCATTTTTAAAAGTTATTACCGCATCCTCCAAACCCTGCATCTGCTGATGGTACAGGTTCAACGCCAACGAAATAGCAGCAAGAGTTTCGCCGGAGATTTCCTCGTGTGCCTCAGTGTGTTCTATATCAGGACGACTTTTCCTGAACCGTTTCTTAAGATCTATATTATACAGTTTAGCAATGTATTTGAATGTGAAATACAGGAAAATCAATGCGGAAAACACAATGGACATGGCGATCATGGCCATTGCAATTCCTGTTGGATCCATTTTGCCAAACTCTTCAGCAGATTTGCCTGCCACACGTTCACCGGCTTCTACAATCAATAGTGTTGATAGCATCATAACGGCAGATTTGAATGTTTCTTAGGTGGATTTGTGTCTTTCTTAGTTGATAATGCCTGGAATGCACGGATTACCCTGAAACGGGTGTTACGCGGTACGATTACATCATCGATAAAACCATATTTTGCCGCATCATACGGATTGGCGAATTTGGTTTTATATTCCTCTTCGTGTTTGTGGAATTCCACTTCTCTTTCTGATGGATCTTCAATTTCGGCAAGTTTCTTATGATATAGTACTTCGATAGCGCCTTTGGGACCCATTACTGCAATTTCTGCTGATGGCCATGCATAATTGATATCGCCACGTAAATGTTTGGAACTCATAACATCATAAGCACCACCATAAGCTTTGCGAAGGATAACAGTAACTTTAGGAACCGTTGCTTCGCCATAAGCAAACAGTAATTTTGCTCCATGAATAATAATTCCGCCGTATTCCTGTGCTGTTCCCGGGAGGAAACCCGGTACATCAACCAAGGTGAGTATAGGGACATTAAATGCATCGCAGAAACGAACAAACCTGGCTGCTTTGCGTGAAGCATTAATATCGAGAACACCGGCCAGGTAATTTGGCTGGTTGGCTACGATACCTACCGACATGCCATTGAACCGTGCAAAACCGATCACGATATTAGGTGCAAAGTGACGGGCTACTTCCAGAAATTCGCTGTTATCTGCAATAAGATGAATTACATCTTTTATGTCATACGGTTTGTTCGGATTTTCGGGAACAATATGATTTAAAGATTCTTCGAGGCGGTCGATTGGATCAATACACGGAACTAAAGGAGGATCTTCGAGGTTATTCTGCGGCAGGTAACTGAGAATTTTCCGAAGCAGAAGGATTCCTTCCTGTTCATCTTCAGCAACAAAGTGCGAAACTCCCGATTTGGACCCATGAACCATAGCTCCACCCAGTTCATCGTCGGTTACAATTTCGCCGGTAACTGTTTTTACAACCTTAGGGCCTGTAACAAACATATAACTGTTTGTTTTCGACATGATGATAAAATCAGTTAGAGCCGGACTGTATACTGCACCACCGGCACAAGGGCCAAAAATAGCTGATAGCTGAGGTATTACGCCTGATGCCATGATGTTACGCTGGAAAATTTCAGCATAACCTGCCAGACTCTGAATGCCTTCCTGTATACGTGCTCCGCCTGAGTCGTTGATTCCTATGACCGGAGCACCCACTTTCATGGCCTGATCCATTACCTTACAAATTTTCTTGGCATACATTTCGCTTAGTGATCCTCCGAAAACGGTAAAATCCTGTGAGAAAACATATACCAGGCGTCCGTCGATAGTTCCATACCCTGTAACTACACCATCCGAAAGATATTTTTCGTTTTCGATACCAAAATCAGTGCAGCGGTGCGAAACAAACATATCAAATTCCTCGAAACTACCTTCATCGAGTAACAAATCGATGCGCTCGCGGGCGGTTAGTTTCCCTCTTTTATGTTGTGAGTCAATACGTTTCTGACCACCACCCAGTTTTGCAAGCTCACGCTTTTCGAGCAGTTGGTTAATTTTATCCTCGATTGCCATTGTATATTGTTAGAAGTATATGAATATTTAGTTAATGTTCCGGGTGCCGCTTTTTCCAGGTATTTCTTGTTCCGGGTGCCGACGTTATCCGGCACTATTTCACACGGCACTTGGAAACCGGCACTTTGGCACCTTTTATATGTTTTTGTTTTCACAAAGTTCGGTAAGAACTCCAAACGTGGATTTTGGATGAAGAAAACCAATGCTCATGCCTTCAGCACCTTTACGTGATTGTTTGTCGATAAGCTGAATTCCATTGGCTTCCGTTTCAGCCAGTGCGCTATCAATATCATTTACTGCAAAAGCGATGTGATGTATGCCTTCACCTTTCTTTTCGATAAATTTTCCTATAGGTCCTTCAGGATCGGTGCTTTCGAGTAATTCTATCTTGGTTTGACCTACCATGAAAAAGGCGGTCTTTACGCGTTGGTCGGTTACTTCTTCAACTGCATAGCATTTCAGACCGAATACTTTTTCCCAGTATGGAATACTGGTTTCCAGACTTTTAACTGCAATTCCGATGTGTTCGATGTGTGATAAATTCATGGGTTTTAATTTTTTGCAAAATTAATTTCTTTTTGTTAATGAAATAACAATAGATGAAAAATATATCTTAATTTTCTCAATATGGAACTATTCCAGATAGGTGAGACAAGTGATTGGTTAACAGAAAAAATGGATATATATACCTAAATAGATGTTTGGAAATCAAGACACACCTCAGTCAGGAATGTCATATGCAATGAAGCAGGAAAGGATGCTATGTATTTCAGAAGTCACTCGCCTTCAACAGTAATATACCGGTAAACATTAAATAATTATATACTTCATTACTGTTTCAGAGCTGCTTTTGAGAAAATATACTCAGGAATTTTCTGATCGAAAAGTATGCTTGTCATTTTAAATTCAGTTCCGTTGCCTTGCTTCAGCATATCTTTATAAACAATGGTTGTAGGGAACCAGCGCCCCTGAATTTGTTTCACATCTTTCAACTCAGTGCGTTTAAGCAACTGATTGCTTTTGGCATACATTTCCTGCTGCAATGGGATATACCGTTCAGTATCAATCCATACTTTCTGCGAAAAATAGGCGACATTGTCTACTTTAGCGGTAAGCTGCAATACATATGTGTTTCGATCGCCCAGTTTTTCTTCTTTTATCACTTTTGCATTGTACAGATCGGTGAGTTTGCGATCGTCCATCATATCTTCGTATGAAAGGTCACTTCCCATAACTGATTGCCTGAGCATATGCCCCGAAATCTGAATAATCCTGTCGGTTGTTGGCGAATAAATCCAGAGTTGTCCTTCCAGTTTCAACATTTTGGTTCCTTTATCTGCTGCTGGTGAAAGATATTCCGAAAATGATTTATCCATTCCTTCCGACCAGGTTTTTGATGTTAAAGTCCGGCTGCTACGCTTCCCGTGAATGGTCATTGACGATTCCATGATCCTGTTTTTTGAGGACATGTTTCGATCCACTTTTTCGAGGATGTTTTTTGCATCCTGGGCAAAAACCGGGAATAAGAACAAGCAAAGTATGATTGAGATGATAAGTTTTTTCATAGGTATTATGGTTGGTTCCATATATTTACTTTCAATTCCATTTTCTAAATTAAATGCAGTGCTGAGTTATTGGCCCATAAACTCACGCTTCCCAGATAGCAGTATGCTGAGGACTCCGCCCGGCAATATTAAAGCCGAAGCTTTTCATATTGATCCTGTCACACTGTGCAACGCCAAAGTTCCAAAACAATTTAACTTTTAAACATTTGAACATTTGAACGCCGCAAGCATTTGAACTTTTGAACAATTGAACAATTAAATCCTATACCTCCAACTCCTTAAACAACTGCGCTGTACTTCTTTTATAAATCGCAATTCCTGCCAATGCATTTCCGAGTACCATTGAGAAAACTCCGGGAATAAAACCTATGTAAAATGCAGTGGGAGTTATCCTTGTTTTTACAATAGTTGGCATCATCAGGGTGGATTGTTGCATCATATCACCCATATCCAAACCAACTACCTGTAAATAGTATGATGCAGCCAATCCAACCATCGTGCCAGCTACAGAGCCTATACTTCCGATTAACAATCCTTCATAAATCAATGTCAGGTAAATATGCTTTTTTTCTTCACCTAAAGCAAGACGTACTCCAAACTCGTTATACCTGCGCAAACCTCCAAGCAAACCTGCATTCCAAAGTACAACCGACATGGCCATTACAAATATGAAAACCATTATTCCTCCCATAGCATTGGATATATCAAGGTATTCGGCCATTCCTCCCTGGTCGCGAAGCCTAATCATTTGTGGAGCATATTCGTCCTTGTCAGCTACATATTTCTCATTAAAATCATTCATCAATACAGTAGCGGTCCTATCATCGTATACTCCATTGTCGAAATATCCAAGTATTTCGCCTGCTGCACCTTCCATTCCCAAAGCCTTCCGGATATCTGAGATATCAGCAATAATTGCTCCCCGATCCAAAACACTTGATCCAAAGCGGACTATTCCTGCTACTGTAAAATTCCTGAAAGCCATCCCTCCATCCATAGTTGTGCCGAATAATGTAAATGTATCACCGGTTTTTACTTTGAATTTAGTTGCAAAATCGCTGGTTATTAATGATTCACCTGGTTTAGTCGGGATTTTTCCATCCAAAATGGAACCTTTCAGATTGAACCGATCAATCTCGGTTGATCCTGGAGTAAAAAGATCAACAGCCCATCCAACAACAGGACCCTGAGCGCGTGTTTCGCCTTTTTCGTCCGGAAAATCAATCAAACCGCCAAAGCGGATTCGTTGTACCCAATCCAGCCCGGGATAGTCACTTTTCAATTTGTTCACCAAAGTATCGGCTTCTAGTAATGCGAGGTCATTGGGCATTTGTACATCATCTTTTGCATAAGCCCTGCTCATCACTTTCAGGTGACCTGAATTGAAGCTGGCATTCATTGCAATACTGTCGCCCAATACTCCAGTAATCCATCCGTGCAGCAATACAGTGAGTGCAACGCCGAGAGCTACCACTATTATTGGCAGAAGGCTGCGGCTCCTATCATTCATTATTCCTTTAAACAGAAATTTTATCATTGTATTTTGCCTTTTAGCGCGTCAGTAGGTTTCATTTTCGAAATACGCCTTGTGGGAAAATAACTTACTATCGTTGCCGATATTACTACCAACAGAACAGTAGAAACCAGCATTCCAAGGCTGTAAAAAGGAATTATCTTTTCGGATATAGCAATCCCGGCCTGGTCGGCAGATTTGGGCATAGGAATACCATATTTGTTAATAAGCAACATTAAAGGAATTCCATAAAGTGATCCCAAAATCAATGCAAGGATACTATGCATGCTTCCTTCAACAGTAAAAAGCCGGATAACCCGGGACCTGGTCATTCCGAGAGCAATATAGGTGCCAATTTCCTTCTGACGGCGAAAAATAGACAACACCTGAGTATCGAAAATTGCCAATAAAGCAATTGAAAGAAGCAAAAGATAGATAATCCGGGATCCTCCTTTTTTTGTATCTATCATTTCGTCGAAATCTTTTAAAAGGAACTTTGAATCCTTGAAAGTCCATCCTTTAATCTCAGTGTTATTGAGTGTTCCATTTGCTACCAAAAAAGTTGCTTCATCTTTCATGCCTGTCATTTCCTGCAACGAAGAAAGCGGAACATAAATCTGGCTTACATCAATTGTCGGAACATTTGAACTGAATATCTCTGTTATCAGGATTTCGCGGGCATCAAAAGTTCCGTTCACATCACGCCAGCGAACAAGAACATGGTCTCCTTTCTGTAGATGTGTTGATTCAGCCATCCGTTTGCCAATCAGAGCAGGTATTTCACCGTTTTGGGCTTTGAGCGAACCGGAAGGGATCATCAGTATTTTCTGGTTTGGATCAATGCCTTTCAGCATAACGTTAAGCATTCGTCCCTGCGGATATGCCGTTGCCTGGGTAATTAGTATTGGCGTTATTTGATTTTCCTTTGTCAGTTTCGCGGCTTCGCCTGTAACAACAGCATGAGCATCCTGCAGACTAAAAGGGTCATATCGGTCGTATAACGGATGCCAGTACTGACCATTGCCTGTTTCCCAGGCTTTGGTATCGCTCCGCCCCTGCCGGTTCCAGCCATCAAGCATGCCATTGTAAAAAACGATTACAACAAAGGCAAACGACAGCACAGACACGTTGAGCCAGGTGCGCAATCCGGCACCTACCAGGTTTTTAAAAGCAAGTTTAAAGGCTAACATGGCTTTCAGTTTTTGAATCCGGCATTATCAGATCTTTTTCAATCCTTCCGTCTTTCAGGTGGATAATACGGTCGAGATACTGCATTACCTTTTCGTCGTGCGTGGCGAAGATGAAAGTAGTGTTCAGTTCCCGGTTCAGTTTTTTCATGGTTTGAATGATATGGTGCGAATTAGCCGCATCGAGATTAGCCGAAGGTTCGTCGGCAAGCACTATTTCAGGTCTTTTAACCATCGCACGGGCTATAGATACCCTCTGGCATTCGCCACCAGACAATTGGGCCGGTTTGGATTGTGCTTTATCCGCAAGCCCAACCCAATCGAGTGCTTCCATTACCATTTTTTGTCGTTCAGCTACAGTATGTTTTTGCAGCAGCAGAGCAAATTCCACATTATCAAAAACTGTATAAACCGACAGCAGGTTATACGTTTGGAAAATAAACCCAATGTGATAATTACGTAGCACTGCCGACTGCTTATGTGTAAGCTCGCTGACTGAATTACCCAGCACAATGGCATTTCCTTCTGTCGGGTTATCGAGTGATCCGATAATGTTCAGCAATGTAGTCTTACCTGAGCCACTTGGCCCGACCAAACCGGTGAATTCACCTTTACTAAAAGTGAGGTTGATATTACGCAGGGCAGTAAAATCATTTTCACCCATATGGTACCGTTTGGTGAGATTTTCAATTTTGATGATTTCGGAGTTTTGCATACACATATGGAAGTTAGTAGTGTTGTTTCTTATTTCTGGTACTTTTTCCCCTATTTTCTATTTTCCATTTTCTATTCACTTATGATTAAAAACCATCATAATCTGAACTAATGATTAAAAACCATCATAATCTGTATTCCTTTTCCTGCAGTAATCATATTTTTTGTGTTCTGAAGCGGCATTCTATAATCTTCAGGATTCCAGTAAGCCATAAAATACAGGTCGAGTTTGATGAACTGGTGTTTCCAGTTAACAAAGTTATAAAAGGTTTTATTTGTCCAGTCATGATAAAATACTGCGCTGAGCTGATTACTTATATTAACCGGATAAGAGAGGCTCAGTCCGGAAAAGGACAGGCGCTCACTGAAATCAAATGCCTCTTCTCCATAACCGTAAACCATATGCTCAAAAACGGTGTTGAGCCCGTTTCCGATGCCAAAGGTGTAATCGGCGCCAACTGTAAAAATCTCCTGGTTGGTTGCTAATCCGGCATTTATAGATTTATGTATCCATGCACTCTCAAACCATATTCCGGGTCCGATATCCCATTTTCCATCCAGTCCGACCCGCTGTTCGGGAGTTTTGGAACTTCCTTCAATTGAATCGGATAACAATCGTGTATCTGCCTGCCGGAAATGACAGCTAAATGCAGCATCGCCATTTAAAACAGGCAATTGTATTCTTCCTCCAAATTCAGGTGTTTTTTGTGAAGTATTTGCCAGCTCCCATGTTTTTGTCTCTTTGTTTCCATACAATCCCCAAAGCCAGATATTGGCATTATTCAGGAAATAATACCTTCCGAGCAAACCCCAAACCCCATTAGTGATTTGCAACGGATCGCGCGGATCAAGCTGGTCGAACCACATTAGCGGTCGCAGCATGGCTGCCGAACCAAAATTGATTTTCTGAAGGCCAATACGCAATTCAAACTGGCTGGTGGAATATCTTGCCCACATCCGGTATGGCTTGATTGAAGCATCTGAATTGATCGAATCGAAAGGATGAAAACCAGCATTGCCGCTTAAACTGGCCGAAGCTTCAAAGTCCAGAAGCCTGTTTTTAGGTAAGTCAATTTTATAATTCAGTGTCGGAATATACCTGGCTCCTACCCAAACCGGCATTTCGATAGTTGGATTCAGATTGATCCAGCCCGAAGCCTGCCCTTTGAAAACAAGGGTATCTCCTGCCAAGGATTTCAGCGAGAGGCACAGTAAAACTAAAAATATTGAAATGCAGGTTATGATTTTCATAACGATTATTTGATGGAACTTGCATGCATGCATACCTCAACCGGCATGTAAACCGAAATTTCATCACTTTTTCTTATACAAACGTACTAATTCTATATGCAATAATGAACCCTTTTCTTAACAATTAGTAGGTAGGATGTCAATAATTACTCAGTCAGGTATAATTACAAGATTTATCGGAAAATTTACCTCCCTAGAATTTCATAGATCTATTCGAAAGGGTTTGAATAAATCTTTAAAATGATGAAATAAAAACTGCCGGCAATTTACCGGCAGTTTTATTTGAATACTCTTGAATATGAAAACAATCTATCTTTTCGGATACTCCGGAACCGAAGGAAAAGTAAACGGATTTTCTTTAATTTTCTGCAGCACTACTTCAATTGCTTTATCCAGCTGGTTATCCTTTCCGGCCATTACCGAAGCTGGATCATTATCAATCAGTATATCAGGATCGGCACCATGATTTTCAACCAGCCATTTTCCTTCTTTGCCGTAAAAACTATTGTTCGACTGATTTACAATTCCGTTATCAATAGTAGTTTGTGCATTAATAATTCCTACCAGTCCGCCCCACGAAGGAACGCCAACCACAGTACCAAGCTTATTTGCTTTAAAATCTTCGATAAATGCTTCACCATCCGAACCGTTATATTCATTTGATATTGCAACATATGGTCCGGTAGAAGTACTTCCGGGATACCGGAATGGTTCCATACCCTGAAGAACATTGTAGGCTACCATTTTGCGCTCAAGCTTATCAATCAGGAAGTATTCGGTCCATCCTCCACCATTTCTTCTCACATCAATAATAAGTCCTTCTTTATACCGGAATGCTCGCCAATATTTATCAAACTCTCCTACACCACCGGAACCCATTGCATTGATATGCATATAGCCTACTTTGCCATCGGTCTTTTTCTGAATATAACTGATGTTATCCGAAATCCAGCGGAAATACCTTAACTGGCTGTTGTTCCGGATTGGCTTTATTTCATAGGTTTTAGCTCCCTCTTTTGTAGGTTTGTTATTTAAGGTCACAGTAACTGTTTGCCCGGCTATGACTTGCAGGTATTTTGAATAATCTTCAGGAGCTTTGATCTCATTCCCGTTAATAGCGATCAAATAATCACCTTCCTTAAGATCAATATCCGGACGAACCAGCGGTGATTTCAGATCGAGATTGTAATCCGTAGGTCCATAAATCTTATCAAACTTATATAAGCCTGAAGATTTATCAGGAACAAAATCAGCACCCAGCCAGCCTGTGTAAACTTTGGTTTCAGGGGCTTTCATTGGTCCCATATCACCACCTCCAACATACGTATGCGAAACGCTTAACTCGCCAACCATCTGCGACAGCAACCAGTTTAATTCATCCCGTGAAGAAAGGTAAGGAATGTACGCCCTGAATTTTTCACCCATAGCTTTCCAGTCGTGGCCATGAAAATTTTTGTCGTAGAAAAAGTCGCGATACCAACGCCATGTATCATTAAAAATCTGGTTCCACTCGGCGAGATTATTAACGGTATAGCTCATTCCATCCAGACTGAGTTTGCTGCCGGCAGCTTTTGATTTAAACGCATCGTCAACTGAAGTTGTAAAGCAATCCGATTCCTTCTGAATAATCAAACGTGTTCTGTCAGTGGATAAATCAAAATTTTTGATTTTATCGCTCAAAACAACCAGTGATTTTGACGACATGTCGAAAATATTCAGCGCCCATTTGGTTTCAGATCCCGGTTTAAATATCTGCTCATATTCGTCTTCTGTAAAATTCTCAACGGAACTCCACATCACTTTCCCGTTTCCTGCTTTCAGGAAAAAATAATTGCCTGGTTCAACTGGTAGCGGATAGGTTCTTGTTAAAATTCCGTCAATATCTATTCTGAATATTTCATCCGTTTTCTTTTCTTCTTTGGTAAGAGCTTCTTCAAAAGGAGGCGTTTCGTGATCCCTTAACTGAACAACCATCACCTGCTGTGGTGTAGCAACAACGTGGTTGTCCTCGTAAAAGTCCATGTGCAGCTCAAAATTCCTGCTCGAAACATAATACAGATATTTCCCGTTTGCATCGAACGAAGGATAAAGGTTATCAAAGAAATCACTTGTCAATGCATACTTTTTCTTCTGCTCAAGATTGTAAATGTAGACAACATTATTGCGGTTGAAATTCGTAAAACTGTATGTAATCCATTTGCTGTCGGGCGACCAGCTGTAATCGCTTTGTTCCCAGTAAAATTCATCGTTTTTTAACTGGTTCGACTTATCAATTTCAGTCAGCTTTTTAGAATCCACATCCACATAAAAAATTGCAAATTCCCGGTTTCCGAAAAGGATTTTTTTGCCGTCAGGCGACCAGGAAAGATGGTATATGAATTTATCGAGTTTTGTTGTCAGCTGAGTCCAATCACCTCCATCGGTGCTTTGCATATAAAGCTGGTATTCCCCGGTTTTATCCGAGAAGAAAGCAATCCATTTGCCGTCGGGCGAAATCTGCGGATGCATTTCCCTTGTGCCGGGTGTATTGGATAGATTTTTTGTGATTCCTTTAGCAGCAGGAATTGTAAATACATCGCCACGAGATTCGAGCACAGCGGTTTTTCCATCATTCGAAATATTGAACGTATGAACATACTCTTTGGGATTAATAACCCTATCCCTCATCCGCCATCTGTCGGAAGGAATTGTTACTGAAATTTTCTTTGCCTGGCTTGTCTTCGTATCATAAATGTTCAGGTACCCGCTTTGGATGAAGACAATTTGTTCGCCGTCATTTTCAGCCCACATTACATCAAAATCAGCATAACTCGTTAACTGTTTTATCGACTTTGTAGCAAGGTCTTGAGAATAAAGATTAGCGATTCCATTGGTTCGGTCCGAAACAAAATACATAGTATTTCCAAACCACATTGGGTAGCTGTTCTTTCCCACATAATCTGAAATTGGAGTGAACTGCTTTTGTTTGAAATCATACATCCAGATATCCTGGTACTGTCCGCCTTTATAGCGTTTCCAGTAATATTCCTCGCTTCCTTTCCGGCAGTAAAGCATTTTGGTACCATCCGCGTTATAACTGCACAAAACGCCCCTGTCAATCGGGAAACGTTCCGGGGCTGATCCTTCCTTGTTCACAAAATAAAGATTTGGATCACGCGAAATATAATTTTCCCAGGCTGAACGAAAAACTACACGTTTGCCATCAGGAGTCCAGGCAATGGATTGTGCCGAGCCTGGCAGATATGTTAACCGCACAGGCTCTCCGCCTTCGGCAGGCATTACATAAACTCCATACGTGCCATCATATCCGGCAGTAAAAGCTATTGATTTTCCGTCGGGCGAAAACCTGGCAGAGAATTCATTACCCGGAAAGCTTGTCAGGCGTGTTGCTGTTCCACCGGCGGAGCTAACCAGCCAGAGATCATTTTCGTAGGTAAATACAATTTTATCCTTGTAAACATCAGGATAAGTCATCAATCTTCCTTCGCTGGCAGCAAGTGCAAATTGTGAAGAGAAGAGAATTAATAAGAGTGCGGTGATCAGAGTTTTCATGATATATTTCTTGAAATATTTGGCAATAAAATTAGATAAAATGAAACTGACAAAAGAAAATTATTTTATAAAAACAGATAATGGCTCACTATCATTTTAGCAAAGATGCATAGTCAGTAATATCAATACTAAAAATTACCTGATGGAAAAAATCAATAAAAAGAACAAGTGTGACTTCAATCCACAACCTCAAAAAAAAATTCAGGATTAATTTTTTATTCCCAAATTGTTTTTAAGGATTATAATCCATAAATATTGGCATATTTATGGATTATAATCTCTGAAATATGTTATCTTTGTGGGAAAATTACTTGCTCATGATAAACAGAAGGTTGTTAGCATTGCTTCCTGAAAAGCTGGATAAGAAGAAAGCCATAATAATCCTGGGTCCACGTCAGGCAGGGAAGACAACACTTGTTAAAACATTCGCCGGGGAATCTGGAATTAATTTTACGTATGTTAATGGTGATGATCCAGCAACAAGAAGCTTATGGAAAGCAGAAAATATTCAAACAGTCATTCAATTAATCGGCAAAAATAAGTTAGTAATTATTGATGAAGCTCAGGCTTTGGATAATGTTGGCTTACTGGTTAAAAATATGATTGACCGGGAATTAGGATATCAATTTATCATCACAGGGTCATCAGCACTTGAACTTGCTGACCAAACCTTTGAGTCCTTGACCGGACGATACAGGGGATTTAAATTATTTCCTGTAAGTGTTCAGGAAATGCGCAATACATATGGACTGCAATATGTTATCGAAACTCTACCCAATCAGTTACTTTTTGGAAGTTATCCTGAAGTTATAACTCATAGCAGCGAAGCCAT
>JAIFMH010000081.1 GCA_020048595.1 Bacteroidota bacterium | reverse complement strand
TATTGGTTGTGGCAATGTAACGGAGCTGAAGAGCGGACCCGCTTTTCAGAAAGTGCCAGACTCAAAGCTTGTGGCAGTGATGCGTCGCAATGCAGAGTTGGCCAGGGATTATGCGCAGCGGCATGGTGTAGTTCGCTGGTATAGCGATGCTGCGGAGCTGATTAACGACCCTGAAGTGAATGCCGTTTATGTTGCCACTCCCCCGGATACGCATGCGCTTTATGCAATTCAGGCAATGAAAGCCGGAAAGCCAGTCTATGTGGAAAAGCCTATGGCACGTAATTATGCCGAGTGTGAGGAGATGATTCGGGTGTCGGAGGAAACAGGACAAGCTTTATTTGTGGCTTACTATCGTCGTACTTTACCCGCATTTTTGAAAGTAATAGAAATGCTGAAGGATCGAATGATTGGCAAAGTGCTTACTGTAAATATTCGACTGCATAAAGCTTTCGGAGAGCTTGACCGTTTTCCCGAAAAACAAAGTTGGCATGTAGATCCCAAAATTGCAGGAGCCGGACATTTTTACGACCTTGCTTCGCATCAGTTTGACTATCTCGATTTTCTATTCGGACCCGTTACAAATGTAAAGGGTGAAGCACGCAACCTTGCAGGCTATTACGAAGCAGAGGATACTGTTTCGGCAGTTTTTTGTTTTGAAACCGGAATAATAGGAGTCGGAAGTTGGTGCTTTGTAGTGGACAAATCGACCGAAGAAGATGTGATTGAAATTACCGGCACAGATGGTAAAATTATATTATCCTTTTTTGATAATAAACCGATTATACTGCTAAAGAGCGGAAAACTTAGTTCATTTGAATTTCAGAATCCCCAAAATATCTCCTATAATTTAGTTGAGCAGGTAACAGGCTCTTTGCAGGGCAAAAACCTATGCGTCAGTACTATGTATAGCGCTGCCCGAACTAATCATGCCTCGTATCCTGCCTATTCAACCGTCACCGATTTCGCCAGATTCCTGGGCTGATCCACATTACATCCCCTGAGAACAGCAATATGGTATGCAATTAGTTGCAAAGGAATTACCGAAAGAAGCGAAGTCAGCTCTTCCATTGCTTCCGGAATCTCAAGAACATGGTCCGCCATGCTTTTAATTGTTGTATCCCCTTCGGAAACAATAGCAATTACAATACCATTGCGTGCTTTTACTTCCTGAATATTGCTGACAATCTTTTCATACGACTTGTCGTTCGTAGCAATAACAACAACCGGCATATTTCTGTCAATCAGGGCAATGGGGCCGTGTTTCATCTCAGCTGCAGGATATCCTTCAGCATGGATATAAGATATTTCCTTCAGTTTGAGTGCTCCTTCCAGGGCAACAGGAAATGAATATCCTCTTCCCAGATAAAGAAAATTCGTAGCATTCTGATATTGCTCGGCAATTGCTTTAAACTCACTGTCGTGTTGGAGAACCCTTTCAATTTTATCAGGTATTTCGGATAACTCATGAATAAGGGCATGATAGCGTGTTGCGCCAAGAATACCTTTTTTGAAGCCGATCATGGCAGCCATCATGGCAAGCACAGTTACCTGGGCGGTAAAGGCTTTGGTAGATGCAACCCCGATCTCCGGACCGGCATGCATGTAAACTCCGGCGTGAGTCTCCCTCGAAATACTTGAGCCCACCACGTTACAAATTCCAAGAACCGTAGCCCCCCGGTCTTTTGCCAGTTGAATAGCGGCCAGTGTATCGGCTGTTTCACCGCTCTGACTTATGGCAATTACAATATCATCTTTTTCAATAAGCGGATTACGGTACCTGAATTCTGAAGCGTACTCAACCTCAACGGAAACCCGGGCGATATCCTCAAATAAGTATTCCCCTACCATTCCTGCATGCCAGGAAGTTCCGCAACCAATGATAACTATCCTTTTTGCATTAACCAGTTTATCCTCAACATTAAACAAACCGCCAAGATGGATTGATTTCTTATCCTGAGAAACCCTTCCCCTGAAAGTGTCAAGGATGGAACGGGGTTGCTCATATATTTCCTTCAACATAAAATGGTCGTAACCATTCTTTTCGATCTCACTGATTCCCAAATCAATTTTTTGAATATTGGGAGTAAGCTTATCGTTTCGGATGGTTTTTAATACCAGTTCATTACGACTGATAATCGCAACATCTTCATTATTAAGGTAAATTACGCGATCGGTGTACTCAACAATCGGAGTAGCATCAGATGCAATAAAATATTCTCCGTCTCCGATTCCAAGTACCAAAGGACTACTTTTTCGGGCGGCTATAAGCTTATCCGGCTCTTTGCTGCACATTACAACAAGTCCGTAAGCTCCTACGACTTTAGTAAGCGCCAGTCTTACAGCCAGTTCAGCATCAACCTTCCCCTTTATATAAATATATTCAATAAGATTGGCGAGAACTTCAGTGTCTGTTTCACTTTTAAAAGTATATCCCCGATCAACAAGCTTTGATTTTAAAGTGCTGTAATTCTCAATAATTCCGTTGTGAATGATTGTAAAAATACCATTCATCGATACATGCGGGTGTGCATTGACATCATTCGGCTCACCATGGGTTGCCCAACGGGTATGACCCATTCCGAGAGTCCCTGAAATATCCTTTGATTCAACAAACTTTTCCAGATCAGAAACTTTTCCCTTCCGCTTATAAACGTGAATCTTGTCACTCATCAGCGAAATACCTGCCGAATCATACCCACGGTACTCAAGTCTTTTTAATCCATTTATAAGTATCGGATATGCATTTTTATAGCCGATATAACCAACTATCCCACACATATTTAAAAAAGTTTAGTATAAATTACTTTTAATTTAACGGGGGAATTCAATGAAGACGCCCCTTTTAAAATAACCCGATTGGCTGAGCTGTTACTTTGTCTGGAAATAATTTCCAAATCAGGACTGTCAACTTTCCCGCTGATATAGGACTGAAGATGAAGCCCTATGTTAAAAACATAGGCTTTTTTGATATTATCATAACTACCTCCAAAATAAGTGCCTGCCTGATCTACCTTGTAGTCGTACAATGACTTGTATTCGCCATCATTAGTAAGCTCATAAAGAAACAGACTCGAAGGAAAATTTTCTTTTGCAAGGGAAGGATAATAAATCGTGTCAACTGGTAGTATCAACTCAGCTTTATTAATGGAAATCAACCCACCTTTGTCTTTCCAGTCTGAAAGCTCAGGGAAGCTTATCCGACCGGAAGCTCCTGCCAATCCTTCAATGTAAATAAGACTGTCTGTGCCGGCTGGGGCATTGAGCTTATCTGCTATGGGAAACCCGGAGTAATCATGGGAAAACACGTTTGCCTTTGAAGAATAATACGACAGGTTCATTGAATAGACCTTACTTGCAGTATCTCCATTATAGTATAAATCCAGTTTGGTAGATAAATCTTGCATATCCAGATAAACAAAGCCTCCCTTTTCAATCACAGGATCAACCCGTAAAAACAAGCCGTCAAAAGTATTAATGAAATCAGCGACATCCTGAAATACACTGTCAGGCACAGTCCGAAACTTGTTTAAAAACCCGGGATTAGTAATTTTTACCCTTATTAATGTGTCACCGACATTATAGGTAACAGATGCCAGCTCAGATGAGAAACTACCGTACTCGTAAGGATTTAAGTCTGAATAGGATGTATCATTATCCAGTGGTTGCTCCAGTTCAAAAACTCTCAATTCCTGCTGACTTAATGAATCCCCGTAAAAACCTGCTGAGGTAAGAGAAAGGACTAGTGAATCGAGAAAAAAACCGGCTCCCGGAGTGCTCAGCTGACTTGGGCTGAGCTGGGTTAATACTGATGCCGATCCAAATCCAAAAATGCTGTCTTTATGGTTACCCAGGACATAATATGTATTCGCAGAAGTATTAAGTCTTTTACCTGTGGCCGAAAACGAGCTTATTTTTGTGGAAAAATCAACATTTACCAAAATGCTGTCAGTTGAAGGAAGCAAATCTCTTCCTAAATAATCCGCATCCTCTTTACACGCAAAAATTGCAATTATCAAAAAAACACTAATTCCGGAAATATATATGTATCGTTTTATGATTTTATTCCATCCGGTAAACTCGGTTCCAAAAATACTCATTGCTTCGAATCAGTTAATATTGTATCGTAAAAAACGGAATAGGCGTCAATATAGTCTTCCGGAGATTGAAAATTAAGTACCGGAGTTTTAAATTCTTTTATAACACCTTCTATTTCAGGCATAAGTTTAGGGCTTCCCATAATAATTCCATCGGAATATTTAAAGGCAGTCCTCGCCAGATTTTCAAAAGTCGGGTTTTTCAGATGTTCAACAACTTTATTGTCAACCCCTTCGTATTTTACCCGTCTTATAAAGTGATCATCCAGTGTTTCATTAAACCCATCATTGTAAGCTGAAAAAATAACTTTAGAGTTCATGAACAAAGGATCTTCATTATATGATTTTTTAATGTAAAGCGGAACCAGACTCGTGAACCAGCCATGACAATGAATTATATCAGGTGACCACCTGAGTTTCTTAACAGTTTCAATGACTCCGCGCGCAAAAAATATCATGCGCTCATCATTGTCCTTATAAAACCTGTTCTTGGCATCTTTAAGTACAAACTTCCGGTTGAAATAATCGTCATTGTCAATAAAGTAAACCTGCATTCGGGCCGACTGAATAGAAGCAACCTTGATGATGAGAGGATGATCGGTGTCGTCAATGATAAGGTTCATACCTGAAAGACGAATGACTTCGTGAAGCTGGTTCCTGCGTTCATTGATGTTACCAAACCGAGGCATAAAAGTTCTGATTTCTCTGCCTTTCTCCTGAATCCCCTGTGGAAGGTATCTGCCAATAAGCGACATTTCTGATTCAGGCAAGTAGGGCGTAATTTCCTGAGAGATGAATAAAACTTTAACGTTTTCCATTATAACCCTGATTGGTTTTTAAAAACGTACAAAGATACGAAAATAATTAAGACGATATAATGCAAATTTTCAAGGCTTTTAACCTCTGCTAAGTAATTGTACACCTGTTTTTTCATTTTACATTTTATAAATATCTATTTTTGCCGATATTTTATTCGCTATGGAAATAATTACTGTAAAGGCTGATCTGAATAATCTCCGAAAAAGCCCGGCATCAGATGGAAAAATAATTGGTTTTGTACCAACAATGGGCGCTCTTCACAAGGGTCACCTGTCACTTGTAAAGGTTGCGGCTGAAAATTCAGATTATGTAATT
>JAIFMH010000051.1 GCA_020048595.1 Bacteroidota bacterium | reverse complement strand
CAGTCGATGATGGAATAATACAAACCGACTTTTATGCCTTCGGTGCGGAAAGCATCCAGGAATTCACGTACCAGGTCGCGCCCGTTAAACTGATTACTAAGTTTGTAATCAGTGAGTTTGCTGTCGAACAGACAAAACCCGTCGTGGTGTTTGGCAGTAAGCACAGCATATTTCATCCCGGCCGCTTTGGCCGCTTTGGCCCATTTTTTTGCGTCAAAATCGCTGGGATTAAACGCATCCACATATTTCTGGTATTGCTCTGTAGTTAAATTTTCAACAGATTTCACCCATTCGCCACGGGCAGGCACAGCATACACTCCGAAATGGATAAACATGCCGAAGCGTGCTTCGCGCCACCATTGAGTGCGGGCCGTCACATCCTGATATCTGGCGGCATATTCTTTTGTGGGCGTTTCCTGTGCCAGCAATCCTTGAATTACAAGTATCATGACAGTTATAAAAGCCCAAATTGTTTTTTTCATACTATTTAAATGCTATTTTATTGGGCTTCGATAAAGAATTTATGAATTCATACTTTAACCCAGAATCACTTCAATTTGATTTTTAGCTTCCATTAAATGAATAAAGACTACGTTGCCTTCAACAACCTTCCCATTTACCTTCAGACTTCGAACTCCTTTCTGAACTCCATTCGGATTTAAAACCTTGATAGTTAATTCCTTACTCCGAAAACGGCGTGTTGCCTCAAAACCTTCCCACGATGAAGGTATGCAAGGATCTATTCTTAAACCGTCAACCACAGGTTGAAGACCTAAAATGTATTGTGCTGCCGCTACAAACGACCAGGTAGCCGAGCCGCTTAACCAGGGAACACGCGAGTTTCCATAACGTGGACTCGATTTGCTATGTGTGGATTGGCAATACACGTAGGGTTCTATCTGCCTGATTTCTGCTTTGGTGTTGCACGCTGAAGGCATATATCGTCTGAAATAGTCGTAAGCCCTATTTCCATTTCCGCACATTGCTTCGGCTATAACTGCCCAACCCTGTGTATGCATAAATATTCCGCCATTTTCCTTCATTCCGGTATTGAACAAGGCTGCACGGACGATATTGTAATCCGTGTCGGTGTATGGCGGATCGCAAAGCATTATTCCGTATTCAGTAGCCAGGCGTTCACCCATTTTCTGTAACGCTAAAGTTTTTTGTTTATCGCTGGCAGCTCCGCTGATAACTGCCCACACCTGGGGATTCATAAAAATCCGGCCTTCCTGGCTTTCGTTAGAGCCAAATTTGAATCCATCGGAACGGTATCCGCGCAAAAACCATTCGCCGTCCCAGGCGTATTTCTGAATATTTTCATCCAGTTGTACTAAAATCGGCTGTGCCCATGCTTCTTCGGATAGATTGCCCAGCAATTGGCAAACTTCAATGTAGGTTTTCAGTGCGAACCTGAGTTGCATAGCAACAAAAGTTGTTTCGCCATCGTGGCCAAACCTCAGGCAGTCGTTCCAGTCGGCATGTAAACCACAAGGCAAGCCATGTTTCCCCGAACGATCGAGGTTGAACTGAATCGCCCGGTGCATATGTCCTAAAACCGAATCTTCTCCTTTGTCAGCATAGGGCAGAATTTTGTGATAGAAATCCAGGTTTCCCGTTTCGTTCACATACGCAGGTATGGCGTTAAACAACCAAAGGCAATCGTCCGAACGGTATTGCGCTTCTTTTGGAGCTGTTTCCTTTCCGGGTGTATGTGTTACTTTGTTTACTACCGGCATGGCTCCACCTGTCGAAACCTGCCCGGAAATCATGAGCTCAAGACGCTTACCGGCTTCATCGGTGATGGAATGCATTACGCCCAATAAATCCTGAACACTGTCGCGGTAGCCCAGTCCATCGCGGTCGCTGGCGGTATAAACCAAACTGGCTGCCCTGCTCCAGGCAAAAGTTATGAGGCAGTTGTATGGACTCCACATATTAAGCATACTGTCGAATTCCGGATCAGGCGTTTTTACCGTCAATCCATCAATACGATTATGCCAGTAATCTGCTAATTTGTCAAATTCACCTTGAATTGCCGAAATGTTTCCATATTTGGCAACTATGGCCTTACCTTCAGTTTCGGCTTTCCCAACACCCATCAGGATAAAGAAATCTTTGCTTTCGCCCGGCTGAAGCATAGTGTCTATTTGCAAAACGCCACACATATTATCACCGGCGGCTTTAAAGTTGGAGCAGGTTCCTCTTTCAATCGTTTCAGGATTGGCATAGGTACGATAACTGCCTAAAAAGCGTTCCAGGTCGGTTTCGTAACCTATAACTTCACCTCCCACAAAAGCCAGGAATGAAAACCGGCCCTGGTCTTTTTCGTTGAAATTATCGGGCATCATAGGAATATGGACATTGGTACCATGGCTGATTATGCCATCAACCACATCCATTTTGCCGGTGTATTGGGTATATTGCAAATTCAGCAGGTCGTCCATCGCGTTCCAGTTGTTGGCGTATTCAACAAAGGAAAATAAACTCAACTCGCGAACTCTTGGGCTGTCATTGGTTACTTTCAGATGCCAGACTTCAAATGACTGACCCAATGGAACAAAATACCTGGTTTCAGTTTTTATTCCGGTATATTCCGATTCAATTATAGTATAAGCTGAGCCATGCCTGCATGAACTTTTATAGTTGCTGAGGGGCTTGCCAACCGGTTGCCAGGATGCTGACCAATAGTCGGCAGTTTCTTTATCGCGGAGGTAAATATACCGGCCCGGCTGATCCATTGGAACGGAGTTAAAGCGGATTCGTGTAAAGCGACCCTGCCCGGCAGATTTGTAGAAACTATAACCCCCGGCATTGTTGGTTATAATGGCACCATACTCCGTCGATCCCAGGTAATTACTCCACGAACGCGGGGTATTGGGTGAGGTGATGACATATTCTTTCGTTTCATCGTCAAAAAATCCGTACTGCATATTCTGTTTTTAGACACTAATGTGATTTTTTTGCCTTTAAAGCAGCAAGTTCGAGGTTGATTTCTATCACTTTTTTTTCATCCAGTTGATAGAAGAATAAAGCAACAACAGCAATGGCGCTCCATATAGCAGGCATAAGTCCAAACAAAACGCGCACGCCATGAATGGTTTCGGGAGATGCTGTGGCATTGGCTACAAAGCCAAAATAAGCCAGCAAATATCCTGCAATCGCACCGCCGATTGACCAACCGAATTTTTGCGCAAAGTTGGCAGATGAATAAATTAAACCTGTGGCTCTCCGTCCTGTTTTTAGCTCGGAATAGTCTGCGGTATCGGCATACATGCTCCACATCATGGCCATTGCCGGACCCACAGCAAAATTGCACAAAGCCTGAAAGGTAAACATAAGTGTAATCTGGTTTTTATCAAGGAAATAATATGCAATGCTCAGGATAGTCCCTAATGCCATGGAAACCATATAAACTTTCTTTTTCCCGATAAGGGCAGCCATTGGCTTAAGCATTATTGTACCTAAAATACTGCAAACAGTTCCAACAACCATAAAAGTTGAAACAAGCGCATCAGCACCAATCTGAAATCCAAACAAATTGGCCGTCCCTTCACTGTTAACATAGTATTTAAAATAATAAATAATAGACCCGTTGCGAATGGCCACATACAAACAAGTCATTATCCCTACAAGTGTAAGTATCAACCATGGTACATTTTAACTCTCTCCTTGCACAAAAAAAAGGTAGTTAAAAACAGCACTACTGCCAAAACAGAATATATACCCATTGCTACAGAAAACCCAAATTGTTCGTTAACCGAACCATCAGAATTGCTGTTCAATAGTCCAAAATAATGCACAAGTTGAAGTGTAAAGGCCTGAACAATTATTCCTCCTGAAAAGGCAAAAACAGAACGAAAAGCTGACAAACTGGTTCTTTCCAATGAGTTGGAGGTCATAACCGCCATTAAAGCTCCATAAGGCACATTAATGGTTGAGTAAACAAACATCATTGCGGTATAGGTTACATAAGCATATACCAATTTACTGCTGGTTACCAGTTCAGGTGTATAAAAGGTAAGAAAGCCAAGTACTCCAAAAGGCAGCAGCGTGTAGAGTATCCAGGGCCGGAATTTCCCGTATTTTGAATTTGTGCGGTCGGCCATTATTCCTACAAGCGGATCGTAAAAAGTATCCAGAATCCTTACAATCAGAAACATGGTTCCTGCTGCGGCTGCTGAAATGCCAAACACATCTGTATAGAAATACAATAAAAACATGGTAAAGGTCTGGTAGAATAGATTTGAAGCCAAATCGCCCATACCGAATGCTGATTTTTCTAAAATAGAGACTTTCTCTGCTTGTGGTTCCATGATTGGATTGTAAAAAAATTACTTAGAAGCTATGAAACAGGCTCGTTCTTCTCTATTAACCGAATGATGTTTTGTACCGAACTTGCAGAGCGATATCCATCCGGAGGGGTGTTCAAACAATAGTCAGTCAGTTTTTCAATGTTAGATAGAGCCACATGCATGCGTGTATCAGATGAAGCATAGTAGATAAATACCTCATCTTGTTCATTCCTGATCCAGCCATTCGAAAACAGCACATTCGATACATCTCCTGTTCTTTCTTCACCTTCAGGAGCCATGAAATAACCACCAGGAACAGCAATAACTTTCCATGGTTCAAGCAGATCGGTCATAAACATATAAAGCACATAGCGTAAACCGGCAGCACAAGCACGTACGCCATGGGCCAGGTGCAGCCAGCCCTGCTTGGTTTTCAAAGGAGGAGGGCCCTGACCGTTTTTCATCTCCTTTATGGTATGGTAAATTCTCGATTCGATGATCAGCTCTTCTTTAACTTCCGCGTTTTCAATATCATCAATCAAGGACCAACCCAATCCACCTCCTGAACCAGCATCAATAAAACCATCCTGGGGGCGCGTATATAAGGCATATTTCCCATTTACAAATTCAGGATGCAGAACAACATTTCTTTGCTGACTATCAGAAATAAGATCCGGGAGGCGTTCCCATTCAATTAAGTTTTTTGTCCTTACAATTCCTGCTTTGGCAATAGCAGAGGAAAGGTCGCCCGGAGCTGCAGCCGGATCCCTGCGCTCGCTGCAGAAGATACCGTAAATCCATCCATCTTCATGTTTCGTAAGACGCATATCGTATACGTTGGTCTCTTCATGAGTCGTTTCGGGCAATGAGATGGGATATTTCCAGAACTGCCATTTATCAATTCCGTTCAAACTTTCGGCTACAGCAAAAAAGGATTTGCGGTCCCAGCCTTCAACCCTTACTACCAATAAATATTTGCCTTCATGTAAAATAGCACCGGCATTAAATGTGGCATTGATTCCTATACGCTGAAGCAAGTGCGGATTTGTTTCGTAATTGAAATCGTACCTCCAGCATAAAGGAGTGTGTTCAGCGGTAAGAATCGGGTATTTAAACCGATTGTAAATCCCACAACTTTCTTTCAATCTCTTATTTATACGCAGAATCCTTTTTTCTTGCTTTTCTTTCCTGCGCATGAGTTCCTTTTCAAAAGCTGCTTTTTCCATTTTCGATACTTAGGGCTTTATTTGGGCCGATGTATTCAAAGTTATTTCCTGATTTATTTTATTGATTCCTTCTTTCAATTCAATTTTTTGTCCGTTCATTTCCCAGAAACCACTCAATCCCGGAGGCAGATTAATTGTAGCAAGTAATTCCTCGTTTTCAAGGATATACGCTACTGAAATCCGACCTTTTGCATGAGGCATGGAAGCCGATACATTGGTTAAATCGCCCAGATGCGGAGTAATAGTAACGGTATTGAATCCAATGTCAGCAGGTTTAATGCCGCATACTGAATTGAGTAAAAAGTAAGCCGGATGCGCGCTCCAGGCATGACAATCAGAACGTTCGTGCATCGAAAAGCCGGTTTCCCCGCAGGTGGTGTATCCCCAATCGATAAAGTTATACCAGTAATCAAGGTTTTTCACGATAAGATCCTCCTGTCCTGTTTTTTGCATGGCTTTAAAAAGGAAAAAGGAAAAATAAGCACTCACTTTTTCATCAAACTTATCATAACTCAATATTCGCTGGAGCAATTGAGCCTGCTTGCCGGCCGGAATCACATTGCAAAGAATTGCCATAACGTTGGTATGTTGTGTAAATACTGGTTGGTCGGGGTAATCTCTGAAAAGCTGCTTTCCCTCATCCCAGCAGTTGGCATAAACACCACTTTTGATCTCTTTTGCCAGCTTTTCCCATTTTTCTGCTTTTTCAGTTTGGCCGGTTTGATTGTAAAGGCTGACGGCGCAATCGAGTGAATGCGCATAATATAAGCTTAGCAGGGTCGAATTGATCATTTCCCTGTTTTTATCTGCATGCGGCAGGCTATTATCTTTTATACTCCAGTCGATGAAATTTTCGATGCTAATTCTGCCCAATAATCCGGTTTTAGAGTCGAGATGGCGCTCGAAATATTCCAGAACTCCTTCAATCTTTGCTGTAAACTGACCAATGAAAGCTGAATCACCCCGCATAGAATAATAATCGTTCAGACCTTGAATCCATGCCAGCGAATAGCTACCCATATCGGAATTGAAACGGGAAGGGTATGCCGCCTTGAACAGCCCGGTTTGCCTGCTCTCCGACTGAGGATAAATCCTCAACACCTCACGCAATAGGCGGTCGTCGGTTGAGTTATAGAATGATATTGCCGATATGGGTCTGTTGTCACCGCTATAACTCAGCTGCTCATAGTAAGGTGTGTCGAAATATGTTTCGGACGAACACATGCGAAAAGTGCGCTGGCACATTTCAAAAATCTCGTTAATTTTTGGATCATTACTAGTAAATGTTGCCATCTCAGGATATGGATAGCCTGAAAATTCATTTTCCAGCGAAATAATATCCAACGGACTGTCTTTAGTTTCGACAACTAATTGAACATAACGGAAAGCACGTTGCCACAATGGCCTGAAGGTCCGTTCACCTCTGCCATCGGTGTGAAAAACGTCCCAGACTCCGTTCATGGTTTTTCCAGCAACAGAATCGCGGTGGGCTTTCTCGTTAATTTTATCATAAAGAGCTTCGGCATATTTGATCTTAACAGAGCTGTTAGCCCCCCGATTCACCGTTAATTCAGGATAACCCATGGTGAAATTTGCAAAGTCGATCAAAATGGAAGCATTGGTGTTGGCAGGAATAGTTAGTTTGGTTTTCCCATTCCATTTACCGACAGGGATATCTGCACCTGTTACTTGCCGGATTAGCATGGGTTGCTCCAGGTGGTTATCCAAAAAAGGAATATTTCGCGGAACAAGATCCCAGGGAGCTTTGCTTTCAAAATTCAAGGGTTCAGATGCCAGCCATTTGTGATCGTCAAAACCTGATTTCTCCCATCCCCAGGGATATTCATTTCCTTGTACCTCATCGCCACCGCCACAGGCATAAAATCCCCAGAACCAGGGATTTTTGTGCAGCATTTCGTTATATGAGATAACCTGATAAGCAGGATTTTTAAATACTTTCCAGGTTGAATCGGTATTTATACTGTTAAAAGCAGCATCTTCTGTGCGAAGCATAAAAGCCGTTTGTACCGAAATAAAAGCCAGTGGTTTGTCCTCACCACCGTTATAAACCAATGCGGCCAGAAGGTTCTCCCCCGGCTTCAGGTATCCGGCAATATCAACAACATCGTATTTGTATGTCTCCAGATCACCCTTGGCAGGTCCGTAACTAACCCTGACTCCATTTACAAACAGATTATACCGGTTATCAGCCGAAACATGTATAGTAAGTTGTTCAGGAATAGTATTAAGTTTAAAAGATTTACGGAAATTATATACACCATACTCCGTGACATTAGCCGATGGATATGATATCCAGGGGGCCGCCGGTTTAGTTTGAGCATTAACGGATGCATAGCTGAGAATAAACATTATTATTACACTTACATGTTTATCAATCCAGCTTTTCTCTATATACATATGTGTGTGTTTTACTTGCCAGCGA
>JAIFMH010000165.1 GCA_020048595.1 Bacteroidota bacterium | reverse complement strand
TCCATACATAAGGCGAATAAAGGTGTATCGGAGCATGGGTTAGTTTATGAAGTTTTTGAGATGTTTCGGTGGTCATTGAATGATCGGTCGAGTTTTGTGACCTGAAATTTAGATTTTGTGGTTTTGGATTAGAAACTACAACAACTTATCTTGTTCCTAATTCCTTCTTAAAATCCTCGTAATCCGGAATATCATTATGATGCCATTTTTTTAATATTACTCCGTCTTTCATCAACAATACTCCCGGATTGGAGCGGACAATGCTTTTAAGTACGATATCATCAGCAGTATAAAAATCGAGCTGTAGATTGTTTTCTTTACTAAATTGAGCAATATCCGAAGGTTCTGCACTCACCAGGACCGCAGTAGCGATATTGTCGTTATAGGCTTTTGCGCAGAAATCATTCAGTTGTTTGAACGCTTCCTTATCCGCTGTTGTTAAATCATACGAATTGATTATCAGCTGATAATCAAGATTCCGGATAATACTTTCGGTTGCATTATTACCGGTAGTATCACTAATAATAAGTGACTTTCCATAATAGGTGTTCGGATCTTCCACGCGTTGTGAAACAAATTCCCATTGTGCCATCCAGATACTATCGTTAAAAGGATAATTTGGTGATAAATATTCCTTCTGTTCACCCGACTGCTTATTTTTATAAGTGAGATAGTAATTTACCGGTTTCGGATTTTCCGGGTACAATTTATTACCGGTTTTCCATTCAGTAAAATCTATAACAGGCAGATGGCTATAGCACATATACGAAAATGAACCGAACATTCCAATAAAAAACAAGGCTATTAACCACTGCCTTCCGGAACTGGTTAAAGGAATAAATTTCTTACGATAAACAAAAACAAGCATTGCTAATGGCAATATAAGCAGGTTTTTATAAAATGTTTGCCAGTTTGTAAGTTTAATAGCATCCCCAAAGCATCCGCAATCGGGAACCGGATTATAAAGTGCATCGTTTAATGTAAGAACTGTAAAAAACGCCATCATTATCAGCAATAACCACGAAGTGAACTTCATCTGCACATTCAGTAAGAGCATAACTCCGGTAACGAATTCTACCGTACATAATAAAATGGAGAAGAAAAGAGCAAGCGGAATAAAAAACTCCCAGTTGAAAGCAATAAAGTAATCTTCAAGTCTATAGGCAGTTCCCAGCGGATCAACTCCTTTTACAAAACCTGAAAAAACAAAAACAATCCCGATCAGTATTCTGCTGATATTTGCAATCCATTTCATAGCAACCTAGTTTTGTTGATCCAACATAATCAGCGCAAAAGCTGAATAGTTTATAATATCTAAATAATTGGCGTCGAGCCCTTCCGACATCAGCGTCAAGCCATTGTTATCCTCTATCTGTTTGATCCGAAGTAATTTCATCAGGATAATATCGGTAAGTGAGCTGATCCGCATCTGGCGCCAGGCTTCACCATAATCATGGTTTTTATCTGCCATCAGGTCTCGGGCCGTTGCAATATACTCATCATATTTGGCACCAACAACATCATTGTCCATATGAGGTTCTTCGGCTGCTCCCAGTTCAAGCTGAAAAAGTGCCATTACCGAATAATTGACCATGCCTATAAATTCCGAACGGATACCTTCATCCACTTTACTTTCGCCTTTCTCCTCAATGCTGCGGATTCTGCTGGCTTTTATATAAATCTGGTCTGTGATGGAAGTGGTTCGCAAAATACGCCATGCGGTGCCATAATCGTGATTTTTAGCCATGAATACCTTGCGGCATGCACGAATCACAGTATCGTATTGTTGAAAAGTTTTTTCAGGCATAATATCAATAACTTTGTAGCTGATTTCAAAGAGTAAACCATGAATTTTTGGAGTGATAAAATTACACCTTTTTCCGGAAATAAGACCCTGAATTGCGGCAATAATGTGCTCAGTACCGATAAACCGCTGGTTATGGGCATATTAAATTTAACGCCGGATTCGTTTTTCGATGGCGGCCGTTATACCGGAATGGATGCACGTATTTCGCACACCGAAAAAATGATACAGGATGGTGCGTCAATAATCGATCTTGGGGCAGTATCCACGCGTCCGGGTGCCGGCTATGTTTCCGAAGAAGAAGAAATAGCACGACTTATTCCGGTTCTGGAGCTGCTTTCAGTTAGATACACGGATACAGTTTTTTCCGTTGACACATACCGGTCAAAAGTGGCAAAACTTGCTGCTGCTGCAGGGGCTGGTATTATTAATGATATTTCGGGCGGAAGCATAGATGCCGGGTTGATTGAAACTGTTGCTGCCACAGGCTTGCCTTATCTTTTAATGCATATGCAGGGAACTCCGTCTGATATGCAGAGTAATCCGGAATACGAAAATGTAACCAGTCAGATCAGTAGCTTTTTCGAACAAAAACTGATTTCATTACATAATTCAGGCATACAACAAGTGATCATTGATCCGGGTTTTGGGTTTGGAAAATCCATTGAACACAATTTCACTTTGCTCCGCGAACTCAGAGCTTTTAAGGAATTCGGGCTTCCGGTTTTAGTAGGGATTTCGCGCAAATCAATGATTTATAAATTACTGGATATCAAACCAGAAGAAGCATTAACCTCTACTACCGCTTTACATCTGATAGCACTGCTTAATGGTGCTGATATTCTGCGTGTTCACGATGTGAAAGAGGCAGTTCAGACTCTGAAACTGGCGGAAATGTACTTGGAAAGTGAAAAGTGAAGAAAGAAAAGTGAAAAACGATTAACAAATAACGAATAACGATTAACAAATAACGGATAGTGACTAAGCATGATGTTCTACCAAGAACGTTTCCAGAAAATCAGGTGATGAATTTTCGAAGAATCTGAATTAATTTGAAAAGACAAACCGTTGAATGTATATTTGCACTTTACACAATCAGTCATAAATGATCGCTTCAATCATACCTCTTTTTCTGCATATCAGGATACTCGATGTTATCGATGTGCTTTTAGTCGCATTACTGCTGTTTTCTCTTTATCAGTTGCTTAAAGGGACTGCGGCAGTAAATATTTTCCTGGGCATTTTAGCTATTTTCGTTATTTGGCGACTAGTAAAAACGCTTCAGATGGATTTGCTCAGCGATTTGCTTGGAGCATTCACTTCGGTGGGATTTATAGCTTTTATCGTTGTATTTCAGCCTGAAATACGAAAATTCCTGCTTGCTATCGGATCACCAGGTTTTATTACCCGCCACAGGTTCAGGGCATTATTTTCAAAACTTCAGCTCGAAAACAGCAATCTTGCAGATATTGACCCTGTTGTTCAGGCATGCCACAGGATGTCGCACACGCTTACCGGCGCATTGATTGTGATTGGACGTAAAAACGACCTGGCTGAGTTTAAAGATACAGGACTGGCAGTAGATGCTTTAATTTCGGATCAGCTTATTGAAAGTATATTTTATAAAAATAATCCTATGCATGACGGAGCTGTTATTATCAGTGACAACAGGATTAAGACAGCCCGTTGTATTTTACCGGTTTCTGCAAAAATGGACCTTCCTACCGAGTTCGGGTTGCGGCATCGTGCAGCCATCGGGATTACAGAGAAAAATGACTCCATCGCAATTATTGTTTCTGAGCAAACCGGCCGTATCTCCTACTGCCGTAATGGAGAACTTTCGTTGGATATAAAAGCGTCGGGATTAAAAACAATGCTTACTGAAGACTTTTCAGGAAAAGAATAAAGGAAGGAAGTGGAATGTATATTGTGAGATGAATAATCTCAGTTTAAAATCTTAGAATTTTATTGTAAAAATACTGATCACAGTACACCCCAAATCAGGTACCTCAAATCTATTTACTTAGTTACGAATAACTTTTAACCAGTTTTACCCTGAGCGCAGCCGAAGGGAACGATTAAAGAATAATCATCAACTACCTGATCGTATCCGCATTCATCCTTTCAAATTCGCGAACTATTTCATCAGGCGACTTTCCCATAAACTTAATGGCTGTGAGGGCATCATCGGCTAATTCGTGTTCCGGAAATTTAGAGAGGAATTCATTGTAATATTCAAACGCCTTGCCTGTGTTTCCAATAATATTTTCGTAAGCAAACGCTTGCATGAAATAACTCTCAGGTATTTTTTTATAGCCAGGATACGTATGAATTATGGATTCGTATATCCCTACTGCCTGTATTCCCCTGCTGAAACCAATGGCAAGTCCGGCAGCTTTGTAAAGATACTCAGGTGCCAGGCTACTATATGGGTATTCTTCATGTCTGTTTCCATTTTGGATATCTTTTCCGACATTTTATCGCCCGAAAACGAACAGGACAAAAAAGTAAAGGAAATCAGTAATGATAAAATCAGAAAAGTATTTCTCATTGTGGAAAGTATATGGAAAGAACTTATTACGCTTTTAAATAAGTTATGCTGAAACAGTTTTTTCAATTCAGGAGAAAATTCTTAACACCTTCAGAGTTATTTACTTTGTGAAAATAAGTCAATAATTTTATTTTAATGTTATATCAGCGTAATAAAACGGCTTTGATCACCAAAAGTCTGAGGGAATCATTCGTTCCTTGAGTTTCAAGCTATGCTTTGAGTTACAATCTTCCTGGTAATCAACGTTTTTTCGGTGGAAAAATCATTTTATACTTAGCCTCGGTAATGCCTTTGGCAATTTCCTGCAGTTTGCGCTTGATCATAATTTTGCGCAACGGATGAATTTTATCCACAAACAAAACACCTTCGAGATGATCATATTCATGCTGAATAATCCTGGCCACTTCATGAATATCAGGGATACTGAGGCAGCCTTCGCTAAAAGCCCATTCCTCGCCTTTTTCCTCAACTATCTTCGGATTTATAAATACCTTTTTAAAATCTTTGGTTTCCGGAGTTTCTTTTTCGTAAGGGGTAGCATCGATCACAAAAAGCCTGATCTGTTTGTTGATCTGAGGTGCCGCAAGCCCCACTCCTACTGAAAAATACATGGTTTCCCACATATCGGCTATAAGCTGCTGCAGACCGGGATATTCAGGAGTTATATCAACTGAGAGTTTTCGTAAATTAGGATGTCCGATCGCGACTACAGGAAGAATCATTGGTGTTTGTTATTAGTTAATCGTTGTTGGGTAAGCGTTATTGGTTAAACGTTATTGGTTAAACGTTATTGGTTAATCGTTGTTGGTTAATCGTTGTTGGTTAATCGTTATTTGTCATTGCGGTGTTAAAAGTTCAGTGTTTCAAATGCCTGATGCGTTAACAATTAAGGTTCAAATATTTAATCCGAAATTGTACATCAAACATCCGACATTGTAATTTAATCTTTATAAAAACAAAAAACCAACCTATTGGTTCATCTCTGCATGGCTTTCATCTCAAGATAGGATTGAAGGATAATTACAGCACTGACTTTATCAACCAAAGCTTTATCCTGACGGTCCTTTTTTTTTGCTCCTGAAATAAGAATGGCAGCGGTAGCCATTTTTGATGTAAACCGTTCATCCATTCTCTCGACCGGAATATTGGGAAATGTACGCTGCAGATGTTTAACAAAAGGTTCGGTAAAACGGGCAGATTCCGAAAGCTGGTTTTGTAATGTAAGCGGATATCCTACCACAAAACAATCCACATTTTCGTGCGAAACGTAATTTTTCAGGAAAGCGATAACATCTTTTGAGTGTACCGTATCCAACGCACCCGCTATCATCCTGAGTTCATCAGTAACTGCAAGTCCTACACGCTTCTGTCCGTAATCAATGGCTAATATCCTGCCCAATTTCAAATTTTCTGCAAAAGTATAAAAAAAGAAGATAGGTGCTTACTCGCTTTACGTTACAAAAGTTTGGGATTCAGGAATCCTAACGCTTAGACACAGTATCCTTTTATAAGCTATTTTCCCGGCACTGAATGAAAATCAGCGCCAGCGGGGGATTAAAGACTAAGTTTAAAATGATCTTTTTATTTATTAATTATCTCCTTAAGTAAGGGTAAAAAACTTTATGTAGTTTAATTTTACTCTTATCAACGGGAAGCTCTAATTCATTAGCCATAAAACAAGTAATAAATATTTCTTTACCATTATCTAAAGTAATTTTGAGATAATGGTTTGTTTCCCAAGGCAACCAACCAGGTGCTCTTCTTAATAGTGCATGTGTCTTATACACATCAATTAGTTTGATTTCATTAAAATGAAATAATATTTTTCTTCCTTTATGTTGGTATTCAATGATTTCATTATCAAAATTGATGATCAATTGATCTTTATAATTTGTGATTAGGTATGAAAAATGAATAAACAATGTTGGAAGAATGAGGAAAAAACCATAAAGGCTAACTGCAATATAAATGTATTCATTAAGATCACCAACCCCAAATTTGAAGACCATAAATAATACAAATAATGCAATTGCAAACAAAGCCATATAAACCAGATATATATGGCTCAATCTGTTTTTAAAAGTGCTTTTATATAAGAAATCCATTTTCATCTTGTATTATTGGTTCCCTCCAAAAATAGTACCAGGATTCCAACCTTTTTTCATGTTATACTGCATTGTCCCCAAACCATCAGACAGGTGTATCATGAATGAATTAAAACTATCGTACCACATTTCTCCCGCCGCAGCGCCTAAACCAAGAGTAATTCCTACTGGAACTCCAGTAGGGATTTATTTGTTAATTTACATAAGGCTTTACATAATATAAAGCAACAAAAAACAAAGGTACTGACACTACCATATAGATCCAAAAAATAAATTTATCTCTTTCTTTATTTTTATCTGACGAACTCTC
>JAIFMH010000108.1 GCA_020048595.1 Bacteroidota bacterium | reverse complement strand
AGCGCGGCTATGGCTACCCATAACGTGCTTTTTTTATGAAAAATAAAGCCAAACAGCAGGAATACCATTAATGCCCAAAGCGCATCGCCCAAATAGAGTTGTACCCAGTGAGGTAAATAAGCTGAAAAGTGCCGCGATGCCAGCCCTGCATCAATGGTAATTACCAGGAAAAGCAACTGTAAGAAACGGTTTCGGTTCAATGCCTGTATTTTTTTAAAATCAATGGAAAGCTGCCAAAATTAGAGCTTTATTCTACTTAGAATCTCAAAGCCGGATTATATTGTTGACTTAAGATAAACATAATCACCAATTTGCGAATCACATTGTATTAATTCTTCAATAGTTTAAATACACACTATTAGCTGTATTTCTGTCGCAGAAAACTGTATCCGTAATTTCACTGCGCTTTCCATTTCTATGTAGTGTCCAGTGTACTATTGTGTTTTTATCTGCAAATACTTTCGTTTTAATTTCTGACTTTATGTCTCCCCCAATCCAGATCAGACCATTTCCAGGATTAATCTGGTAATTATTTGTTTTGAACGGGTACAGTGTTTCACCCTTAATCCCGTTGGTTTCCCACGATACTGTGAGCGTGTCGCGAAAGGGAGTTTTGCCGTTCCGGTTTATTTTCATTGTAAAATCAACTATTCGTTTTATTTCAAACGATAAAAACTTACCATAGCTGTTAAGCTCGGTGAGACCCAAAACCCGGTTTGAAGGATCATAAGCCGGATTTCCATCAATTCGGAAATTGTATAACGAAGAATTTTTAACTTTCTTCAGCGTATAGGTAAAACGCCCTGAAGTGTCAGTAGTAAAATCACCCGCAAAAGTAGCAGTGGTCTCATCTTCGCAACGTTCCAGCGCCTGAACCATAACCGATATGTTTGGAACCGGTGCTTTTGTATTTTCATCAACAACTAATCCTTTAAGTTCAATAGTTCCAACCGTATTATTACATCCGGAAAGGAGCAGAATAAAAACGAAAATAATTAATCTGTTCAGCTTCATATGTAAAAAGTATAGGAAATATTATTCTACAGCGCCATGATGCTTCGCAATAGTTATCCAATGTTCAGCCAATGTTTCGGGATTTGCACCTAAACCCCGGGCAAGGTGCAATGCTACTCCCATGATTAAAACAGATGCCTGATGTAATTCCTGGTTTGTTTGCGCGGTTCCGAATTGTTGCTGCGCTTTAGCCTGGAGTAATTCATTATGCTTTCGGGCAAATGAAACCGGGTCTTCCAGGTTATCAGAAATCTCCGGGAGCATCAGGGAATCCATCCATTCTTGTCCAATTCTATCAGCTAATACTTCCGGAAGCTCGCTGCCCATTTTTCGCCATAGCGGCAATGTTTTTATATCTCCGGATTCAGCCAGGCCGGTATCAAGGAGTAGTTCAAAGGCTATATCAGCTAAATTCTGCATAAGGTCTAAATATGCATCCTGTGCAATTTCGAACTTCTCAGTTACCTGTCCTGCCAGGTATTCGCCTACAGTTAAATAAGGCAGTCCGGTAACTTCGGGACATCCTTCGAGGCAAGGGAATTCATTTCCTTCGTGCATATAATGAACTTTCTCACTCTGAATCTGTCGGCCAAGCGGATATAACCGGCAGGCCAGCGGTCGACCTAAATGCACGCTGCAGCCGAAACCAGTGATATACTGGCTGCATGCCTGCTGATTCTTCCATCCAACGGCGCCGTTAAACTTTAAACGGATTCCTCCAAACTCACAATACAGATTACGAAATTCCCTTGGTGTAATCTTTTTCTCCCTGGCCAGGCACATCAGTTCCCATGGATTAAGCAAAACACTCTTGCCATGGCAGCAGGTGCCGGTTCGTGAGCAGGTAAGAGGTAGTTTATCGTGGAGGGTGAGTTTTGTGGTTATCATTATGGTTCCTGTATTTTTGGCATCAAATTTTTACTGACGAGGATAAATAATTGCGGCTACCGGTTTTGGCCTCTGAAGAGCAGGAAAGGTAATTCGGATAACAATACCGATCCCTATCGGTGTCAAATATACTCCAAAAGGCACCAAATGTTATTACCGTGGTGTTTTTTCATTTTTCAGTATTCTATCTCAAAAGGAATTTCTTTAGCCGCAGCGACAACTATTTTAATATCATTTAGTCCGATCTGCCCTTTAAAAAAACCGTTCGATTTATTCAACAGATTTATCCTGAAATGAAGATCAACAGGGTCGGATTTTGATGCTTTCTCAGCGGTATCAATTCCCAGGTCGTAAAGCATGCGGGCGAAGGTTACACCAACCCATTTTATTCTTGATAAATCTGTCAAACAACTTAATTCTAAAATATCCGAATCCTTTATTCCTGTTGAAAGAGCGAGGCCATGTCTTTTATCACTGGTTACAATCCGATCATACAGTTTCTCCGTATTTGTAATTCCGATTTGTTCAAGCTTACTGATAGTGTCTTCTGAAATACCTTCAAAGTCAGCAATCCTGTTTGGCTTTGGAAGTGTACTGTTCAACTCCCGCAGCAAAATTGTAAGATAATCGCCCGAAAAACAGTCAATCTTTTGTAGTTCAGCTAACTTATCTTTCTTTTTGAGTAAGAGCAGCAATTCTTTTATGTTTTTAATCCCGATACTTTTAAAGTAGCCAAATCTATCTTCAGCCTTATCTTTAAGCATCATCCTGCTCGGCGGCAGATATGCAGCTTCTAATTTACTCCTGTAATCATCAATGCTTATCTTTTCTATATCAATATAATATCCCATTCTCTTTTAATTTTTAAATGAAGAGAACCAGCCGTGAGGCCGGCTCCCTTTAGTTTTTTCAGATTGGTTTTACCGGCACACAAATATCAACGATAAATTTCCCATCTTTTGGCTCTTCCGGATACATTTCAAAACAAGGTTTATCGTCAGGCTGATACCCGCTTGCCGGAAACCACTGACCGTAAACCCAGTCCCATGCCAGCTGAAAGTCCCGGGCAGTAAGTTCAAACCGGGCTATAACATACTTTGCGGCTTCAATTTCCATCTTTCCGATTTCTCCGTCAACTTTTGTTCCGGCAGGTACAGTAATGCAAACGCTCATCCTGAGTTTATCTTCAATAGTCACATTGGGGTCATCGTGATAGATTACCAGTGATCTGAAATCTTTACCACCGATTAAACCACGCGGACCAGCCCACGCGAATAATCTGTTCCAGATGCCCTCAAAGAGTTTATCATCGCCCTTGTACGGGCCAATATGCCTGATGTAGGCAAGTGTCATTTCAGGAAGTTCCCTGACTTCCACACTTTTGTTAAGTTTCATAGTTGTCCTCCATTTAATTGTTTTTAATTCAGGACAAAAATAAAGTGTTGGCTTCTCATTACTTTGTTGACTATTGCTCTGTTGTTGACTTAAATTGCTATTGTGCGGCTTACTGGTTCTATATTGAGAAGCGGTGATATGAAAATAATTTTTAAAGTTCCGGGAGAATACTGAAATATCAGAAAAACCACATTTAAAAGCTATTTCAGAAATGCTCTCGTTGTTATTGGTCAAAATTAAGGTGGCCGCTTTTTCAATTCTGACTCTTAAAATAAACTGGAAAGGAGTTTCTCCAACCATTGACAGAAAAATTCTGTTGAAATGAAATTTTGAGAAATTAGCAACTGACGCTATTTCAGCCAAAGTCATTGGTTTTTCAAGATTTGATTCTATGTAATCAAATGTTTTGTTGATCCGGGAAATGTATTCAGTATGCAATGTTTTTACGTCACTCATTTTGATGCATAAATTTTAGTTACCGGGGTTTTTATGCCTGTAGCCAACAAGATCACAATTAGTACTAACCCATACTAATCTCTTGATTTCGCCTGTATATAAATGATCACTATTCTATTACATTGACCCAAATATAACATTTATTTCAGTAAAGAATGCAGCTGATCCGTATTTGTTTGTGCCACCCGGTAACTTCCGAAAAGTAACGGTTACTGTAGAGAACAAATCCAAAAATAATACACCTGAAATACCTAAATTTGATTCTTCTAAGTTTGTATGCCAAACCAGCCTGTAAAGACCTGAACAGTTCCGGCATAATAACTGTTTTTAGAAATAAAAGGCAGCGCAAAACTATTTATTGATGCAAATATTATTTGGGAAATGAGTTTACTGAAAGCAAGCATACTGGTAATTGACGATGATGTGGATGTACTCACCGCAGTGCGCTTATTGATGAAAACAGAAGTGCAGCAGGTGGTTACCGAGAAAAATCCGGAGAATATTCCGTCGCTTATCACTTCGCGTCCATTCGACCTGGTGTTGCTGGATATGAATTTTAACGCCTCAATCAATACTGGTAACGAAGGTTTGTATTGGCTGAAGCGTATTAAAGAAATGAAGCCCGGCATTTCGGTAATTATGATCACTGCCTATGGCGATATTGACCTGGCGGTGCGATCGCTGAAAGAAGGCGCTTCGGATTTTATTGTAAAACCTTGGCACAACGAAAAGCTGGTGTCGACTATCGCTGATATTTTAAAGAAAAAAACGCAGCAGGCTTCTTCCTCCACTAATTCGGGCTCATCCAAAAATTCTTATCCCGACCTGTTGGGCAACAGCGATGTGATGCTCGATATTTTTTCGAAAATCGATAAGATTGCGCCTACCGATGCCAATATTCTGATCCTGGGCGAAAACGGTACCGGCAAGGACCTGATCGCGAAAGCTATCCACGAAAAATCGCTGCGCAAAAAACAGCCTTTTGTAAAAGTAGATATTGGTGCGCTAACCGAAACTTTGTTCGAAAGCGAACTGTTCGGGCATAAAAAAGGCGCGTTTACGGATGCGAAGGACGAAAGGATGGGTTTGTTTGAAGCTGCCAATGGCGGAACGTTGTTCCTGGATGAAATCGGGAATATTTCGTTGCAGCAGCAGGCTAAACTCTTATCTGCATTGCAGAACCGGCAAATCACACGGCTAGGTTCAAACCAGAGTATTCCTGTAGATATACGACTGATCTGTGCCACCAACCTTCCTATGAGCGAACTGGCTAATGAAAACCGTTTCCGGAAAGATCTGGTCTATCGCATCAATACCGTTGAAATTATTATTCCCCCGTTACGAAAACGGAATGAAGATATCCGGCTGCTTATCGAACATTTCGTGAAAATATATTCGGCAAAATACCTGAAAACCAATACCCGGTTTTCGGAAACCGCATTAAAAAAACTGGAACAATACCATTTCCCCGGCAATGTGCGCGAGTTGCAGTATATAATTGAAAGAGTTATAATTATGTCGGACGGAAATGAAATTACCCCGGATGAAATTATTTTCTCGCCGATTGAATCCTCCAATCAGAATGCATCAGCAGAAAACGACGAAACCAAACTCAGCAATATCGAAAAGAACACCATTTTAAGGGTGATTGAAAAGAATAACGGCAACATTACAAAAGCCGCAAAAGAACTGGGAATAACACGTACAGCTTTGTACAGAAGGCTTGGCAAATATGAAATTTAGAAAAAACGATTATGGTGTTTTGCTAAGAGTGATGCTGCTTGTAATCACACTCCTCGCTTTTGCATTTACGGTTTTGCAGAAACAGTACGTTTTCGACCTGGTGCTTGTGCCGGTGATTATTTTCCAGGTTATCGATTTCTACCGTCTGCATAAAAAAGCGCAGAACGAAGTGGAGCAGTTTGTTGAATCCATTCATTACAGGGATTTCTCCAAATATTTTAATGTAAAACAGGCTCCGGTTGAGGTGCAATCACTGCGGCAGGGGTTTAACGAAATCAATACCACCTTCCGCGTGGTAAGCAAGGAAAAGGAACAGCAGTATCAATACCTTCAAAAAATACTGGAACTGGTTGATACGGGTATTCTTTCGTATGAGACTGAAAGCGGGGAAATCAAATGGATGAATGAGTCGCTGAAAAAAATACTGGAAGTGCCTTACCTGAAAACCATTCATTCGCTGGAGAAAAGAGATCATTTGCTCTATACACAAATTGTTGCACTTGCACCCGGGGAACGAATTATCAGCACCATTCACCGCGAAAAGAGCAATCTGAAAGTGGTGTTGTCGGCAACAGCTTTTCAAACGGAGGGTGTGCATTTCAAATTGATAGCATTTCAGAATGTAAACGAAGCTTTGGAAGAAACCGAGTCGAAAGCCTGGCAAAAACTGCTGAGTGTAATGACTCACGAGATTATGAATTCGGTGGCACCGATTTCGTCGCTGGCAAATACTTTGCAGGGCAGGCTAAAGCAGTTTAAAACAGAACTTCCTGATCCGACAGGGATAGCAGAAGACCTGGAACTGGGCATTGAGACCATCCGCAAACGGAGTGAAGGTTTATTAAAATTTACCGAAACCTACCGCAACCTGAATAAAATTACGAAGGCCGCACTGGCAAAGGTTTTTATCAGCGGTTTGTTCGATAACCTCCACCGGCTTATGCAACCCACGCTGGAGCAGAAAAACATTGAAATGACAGTTATTTTAAAAGATCCCTTGCTTTCAATTGAGATTGATGCCGGCTTAATTGAGCAGGTTCTGATTAACCTGATATTGAACGCAATTGATGCTGTAAAATGTAGCCCTGAACCTAAAATTGTTTTAACCGCATACACCGATAACGACAATAAGATTATTATAAAAGTGGCAGATAATGGAACAGGAATGCCGGAAGACTTACTGGAACAGATATTTATTCCGTTTTTCAGCACAAAGAAAAACGGCAACGGCATTGGTTTAAGCCTGTGCAAGCAGATTATGATGGTGCATAAAGGAACCATAACCGTTCAGTCAAAGGTGAATGAAGGGACGGCGTTTTATTTGAGATTTTGAACCAGGATATTCCCTGAATTATTGGTTTGATGGCATAATTACATGACGTCCCTAAGTGACTTTTGAAATTTATTTGGCTTATACCAAAATACCTGATCGGACGGATTTGTCCCGTTAGGGACAAGATGTTGGTAGAAAGATATTAATTATATTTGTGAAAAGTCCCGTCAGGGACGCTATATAAAAAATCATAGCAAATACCTATACACAGATTCATATCCAGGCTGTCTTTGCTGTCCAAAACAGGGAATGTATAATCCGTAATTCCTGGAATGAAGAACTTTACAAATACATTAGTGGGATTGTACAACGTAACAATCACAAATTATTAGCAATAAAAGGCATGCCTGATCATGTCCATATTCTGTTTGGGCTAAAACCTTCGCAATCGGTATCCGATTTGATGCAAGATATCAAGGGGAATTCATAAAAATGGATCAATGACAAAAAGTTCATTCAAGGGAAGTTTTCATGGCAGGAAGGATATGCTGCGTTCTCATACAGCAAAAAAGAAGTTCCGACTATAATTCAGTATATACTGAATCAAACAGTTCATCACAGAAAGAAAACCTTCTCCGAAGAATACAATTCAATGCTCGAGGAGTTTGAGGTTGATTTTGATGAAAGATATATTTTTAAACCTGTTGATATTGATTATAGCGTACCTAACGGCACTTAATATACTGTTATCTTGTGTTTCTACCAACATTCCGTCCCTACGGGACTAGGCCATCATTAAAAAACAAAATATTGTAAATGAACCAGATGCATGTGAAAAGAAGTTCTGTAAGTGTGAGATATTGATTGCTTTAAATTTTCTGTTTGGATAGGCAATTGTGATTTATACAAAAGACAATCCAATTCCAAGCTTTCTACCACAGCGCCTTATCCTGATAAAAATCAAGCAGCTTGGTGCGAAGAATATAATTGTATTTGATCGAAACCAAATTTATCAGTACACGATCGAAATTATTTTTTGCGATCACAAAATCAACAGTTGATATAGCTCCCTGTTCAAAGCGCACTTCAGCAGCACGAAACGATTGCTCAAAATCATCCACCTGCTTCAGCAATATTTTATAGGCTGAATAATCGGAATTCATATTTACAAAATCCAGTTCTATTGCTTTGCGCAACAGATCCCTGGTATGCTGTGCCTCTACAGTCAGCTGCTCCTGGGCTACTTTTGCCTGTTTTAATTTATTCCGGACCTGAAAACCATTCAGCAACGGAATCTGCAAGCCTAAACTTACAGCAGAGTTGAAGTTGTTGTTCAATTGGCTTCCATAAGTAATCGGGATAGCATTATACGTTGATTGCGGAGTGTACACCGGATTTTTGGCGTTGTTCAACATCACATAATCAGGGGTTTGAACATCAGTGGTACTTACAAATTCCTGCGTATTTGCCGTGCTCGAATAGTTGGTATAAATGCCACCGGAAAGGTAAAGCGTTGGCATCAACTGCCCTTTGATTGCTTTTATATTTTTGTCGGCACCGGCAACTTTCAGATCAGCCGATTTAACCAGCGCCAAATGATTAAGCGCATTATCATACACTTCGCTGATAGATGCATTATACGGTTGCAAAAATGCATCATCACTTATGGCAAGCAGTTTCATGTTTTCCGAATAAGGGATATTCATCAGCTGAGCCAACGTTAGCTTTGCACTTTCGAGACTGTTTTTTGTGCTTACCACCGATAACTCATCGTTAGCCAGTTGTCCTTTCATATCGTAAAGATCAGCCGGAGTGATTGCTCCCTGCTCGTTTTTTATTTCCAGAAGTTCCACTTTCTTTTGGGTAGCTTCTACCTGTGCCAGCGCAATATTAAGCTGTTCCTGAGTGCTTAGGACATAAAGATAATTCAGAATTATGCTGATCGTAATTTTATCTTTTGCATTCTGGGCATCCATTTTACCGGCTTCATAATTCAGTTCATTTTGCTTCATATAGTTGTGAAGACTGCAGCCGTTCCACAAAACAACACTGCTTTGGAGAGAATACGATGCAGCATTATTCTGTTCGTTAATATACGAATTAGTATATGGATTTATACTTCGCCCGTTGTAGGAAGAATGCGAAATTCCGGCATTGAGGTCGGGCAGCATACTGGTTTTGGACTGGTTGTAATTTATCCGTGCCGATTCCGCCAGGAGTTCGGCCTGTTTCACATCTGCATTGTTTTTAAAAGCGGTTTCGACGCATTGTTGGAGAGTGTAAACATTATCGGCGGAAGGAGAATTCTGGGCATTTGTTTTTGGTAAGGCTACACAAATCAACACCAGAATTAGAATAATTATTTTTTTCATTGATTTAAGATTCTTTATGACAGTAGTTTATAATTATTAATCATTTTTAATCGGATAGAATTTTATATCGTCCCTACGGGACTTTAGAATTTTGGCTCGTTCTTTCTACCAATATGTCGTCCCTACGGGACTTTTTGTTCAAAGAGGTTGTTTTTAATCTGCCAATTTGTTAGCTGCATTCGCAAATAGTTTATCGGCGCTGTCCCGTAGGGACAAGATGTTGGTAGAAAGCAGATTATAAATTCATTAAAAGTCCCGTAGGGACGAAATGTTGTAAGACCATCTTCATTTCCAATCAAAACAAAAAGTTCACGATTAAATTATTTCTCAACCCTCCCATCCAGCAAATTAATGATTTTGGAACCATAAGCGGCGTTCCTTTCGGAGTGAGTTGCCTGGATAATGATTACGCCATCTTCGGCGTTTAACTTCCTAAACAGTTCCATGATTTCTTCGCCCTGTTTGCTGTTGAGGTTACCGGTGGGCTCGTCGGCCAAAATCAATTTGGGTTTTGCGACTATTGCCCGGGCTACACCAACCAGTTGCTGCTGTCCGCCGCTTAACTGGGTTGGGAAAAGATCTTTCTTGCCGACAATGTTGAAACGGTCAAGGATATCAGCCACAATCGCCTGGCGTTCCGAGGATTTAATGTTTTGATAAAGCAAAGGCGTTTCGATGTTTTCGTAAACAGTTAATTCATCAATGAGGTGATAGGCCTGGAATACAAAACCGATATGGCTTTTGTACAATTGCGACCGGTGCTTTTCCTTTAGTTCATGCACCGGCTGACCGAGAAAATTATATTCTCCTTCGCTAAATTCGTCCAGCATGCCGATTACATTCAGCAAAGTTGATTTACCTGAACCGGATGGGCCCATAATGCTGATAAACTCGCCTTCGTTAACAGTAAGGTTGATATCGCGTAACAGGAAAACCCGGTTTCCGCCGGAATTTACCCATTTGGTTATGTGTTTTAGTTCTATCATAATTCATTTTTTTATTCTGTTTGTAAACTCTTTTGCTTCACTCCGTTCGCAATGACTTTACCGGGTTTGCAGTAGCTGCTTTTACCGACTGGAAACTAACAGTTATCAGGGCGATCAGCAATGCCGATAATCCTGCCAGAGCAAACATCCACCAGCTTATATGTATGCGATAGGCAAAATCCTGTATCCATTTATTCATCACAAACCACGAAACCGGTGCGGCTAATATAAAAGCTATGAGTACCAGTTTCAGGAAACTGTCTGACAGCAGGAAAGTAATATTTGACACAGATGCGCCTAAGGTTTTTCGTATCCCAATCTCTTTGATTCTTTGGCGGGCTGAATAAGCGGATAGCCCGAATAAACCAAGACAAGCCAGAAAAATTGCTATTGAAGAGAAAATAGTAAACACCCGGGTTGTACGGGTTTCTGTATCATACAATTTATTAAAATCTTCGTCCATAAAGCGATACTCAAACGGGATACCAGGTGCAAACTGTTTCGATTTGTTTTGAAGAAATCTGATAGTCTGAGCCAAATTATTTCCTGATACTTTTACAATAAGTGTACTTCCCCAGCTGCCCGGGAAGAGTACCAAGGGCTCAATAGGAGTATGCAAAGAAGCAAAATGAAAATCTTTTACAACTGCTTTTACTTCACCAGGTCTTCGGTCACCAAGGAACATCTGTTTTCCAATAGCTTGTTCAGGCGTCCAGCCTAATGCTTTAGCCGCTGATTCATTAATAACAAAGTGAAAAACATTCCGCGTATAATCATCGTGGCTTGCATCCAGCACATCCTGTTTGGTAAAATCGCTTCCGGCAATTAATTGCAGGCCATTTGTTTTCACATATTCTTCATCAATAAAATTCCCCCATGTGTTTATTTCCTGCCCGCTTTTCATATCTGCTCTCTTCATCACGTAACTTCCGACTATATCAACCGGACTGCTGTTTGCAGATGAAACAGACAGAATCTCACGGTTATTCCTTAATTCCGCTTTGAATACATCTGCTTTATCAATGATGCTGAAATCAAGGTTCATCAATATCAGATGTTCCCTTTCATAACCCAGTTTTTTATTCTGTATATAATGCATCTGAGCTGATATAATGATGGTTGCAATAACCAGAAAAATTGAAATTACAAACTGAAAGATTATTAATGATTGCCTTAGCCATAAACCCGATGATGTATTTCTGAACCCCCCTTTCAACACTTTAACCGGCTGAAATTTCGACAGTATCACGGCCGGATAACTTCCGGCAACGAAAGCTATGAATAAATCAATTAACAAAGCTACTCCGACAACTCCCGGCTGCGTAAGGTCAGAAGGCTGCAGGCTTTTACCTGATAATTGGTTAAATGCCGGCAAAAAAGCGGCTACCAGAGTAAAACTCAATAGCAAGGATGCTGTTGTAATGATGAATGATTCAATAATAAATTGCGTGAATATCTGTAATCGGAATGCTCCCGATACCTTTCGTATGCCTACTTCTTTTGCTCTGTCAATTGAGCGGGCAACACTCAGATTGATATATGTAAAACAAGCGATGATTAATACAAGTAAAGCAATGCCTGCAATAATATAGATATAAGTAATATTACTGTTGGGCTCAAAAGCATCGTATGGCGAATACAAATGAATGCGGGTATAGGGTTCCAGTTCGTAATTCACGTAAGTACCTTCACTGCTTACCATTTCCTTTTTCATAAAAGGACCGATTTTAGCCTGTAATGAAGTTATTGAATTTTTGTCTTTTAAAAGCAGATACGTTGTGTAGTTGGCATTAAAATAAGTTTCCTCCTGCGCTGGCCCGAAAGAAGAAAACGAAGCCAGAAAATCAAATTTTATCTGTGAATTCGAAGGACAATCTTCAGCAATTCCGGTAACGGTAAAATTCGTTTTATTGCTGCTTACGACTAATATTTTCCCAATCGGATCATCGTTACCAAAATATTTTTTTGCTGTTGATCGCGTTAGCACTACTGTATTCGGGGATTTCAGCACTTCAGCAGGATTTCCTTTTACTAACCTGAAACTAAAAATCCGGAAGAAAGCGGGATCAGCGTAAAGGAACTTCTTCTCAGTAAATAATTTTTTGCCATATTTTACAAGCCTGTCGCCATCCGCGGACATTCTGACACCATCTTCAACTTCAGGGAAATTCCGCTTAAACGAAGGAGCAACTTTTGAACTGGTAAAATTTCCTTTTGTAACAGGACTGCCGTTGAAACTGTATTCCATTATAACCCTGACTAAACGATCCCCGTTTTGCTGGAATTTATCGTAGCTCAACTCATGCTGCATATACAAAACCATGATCAAACAACACGCAAGACCAACTGACAAGCCTATGATGTTGACGATTGAGGCGGTTTTATTTTTCCATAAACTGCGCCACGCTATTTTGAAATAGTTTCTGATCATAACGTTACTTTTATTCAGTTCGTAAACTCTTTTGCTTTACTCCGTTCGCAATGACTTAACAGGATTGGCCATAGCCGCCTTTATAGCCTGGAAACTAACCGTAAACACTGCAATTAAAACTATAACGATCCCGGCCAGGGCGAAAATCCACCAACTGATAGCTGCGCGATACGCAAAATCCTGAAGCCATTTGTTCATTGCCCACCAGGCTACTGGGAAAGCCAGAATACAGGAAATCAATACCAGCACCAGGAATTCTTTCGAAAGCATCCCGGTTACTTGCGCTACACTGGCGCCAAGCACTTTGCGGATGCCGATTTCTTTGGTGCGTTGCGCGGCGGTGAATTTTGCCAGTCCGAACAAACCCAGGCAGGCCACAAATATGGTGAGCCCGGCGAAAATGCCGAGTATCAGGCCCATTTTCTGTTCAGCCTGGTACGTATTGTTATAGCGTTCATCAAGGAAAGAATAGGACAATGGCTCCTCAGATCCGGCTTCGGTCCAGCGTTTTTTAAGTAAAGTTGTCAGCCCCGGAATATCTGCGTTTGAGCGCAATTTAACAATCAGGTTTCCCTGGTCGGGCGAAAAAGCCATCACAAGCGGAGAAATGCGTTCGTGTAAAGATCTGAAATGAAAATCCCTGATCACTCCTACAACAGAATAAACTTCCTTTCTGCCTTCGTTATTGAGCCTTGAAATAGTTTTACCAACGGCTCCCTGTTTCCATCCAAAAGCAGTTGCAGCGGCTTCGTTCAGAATTACACTGCTTGAATCGGTGCCGAATTGCCGTGAAAAGTTTCTTCCTTCGAGGAGCTGAATTCCGAGCGTAGAAATATAGTTTTCATCTACATCATACCGCAACGTTTTAATCATCTGCGTGGAATTTTCGCCGGGCGAAACAAAGAAGTTATTGCTGTTGCTTTTTCCTGCCGGAACGTAACCTGAACCACTGACACTAACAACCCTAGGATCATTTTTTACCGACTGGCGGAATGCCTCAACATTTTTTCCGAGCATCCAGGTATCCTGTAAAATCAATACTTTATCCTTATCATAACCCAGTTTTTTGTGCTGAATATAGAATAGCTGATTGTAAACAACGAGAGTACAAACAATGAGTAGTATGGAAATAAAAAACTGGAAAACTACCAGGCCGCTTCGCAGCCCAATGCTCTTTCTGCCACTTTTTATCTTGCTTTTTAATACCTCCACCGGTTTGAACGACGACAGGTAAAAAGCCGGGTAACTTCCTGCCAGGAATCCTACCACCACGACCAGCAACAACAAAACAGGGATCAAAAGCGGATGATCAGTGAAATTGAGTGTAAGGTTTTGTGTTGCCAGGTTATTGAAAACAGGCAAAGCCAAATAGATTAAAACCAGGGCCAACACAAGCGCTATTGCAGTGATAACAATGGTTTCGAGAAGGAACTGCTGAATAAGCTCACGTTTCCCGGAACCAAGGACTTTACGTATTCCCACCTCGCGGGCACGTTTTGATGCAGCCGCGGTGGACAGATTCATGAAATTAATACATGCGATCAGCAGCATAAATAAAGCAATTGCGCTGAAAATATACGCATAGCGTATGTCGCCAGGTTGGCTCAGGTCGCTGGCAAAATCGGAATGGAGGTGGATATCAGTAAGTGGTTGCAGATGAAAACTGAGGACATTTCCTTTTTCCTTGAATTCGGCCATTGTTATTCCCATGGTCTTAAACATCTGCGGACCAATATACTTTTCGACCAGGTTTGGTAATTTCGCTTCCAGCTTCTTATAATCAAAACCTTTCTGCAACACGAGGTACGTATAAAAATTCGAGTACATCCAGGTAGGCTCTTTCGACTCGGGATAACTTGCCATGGAAGCAAAAAGCTCGAAATGAAAGTGTGAATTCACTGGCACTTTTTCAATAACGCCGGTGACTTTGCAGGGAGAATTTTTCCCGTCCTTAAAGCTGATAATCTTGCCCATTGCGTCCCCGTTCCCGAAATATTTATGCGCCACAGCCTTCGTGATCACAACGGTATTGGGTTCGATCAGGGCTGTCCGGGCATCGCCCTGCAAAAGAGGCAGTGTAAACACCTGGAAGAAATTGGAATCTACAAAAGCAAAAGCATCTTCTTTGAACGATTTATTTCCATAAACAAGTTTCGGCGTTCCGTAATCACGGATCCGGGTGGCCTCTTCCACTTCCGGAAAATCTGCTTTCATCGTTTGGGCCACAGGCGGCATAACCGTTGATTCCTTCATTTTCTCGCCCTGAACATCTCCCTGGAAATAAACTCTGACCATACGATCTGCCTTTTTGTTGAAGCGATCGTAACTCAGCTCATTATTTACAAATAGCATGATGATGAGGCAAGTGGCAATTCCAATCGCCAATCCGAGAATGTTGATCACGGAAAAGCCTTTGTTTCGCCAAAGGTTGCGGAAAGCTATTTTGAAATAATTTCTTATCATGTCTAATTTCTCTATTCGGTTCTCAAACTCTTTACAGGATTAGCAATTGCCGCTTTTACTGCCTGAAAACTAACGGTAGCAATCGCGATCAGGATAACAAGCTTTGCTGCCAGCCAGGCCAACGGAACAGCTATTACCAGTGCCATGCAGACCAGTTTTACGAAATCTTTCGAAAGAGTTGTAACAACGCTGTGTACCGATGCACCAAGCACTTTGCGGATTCCGATCTCCTTTGTTCGTTTTTCGGCTGATAAAACCGATAATCCGAAAAGCCCGATGCAGGAAATAAAGATGGTTAAAACCGCGCCGAAGAAAATGATCTGTTTCCATTTGGATTCAGACTCGTAATCACTGATTCGCTGATCATCTTTGAAGATATAGGAATAAGGACTTAGCGGTAAAGTCTGCCTGAATGTTTTTTGGATATATTTAAGACTTTCAGTTTCAGAACCAGGCTTAATCTTAATATTGAAGTTTCCATACCAGTTGTCATGCTTCATGGTAAATAACTGGGGGCCGATTTTCTGGTCCAACGTCAGGTAATGGTGATCTTTTACAACTCCAACAACCTGGTAGATTTCGTTATTGTTATAGAAGAAATTGACAGTTTCGCCAATGGGATTTTTCCAGCCGGCTTTTTTTACAAACGCTTCGTTTACCAATACTGAATTAGTTGAATCAGATGGGAATGCTTTTGAGAAATTCCTACCTTGTACCAAAGGAATTTTAAATGTCTGGAAATAAGATTCATCTATCGTTTCGTAGCTGAAAAGAATGGACGAATCGTTACTGATTTTTGCGCTGGTACGCCATTGTCCGCCATTTTTTGGCGCAACGTCAATAATATTAGGATTTTTTAATAGTTCAGCCTTAAAAACTGCTGCGTCTTTGTGGGTAACATCTGCATTTACCACCACAATATTGCTGTCATCATACCCTAAATCAGTTTTAGTCAGGAAATTGAACTGCTCATAAATTGTTAATGTGCCTATAATCAGGAAGGAAGCCAATGCAAACTGCAATACGACAAGCGATTTCTGCAAGTAGTTTTTCCCGGTAAGATTAAACCTGCTGTATAAAGTTTCAACAGGTTTATAACCCGATAAAACCAGCGCAGGATAAAAACCGGCAAGTAATCCTGTGAAAAGCAACAGCAATAAATAGATGGCAATCAACTTTGCATCAAACAGATATGAAAGGGCAAGCGCTTTGTTGGCCAGATCATTAAAAACAGGCAGAATCAGTTGCACCAGTAATAACGCCAGGGTAAATGCGATGAAGCAAAGCAAGAATGATTCGCCTAAAAACTGAAATATCAATTGTTGTCTATCGCCGCCAACCACTTTGCGGATGCCAATTTCTTTAGCCCGTTTTACTGACCGGGCCACTGTTAAGTTTACAAAGTTGATGCAGGCAATCAGCAACACAAACAGCGCTATTCCTGACAGTATGTACGAATATATAGGGTTACTGGCATTTACTAAACCATTTTGTGCAGGCAGTTCGGTATTCATATGCATATCGGTATAGGGCTGAAGATGGTACGAACCCATAGTTTCATCGGGACGGCCGCCATATTTCGCGATCATTTGTTTAAATGTTACTCCCGCATCCTGAACATAGAATTTTTGCATCTGTTTTTCAACATTCTGAATATTGGCACCAGGGCTCAGTACTACAAAAGTGTTCAGGTAAAAATTAAACCAGTTATCATTATTCTGTGCATCTTCCACAGATTCTTTAATTGGCAGCAAAACATCAAATTTGATTGATGAATTCTGCGGACACCTTTTGGCAACAGCGGTTACCTTGAAAGGCACAAATTTATCACCCTCTCTTATCATAACTACTTTGCCAACCGCCTCTTTTGTGCCGAAATGCTTTTTTGCAGCATCTTCGGACAATACTATCGAATGAGGTTCAGTTAAACAAGTTGCAGCATTGCCGCTCAGTAATGGAAACGTGAACACCGAAAAGAATGATGAGTCAACATACAACAGATCCTGCGACTGAATTTCGGAGCCGTTTTTTATGTCTTCGGTATAGCTTTGAACACGCACAAAGGTTTGTATGCCAGGTACATTTTTTGCGAACCTGGGTCCTTGTAACAGTCCTGTATTGCTGTCCTTATGTTCAGCACCATCATATTTTGTCTGTGTGACGATGCGATAGATATTATCACCTTTTTCATGAAAATTATCGAAACTTACTTCATCTTTTACATATAAAAGAATAAGCATTGCACACGCCAGGCCAATGCCTAATCCTGCAATATTGATGATTGAATATGTCTTATGTCTCGACAAATTGCGCCAGGCAATGATGAAATAGTTCTTTATCATGGCATTTTTTTTATTCGGTTCGTAAACTTTTTTGTTTTACTCCGTTCGCAATGATTTAACCGGATTGGCTATGGCTGCTTTTATAGATAGAAAACTTACTGTTGCCAATGCGATCAATAACACCAAAACTCCGGCGAATAAAAACATCCACCATTCGATGCTTATGCGGTAAGCAAATTTTTGCAGCCAATTACTCATTGCCAACCATGTAATTGGAGTTGAGATGATTATGGCTAATGCGATCAGAACAACGTATTCCTTTGACAATAATTTTACGATAGCCGGAACCGAAGCACCCAGCACTTTTCTAACACCTATTTCTTTGGTACGCTGGAAAGCTGTAAGCACTGCCAGCCCGAATAAACCGAGGCAACTGATAAAAATGGAAATAAAGGTTGCTACATCAATAAGTTTTGCCAGTTGCCTTTCCTGCTCATACATTTGTTCGATAGTTTCATCGTAAAATTTATAGGAAAAGGATTCAGGCGGATAAAACAGGTACCATTTTTGCTCAATTGCTTTTATAGTTGCTTGCCATTGCGAAGCATCGTTTCCCAGTTTGATATTGAATGTGCCAAGGTTTCCTTTGTCGCTGCTAAATGCCATGGGGTCGATGGGTGAATAAAAATCCTGAAGGTGAAAATCATTAACCACACCAACAACTGGTAATTTTTCACCTGTTTGACCGATAAATTTCCCGAGTGCTTCATGCGGCGATTTGAAACCGAAAGCCTTAACCGCAGTTTCGTTAATCACCAATTCACTGGCGGTATCTGAGGCATGGAGATTTCTGCCGGCTAATAGTTTTATCCCATATAAATCAAGATATGCTGTATCAATCCATTTTTTAAATACCTGCCTTTCAACAGGTTGTTTGCCATCGGGTGTATATTCGTATTTACTTGAAGAATAATTGTTTGTCATAGGTTCAGTACCCAGGGAGATGTTTTGGATACCGGCAATGTTTTTAAGCTCCGCGAACAATGTGAATTGCTTATTCTCATATTTTTTATCACCGGAATATTTCCATGGGACATTTACCAAAACAACCGCATCTTTATTAAAGCCCATTTCGGTTGTAAGAGCATATCGCAATTGCCTGCCAATAATAAAAGAACTGGTAATAAAAACAAGTGCGATTACAAACTGAAAAACAATAAGTGTTTTTTGCAGACTGAATCCAGAACTGCGTTTTTGTCGTAACGAGGTATTTCTAAAAACATTTACAGCTTGTACTTTTGTAATAAGCCAGGCGGGATAAAGCCCGGCTAAAATTGTAATAGCAATTGCCAGAAGAATGATGAAACCTATAAGTTGTAAAATATTGCTTAAAGGTGTCACTCCAGGCGGTATAGTATCGCTGAGTAACCAAAAACCGAGTTTACTCACCATGAAAGACATTATTCCCGCAAAAAAAGTAGTGAGTAATGTTTCACTTAAAAATTGCCCGATTAATTGTGTACGGCGACTGCCCAAAGTTTTGCGCACCCCGATTTCCTTTGTACGCTGAGGAATAGATGCCACACCCATATTAATGTAGTTGATGCAGGCAAGCAATATAATGAATAGCGCAATTCCGACAAGCCCGTACAAAACTTTTTTGTTCGCTTTACGTAAAGTAGTGCCATCGCTCCATTCATCAATGTAGGTCGAAAAATGCGATTCCCTCAGAGGCAATATTTCATACCATTGTTTGTATTTAAAGGTATTGGATTCATCCGGATGTAATTCTTTTCTCTTTTGTGCACAGAGTTTATCTATTAGTTTGATAATTTTATCAGGATCAGCTCCATTTTTTATTTGCAGGTACACTCTATCAGAGCCATTGGTATTATTCCAGGAAGATAAATCATAAGCTTCGGAAGGCAGGGAACAAAATTCCTGTGCAGTAAATTCAGTTGGATTTTCAAAATCTGCAATTACAATACCTGTAACTGTTCTTTGTAAAGTGTCGTGGTATGAATAATAAGTGATTGTCTGATTCAGGATTTCATCGGGCTTCTTCCCCGGGAAATACTGCTTAGCCCTGCTTTCCGTTAAAACTATACTTTCGGGAGCCAGTAATGCTGTTGATTTGTTACCTGCAAGCCAATGATAAGGCAACAACGAAAAATAAGTGGAATCAGTTGCAGTTATACCCGTTTGGTCTTCAAAAGTCAGTAGTTTAGAATTAGTTGTATTTACTTCAACCAACTTTACCGATTGATTAAATACCGGCACTGCGTACTCAATATCGGCGACCTGCTCCCGGATAACCTGGTAGACAGCTTGTGAGACGCCACCATTGTAATTTTCTTTTTCGTCAAACACAAAACCTGTTACCAATCGATAAATCTTGTCATTATTTGGCAAGGTTCGTTCATAACTGAATTCATAATCAACGATGCGAAATATAATCCAACAAGCACTAATGCCTATAGTCAGCCCCAGAATGTTTAATGAAGTAAACAACCTGTGCCGCCACAGATACCGAAGTGTAGTTGTAAAATATTGTTTTAACATTTTAACATTTATTGATGTGTAATGTATTGATGCCAGAATTGTTTGTTTTTCATTGGTGAGACTTCATTTTTCGATACTTTTATTCAGTTCGTAAACTCTTAACCGGATTTGCTACGGCTGCTTTTATAGCCTGAAAACTCACCGTTAACACAGCTATCATCAATGCGAGAAATCCGGAAAAAACAAATACAGTCCAATGAATATCAATTCGGTATGTGAAACCCTGCAGCCAGTTCTTCATTGCCCACCAGGCTAATGGGAAAGCAATAAGGCATGAGATTACTACCAACAGCAGAAAATCTTTTGAAAGCAATGCTGCCAGGTTTTGAGTGCTGGCGCCTAATACTTTCCGGACTCCGATCTCTTTTGTTCTTCTTTCGGCAGTATATGCTGCTAATCCGAATAATCCGAGGCAGGAAATAAAGATAGCCAGTACTGAAAAAATGCCTGCTAATTTCCCGATAAGTGTTTCGGTTTTGAAGATTTTATCAAATTCTGCGTCAACAAATTTTGATTCGAAGGGATAGCCGGGATTATAGTTTTTTATTACTTTTTCAACAGCAGGCAAAGCAGCTGATAAATCAGTTCCCGGTTTAAACCTGAGTGTCATTACGCTGGTGTTTGAGGTATCAGCATACAGTATTAATGGTGCCGGCGTTGAATACATATCGTTGTAAATAAAGTCGTTTACAACCCCGACAATGGTAATGTTTGTTCCGTTCCAATTTAGCAACCGGCCTACCACATCCTTCTTATTCATGATTTTGGCCATAGCTTCGTTGATGATAATATTATTGCTGTCGGATTTTATATCGCTGTAGAAATCTCTGCCGGCTTTCAGTTTCATCCCCATGGTCGAAACATATTCAGGGCTTACACCTTCAATGGTAATTAAAACCTGCTTATTGGGATCTTTGCCTTCCCATTGAAAATCGGCTGTGTTGCTGCCCAGTTGTAAAACCCGGTTGTTGCTGAGGCTTGCATTCTGAACAAACCCTGTTGACTGCAGATCATTTTTTATGACACTGAAATGTTCCTTCATTTTCCCTTCCAGGCTGGTGTATACCAGGTCTTTTTTATTGTATCCTAAGTCGCGGCTTTTTATATGAAGTATCTGCTGGTAAATAATTACGGTGCTTATGATTAGAATAACAGAAATTGAAAACTGCAGCACTACCAGGCCTTTACGAATATATCCCGCACTGCCGCTGTTTTTAAGTTTAATGCCTTTAAGAATATTTACCGGATTGAACGACGACAGATAAAATGCCGGATAGCTTCCTGCAATCAGTCCGCAGAATACAGCAATTACTATCAAAGCTGCCAGGTGCGATAGCTGGAAGATATTTACAGACAGTTGCTTTTCGACAACCCCGTTAAACGCTGACAACGACAGATAAGTCAGCACAACTGCCAGAAAAGCTGAAATAAATGAAAGGAACAAAGATTCACCGATAAACTGACCGATCAGCTTTCCTTTACTGGCACCCATTACCTTGCGTACACCAACTTCCCTGGAACGCTGTTCCGAGCGGGCGGTGGAAAGATTCATGAAATTGATGCAGGCAATGATCAGGATGATCCAGGCAATCAAGCTAAAAAGGTTAACGTACTTAATCCTTCCCGCAACTTCTTTCCCGTTTTCAAAACTATCGTACATTCGCCACCGGCTCATAGGGTAAATAGACATTTTTGCAATCAATCCTTTTTCTTTGCTTTCAACATAATTGTACAATTTGCTGTTGATGGCTTTCATATCAGCATTCGGCGTTGTTTCCACAAATGTTAATACGCCATTACTGCCCCATTGCTGCAGCCATGTATTCTGATCTTCATAAATTTTAAAAGAAGCCAGCCATTTAAACCGGAATGAAACATTTTCGGGAAGATCCTGAAATACACCCGATACAATATAGTCCTGTTTGTTATCCACTTTCAACGACTTCCCCACTACATCGGTTGTACCAAAAAACTTAACAGCCATAGTCTCGGAGATAACCAGCGAATGCAACTGTGTAAAAGCATCCTTCGCATTTCCTTTTATAAACTGAAGCTGGAACATAGTCAGAAAAGGCGCATCCACAAAATTCCCCTGCTCGTAAATTACCTTATCGTTCAGCGAAAAAAGCAGGTTATCGCCCCAGGTTGAACGGGCAGTATTTTTAATGCCTGGGATTTCCGATTTCATTCCCTGCGCCAGCGGACCCGGCGTTGCATCAAACGTAAAAGTGGTTCCGTCGTAGGTCTGGCGGTCCTTGATCTTATACAGGTTGTCGCGGTTGCTGAAATAATGATTAAATGTGAGCTCATCTTCAACCCACAATAAAATTAAACCGGCGCAGGCAATGCCCACGGCAAGCCCGCCAATATTCAATAAGCTATAGCCTTTATTTTTCCAGAGGTTGCGGAACGTTGTTTTGAAATAATTTCTGATCATGGAGTGATGTATGATGTTGTAAAATACCATTATGGATACACTCACCGGAATGAGCGGAGGTGATGCCGTGAAGGAGTATAGTGGAGCAGAAGAGAGAAAGGGAAGAAACCGGAATTATACCAGTATATTTTCAGTAACAGTTTGTCCATCGAGCATGCGGATGATGCGGTGACTGAACCTGGCATCGTGTTCGCTGTGAGTTACCATAATTATGGTTGTGCCTTGTTCGTTGAGATCTGTTAACAGCTCCATAACCTCGTTACCGTTTGACGAATCAAGATTACCGGTAGGCTCATCGGCGAGGATCAGTTTCGGGTTGTTTACTACAGCCCTGGCTACAGCCACACGTTGCTGCTGTCCTCCCGAAAGCTGCTGCGGGTAATGGTTGCGACGGTGCATAATTTTCATTTTATCCAGCACAGCTTCCACTTTTGCTTTGCGGTCAGCGGTTTTAACTCCTGTATATATCAATGGAAGTTCTACGTTTTCGTAAACGGTAAGCTCGTCAATAAGATTAAAACTCTGGAACACGAAACCGATGTTGTGTTTTCGCATTTCGGCTCGTTTCCGTTCGTTGAACTTACCCACTTCCACTCCGTTGAATATGAAACTGCCGTTATCGGAGTCGTCCAACAGACCAAGAATATTCAATAATGTGGATTTCCCACAGCCGGAAGGACCCATTACGGCAACAAATTCACCTTCTTTAACTTCCATCGACAGTTTATTCAGTGCAATGGTTTCTACCTCTTCGGTACGGTATATTTTCTCAAGGTCTTTGATTTTTATCATTTTCGTGGTTCTTTAGTATTGATTAACTGTTTGTTGAATTTTCTCTTGAATAAAATACTTTATGCAACGCACTCTTCACTCTTCACTTTTCACTTTTCACTTTTCACTTCTTCAGCACCAGTTCCTGCATCGTTCCGTAGTTTTCGTAGCTGCTGGTAATTACTTTATCACCTGGTTTCAGGCCCTGCAATACTTCGTAAAAATCAGGATTCTGGTTTCCAAGCTGGATGTCGGTTTTGTAGGCTGTTTTACCATCGGCGCTCACTTTAAAAATCCAGTTGCCGCCGGTTTGCTGGTAGAAACCTCCGCGTGGTAAACGAAGCGCTTGCTTCTCGTCGCTTAACGCTAAACGGATTTGCAGGGTTTGTCCGCGGCGTATTCCTTTTGGAATGGTTTCCTCAAATTGCATATCAACCTGGAACCTGCCGTTTACCACCTGCGTGAACACCTTGCTGATGG
>JAIFMH010000159.1 GCA_020048595.1 Bacteroidota bacterium | reverse complement strand
ACGAGAGTTATTTTGGCTATTTGAATTTTGAATTTTGATTTGGAATTTGGGACTTGAGATTTGAATTTTAGCTAAATCTTTAGAATAACTCTCCCGGATTCAGGTTCTTCACGGTAATTGTTTCATCCAGATAAACCAACAACTTCCTGATACCGGGATAGCCCATTTGCAGAAGGATATCACCATAATTGTTTAACTGAATTTCGTGCCCGGGTTTCGGTAACCCGGTTTTGAATTCCATAATTATGGTTTCATTTTTATTGAAAATTACACGGTCGGGACGGAAAACATCGCCCTTGGGTGTCAGGATTCCGGCTTCGGGTTTAAGCTGAACATTCTCTTTAAAATAATCTTTCAGAAGATCGTGATTGACAGTTGCAGTTACTCTGTTTAACAGTAATTCTGTTTGCTCGTCATCAAGCATATTAACTAACCCCTGTTTAGTAACTATTTCCAAAATATCATCTTTCGTGCGGATGGCAGCCAATGTATCGTGAATCAATGTTCCCCATGCCTGTTTGTTTTTAGATTGATCGGTACTCCAGTAAACCGGGGCACGACGGGCAATTTTAATCCTTCCCTGCCAGGGCGATGAAATCATGGACGAAAGCATATTGGATCCGGGCATTGGTTTCGCCGGTTTCAGAACATGTTCGTCAATGCCTCTGAAATATACATCACCTTCCTGAGTCCATTCCTCTGAAGTACTTTCAATATACTGGGTCAGAAGGTTGGGTAGGTTATTCGGATCTCCTTTTCCCGGTTCGCGCGAAATAATGTATAAACGCTCAGCAGGTCGCGTAAAAGCAACATAAATCAGGTTGATCATATCCAGCATCGAACTGTTACGCTCTTTCTGGTATTGGTCTGAATAGCCAACATCTTCCATGCTTAAGCCTGTTTGCAATAAGGCGACATGCAATCCAGGCACAACATCATCAGCCAGGTCAACCCAAAGCTGATCGAATGTAGTTTTAAGTTTTTCGGTTGCCATAGGCCAGATTACAACCGGGAATTCCAATCCTTTGGATTTGTGAATCGTCATGATGCGGATGGCATCAATTCCTTCAGGGACAACAACCGAAAGTTTTCCTTTCTTTTCGTCCCAGGCTTCGAGCAGGTCAGCCAGGTGCGTGCCCTGGCGTGCCGAAACTTTATTGGCAAAATCAAGGAAAAACTGGAGGTAAATATCATAATCACCGGTATTCAATTTAAAAAGACGGATAATCTCTTCGCAAAGATCATATAATGGTAATCCGCGTAACGATTTGATATTGAATTCGATATTCCCATCTGACAAAACTTTCTCAAGCGAAAATCTTTCTGTTTTCGAAACCGGGAAATTCTGTATTAACGAAGTATTTAGTTTTCCTTTACGGATTAGTTCGTTCAGAATGCCGGCTATAGCAACAAGATTTTGTGGGTTGGCAATGTGCTGAAGAACCATTACCACAAAATTAACTTCCGGAGATGCTGATAAAAGCAGCGCTTCGGCGGAAACGACACTGATTCCCTTCGACATCAGGTAGCGGGCTATAATGCTGCCTTCCCGATTCGAGCGGGTTAGGATAGCAATATCAGCATTTGCAAAACCTTTGTCATTGAGATCAATTACCAGATCGTGAACCCGTTTAATATTAAGTTCATCAAATTCAGCTCTGGAACGATATGGCAGGAATTCAACCGAGACCAAACCTCCCGTTTTATCCGGTGAGGTTTCCTGAGTGTGATCATTATAAATGGACTGGAATCCCGTGCTTAACTGATTTGAAAGAAATCCGAAAAAGTCGTTATTGAATTTTATGATTTCAGGCAGGGACCGGAAGTTGCTTTTCAGCACTTTGGGATTGTAATTTGAACCAAGTGCTTGTTCAGCATCACCAAAAACTTCCTTTTCATAATTATCAGGCAAGGCAGGAAGCATCATAAATTGTTCTACCTGTCCGTTGCGAAAACGGTAAATAGCTTGTTTCCCATCACCGACTACCAGGTTATATCGTCCGTAAGCCAGGGAATCGCCAATTAAGGGAAGCAGGTTTTTCCATTGCAGTTCTGATGTATCCTGGAATTCATCAATCAGGTAATTATAGTATTTTTCTCCAATACGTTCATAAATAAACGGCACAGGCTCTTTCAGAATAATATCAGTTATCCGCTTATTGAATTCGGAAATATGCAGAATCTTCTTTTCCCGGCGGATGGTGTCAATTTCCGTTTCCATGGCACTCAGCACGCCCATCTGGAAAATATTTTTTTCAATCATTCCCAGCAAAGTGTAACGTGTCGATCCTTTCTCCATCAATGCATTACAGCGGTGATAAATATCTGTCAGCTGATCTTTTATTGAGTTAATGGCTGATATCTGAATGGCATCGGCTTTGGCTGCAATCCATTTGTTTTCGTTGATAGCTGCCAGCACATAACTGTTTGGATTTCCAATAATTCCATCGGCAAGTTTGAAAAAATATCCGCCTATTCCGCTTGTGCCGCGGGCAAAGGAAGCATTGTCAATACTGTTATCAATAATAAGTTTTTTAGCGGATTGCGCCTGATTTACAATACTGTCTTCGAAAGTTTTTCGGATCTGCCTGATTTCTTTGGCAATTTCATTTAATCGTGCCGGTGGAATTTCATGTAATTTATCGATAAAATGCTGGCTTCCTTCCGAAAAGAGGAATCCTGCAGTTTTTTTGATGTCGCTTTCAATCTGCCAGCTTTTTTCGTCATCGGCTTTAGCTTCGGTAAAATCAATAAGAATACTTGTAAGGTCTTTATCGATACCGGCTTTGCTGATAAGTTGTTCGACGGCTTCGTCGAGCATGAGGTCGCGGTCCATTTCAATTTCGAAATCAACCGGCAGGTGCAGATCATGAGCGAACGTGCGGATAATGCGTGATACAAAACTATCAATAGTGCGAACTGAAAAATCGTCGTACTCGTGTAAAATCCGGGTAAGAACTGCCTGGGCACGTTTGGTAACTTCACTATCAGAATATCCGGTTGCTTTTACCAGGTCAGGTTGCATAAACTTTATTACAGCACCACTGGCATGTGTAACCGGATCAGCAAGTTGCACAAGTCCCTGAACGATACGCTGTTTCATTTCATTCGCCGCCTTGTTTGTGAAGGTAATGGCCAGTATATGCCTGAAATAAGCAGGTGACTGCAAGGCTAATGCAATATATTCACGCACAAGGGTGTAGGTTTTCCCTGAACCGGCGGAGGATTTATATACCGAAAAATTATGAGTTGAATTCACCTTGCTAAGGTAGGCATTTTAACCCATTACCCGAAGGATTGAAAACGCAAAAGGGTTTGTTGATAACCTCAAATTTCAGATACTTTTCAATGAATTCAAAATGCGCTGCGATTTATTCTCAATAAGCACAATACTATTTTACGGCTGCCTTTTTATCCGGCACTTTAGCCCTTTTTGTGCGTTTGAATAAATCCTTAAATCCATTAAATTCCTTGCGAAATATAATACCTACACCCTGAGTATAAGGTGAATATGTTGAATACAGTACGTCGCTGCCTGTGTTGGTGCGGTTAAAAGCTTTAAAGCGGAACCTTCCATCTTCGGTTATTTTTACTTCAACCAATACATCGCCTATTACTTGTGTAGTTTGGCTTGCATTGTTGTATGTGTTCATGCCAACGGCCCCGTCGATAGTGACTCTATTGTCAAACAATTGTGTAGATAATGCCAGTTCCAGTTCCTGTGGCGAAAGCTGATCTCCGGGCCTGTAATTTACACCAATATCAAAATCTTTTGATATCTGCGAAAGCATCCGGCTAAGCTGGGCACTGAGGATTTCATACGATGATATACCCAGGGAAGCAGCAGGATTATTGATCCCGGAAGAAGAACTGAATGTATTTAGTACGAGCAATGAGATCATCTGTTGATTCATTTCAAGGGCATTTGTAGTATCAATGATGCCAAAAATGTTTCGCTTCAGGTCTTCAGTCGCGTCGGGCAGCGAGATACTGAACCTGATATCAGGATTATACAAATCATTTGATAAAGCGATAATACAATTAACATTGATACGCATGCTTTGTTGCTCGGTTGTAAGTTCGGGCAAGCCTGACAACGATGTTTTAACTTTATAAACAGCTTCAAGTTTAATATTTGCATCATACGGACTCCCATTAAAAGTAATGGATCCTCCTTTTACAATCTGGAAATTTTTCTTCAGGATATTTTCGAAATTAAACAGAAAGGTTCCGTTATCCATAATGTAATTGCCATACATAGAGTATTCCCCGCGTGTGTCAATTCCCATATTTATCAGTCCGTCGCCACGAACATCAATGGAGCCCATATTGTACGGTAAAATAATGCTTAGGTCGGCATTTCGCTTAACATCAAGACCAAGTTGCAGCGAGAGCACCGAAGGCTCATACGGAGTAATAGCCACTTCTTCTTCAGCGTCTCCGTGTTTTCGATATTGAATAAAACTATTTTCTGAAATGTTCCGCGAAAAACTGATTGGAATTACAACTGCTGTTCCTTTCTCAGAGCTAACATTTGCTTTCAGTACCAGGTCATCAATGGAACCTTTCAGCGTCATTGTTCCCGTTGCTTTAGCCCGGCCATAGTACATTTCAACAGGATTGTATGTTGTGTTAAGTGCAGCCAGATTGTCAGCTTTCAGATCAATATCCAATGCCCAATCCGAAAATGCCTTGTGGTATATAGTTCCGGTTACAACGCCTTTGCCAAATGTGGAGTCTCTCAGTTCAATATCCTTAAACCACATTTTATCCTTATCAAAATTAAAATCTCCGGTAAACGAATAGGATGTCCTCAGGTAATTCACCAGTAATTCTGTTCGCATCAGCTTAACCTGCCCTTTAAGAACAGGATCCGAAAAGTCGCCTGTAAGTGTTAATGCACCGGAAGTATATCCTCTCATGCGTGAAAAAATATCCGACAGAAACGGTTCTACAGTGCGTACTTTTAAATTATCAACATCAATTTTCAGATCAAAGTTATCATGTTCTCTTTCCGGATAAATATCGCCAACTATCTTTATCGGGTAATGTGTTGCTACATTTCCAACATAAATAACCTGCATATCTATAGCAAGTAATTTTTTTTCATTATCCCAATAACTGTTGATAGCAGCATCTCCCAAGCTTTCGTGGTTAAACCCGAACTTTTTAATAGTAATATCAGCTGCAACCCTCGGTATTGAATAGAGTTCCGAAAAACTCACTTTCCCGTTTACATATCCGTCCAGGTCAATTCCTGCATTTTGCAACAGCACATCGAAATGCGAAATATTGAAATCCTTGATGTCGAGTACCATCTGACTTAGCGGATCAGTAGAAACAGATCCATTTAAAATAATATGCCTGTCTTTATTGGTAAATCCAAAATTACGGGCTTCGATGTAAGTTGTATCAAAAGTTACCAGGTTGCCGGGAACTGATTTCCATACAGTATCGTTGATCTTTATTACCGCATCGTCTATTCGGAAAGTCAGGCGCGGATTTTGTTTAAACGAAACTGCACCTGAGATATCTCCTTTATTGTGATCATCTGCTGTTTTGTCATCCCATCTGATTCCAAACTTAACACTATCATCGGAAGCCTCAGCCTGAAACCGGAACTGCTCAATCCTTTTAAGACTTGTGTCGTTAAGTTTTGATTCCGACATATTTATCCAGTTACAATCCATTCGCACTGCCAGGCTTTTATTAACTGATGAGCCGGTAAGCGACCAGTCGTGAAGTGCAATTCCGTTCAATACCAGCAACGGCGAACGACCGTTTACATTTACAAGACCAATACCCGGATCAAATGTTCCCGAAATAACCGTATTGGCATTAATTTTTAGCCATGGCAAAAACATTTCGGTTACCGAATCTGTGTGATGCAATTGGATAGTATAATCAAAACTGCCTCTTTCTAACCTGGCTGGTAATGTTTCTCCGGGAGTAAGTGAAGGCAGAAACTCAGTAAAAACCATCTTCAAATAGTCTGCCATATCATCAAACGTATACTGCCCCGAGAATACCGCATTAACAAAATCACTATTCAGTTGCATTCGCTTTCCTCCATTTCCCAGGGAAGTGGTTGTAACAGACAAGTCATTCATATTCAGGGTTTTCTTGCCCATTGTAAATCGTGTATTGCTGAAGCGTAATGCACCAATCAGGTTATCAATTGTATTACCCTGAAACCTGAAATCAGTACTTGTTGAGAGTAAAACAATAGAGTCACTTGTAATCAGGTTAAGTTTGGCAAGGTTAGCATGAGTAATGTCAGCTTTAAAGTCAAAAGCCGGCAACTCCTCCGAAAAATCTGCTGAACCTAAGAAATTTAAACCTAAAAGCTGATCATTTACATACACTCCTCCTGTAAAGCGTTTGCGTTTATATTCACCATCAATATTAATCAGCCCAATAGTGTTGCTTTCATATTGCAGATTGGTTATCTCGCCTTTGATGGTAAGATCTGCTTTGTCAGGCGAAAAGTTTTTCCCTTTAATAGTGGCATACAAATCTAATGTTCCGATTTCTTCAACTTCAAGAACTTTGCCGGCATTAAATCCATCAACCAGGATTTTACCATCATACTCATAATTTTTAGTTTTCCTGTTATTGGTAAGCAGGATATCAGTTGTAAGCTGCCCTACATCGGTAATGAATGTTGCTTTAGAAACAAAATCGTTATAGAAACCGGTAAACCGTCCGTTTACACTTACATTTCCAAGCTTTTGAACGGCTTCGGGCAATACAATTGTGTTAGGTCCTTCCGAATAAGGAAGAGTAAACGATTGAATATCTGATATGTTGGTATAAAACTCATCTGTTTTAAGGTTAATAAATGTTTCTTCAATGTTTGGCAAACCATTCATATTAATATTGCCCTTGAATGAAGTAAAATTCCCGAATGCAAATTGAAAATCCTTTGCGGTGAAAGATGAAACTGTTCCCCTTATTTTCCCTGAAAAATCGAAAATTTCTGCCATTCCATCCACATCCGGAGCAAAGTAAACAATATCGCGCATATCGAGCTGTGAAGGATCTACATCTGCTGTAATTCTGATACTATCCAGAAAGTAATTAAATGCATCCCACTGATTATATTCAAACTTCAAGTCAAGTGTAAGCCTGCTGTTTTCAGTTGTAATCTGCAGATTGCTGGCATTTATACCTTTCGGACAAATGATTGCCTGTGTTGAAAAATCATCGAGACGGAATCCACTTTTCTCACTAAGTTTGAACTGTTTTATATCAGCAAGGATGCTATCGCCCTGAACCAAAATATCTTTGACTTCGATATTGAGTCTGGATAAATCCATATCGGAAAAATCAATGCCTTTTCCCGGACTCATGTACCGCTCATCACGGAAAGCAAAATGCGATCCTATCAGTTTTGCATTATTGATCCTCAGCCGCCAGGGCTCTGAATAGGTTGTATCCACAACCGGTGAGGCAAAATAATCAACAATAAATTGTAGGTTCAAACTGCTGTCACTTTGGTAATAAATCAGGTTAATATCGGCTTCGGTGAGTGAAATGTCATTGAGGATGAGATTGCGGTTATTAAAATCAATGGATTTAACATCAGCCCGTATTTTTTTAGCCTGTAATATTACCTTATTGTGTTTATCTGAAATTTTTATATCGGTAATCACAGCTTCCAGAAACCAGTTCAGCCTGAAATTTCCTATAACTACTTCGGTATTAAGCTCGCTCGAAAGATACTTTGCTACCTGATGTGCCAGGTAAGTCTGAACAGGGGCAGAACGCAGCATCATAAATGCAGCCAGCGGCGTAAGCAGCAGGGTGAATAGTATGATTAATAATATGCTAACCGGTTTTTTGATACTTTTGCAGCTTAATACTCGTAATTATATCCCGTTTGATTTAAGTTATTGATTTGCTTATATCAACCGGTTAATTTCATCCACATTTATGCCTGTATATATCCTTGGTATTGAATCATCCTGCGACGACACTTCTGCTGCTGTGTTAATGGACAACATTGTACTTTCTAATGTTATTGCTAACCAACAGGTTCACAAGGATTTCGGAGGTGTAGTTCCGGAACTTGCTTCGCGGGCACATCAACAGAATATAATACCGGTTATTGATAAGGCACTCAAGAATGCAAATATAAGCAAAAGCGATCTAAGTGCGGTAGCTTTTACCCGTGGTCCCGGATTGCTTGGCTCTTTATTGGTTGGCACTTCCTTTGCCAAATCATTTTCGCTGGGATTGAATATTCCGCTGATTGAAGTAAATCATCTGAAAGCCCATATCCTGGCACATTTTGTTGTTCTGCCCGGCAAAGAGAAAGCACTACCGGAATTCCCTTTTTTATGCCTCACCGTTTCGGGTGGACATACTCAGATTGTGGTTGTTAAAGGCTATAACGAAATGCAGATTATTGGCCAAACCATTGATGATGCTGCCGGTGAAGCCTTTGATAAGTCGGCAAAAATACTGGGGCTCGAATATCCCGGTGGCCCGCTCATAGATAAATATGCAAAAGAAGGGAATCCGGATGCATTCGCTTTCGCGAAAACCAATATTCCTGATCTTAATTTCAGCTTTAGCGGATTAAAAACTTCCATCCTTTATTTCCTGAGAGACAAACTGAAAGAGGATGCCATGTTTATGCAGAACAATCTCCCGGATTTGTGTGCCTCAATTCAATCAGCCATTGTAAATACGCTGATGATCAAACTGAAACTTGCCAGCAAGCAAACCGGAATTACCGAAATCGCCATTGCAGGCGGGGTTTCGGCCAATTCGGGATTGCGGAAAGCTGTTTCGGATATGCAGGAAACAGCCGGTTGGAAAGTTCACATTCCTGATTTTCAGTTTACTACCGACAACGCAGCTATGATAGCTGTTGCAGGTTACTATAAATTCCTCGAAGGCAGTTTTGCCACACAAAACGTAACGCCTTATTCGCGGGGAGGAATTTAGCGATAAAGGCAGAGATACGTAGTATCCGTTGCTGCTTTCACTTTAAAAGTAACGTCTTTGGCAACCTTAAAAGTTTCGAACGGCTTATAGGATTTCCAATCCGTTTCGCCCGGTTGCTGTACGGTTAATTCACCTGAAGTAACTGTCATATATTCAACTGAAGAAGTTCCGAAATTATATTCTCCGGCAGCCATAACTCCGATGGTAGCAGGGCCTTCAGGCATTTCAAATGCAATGGATTTAACGTTTCCGTCGAAGTATTCGTTTGTTTTAAACATGGGGCTGTGAATTTAGAGAAGTAATTTATTTTGTGTAAAAGTAATCATTCAATTGTTGATGACTGAGCTTCCGGGAAATTTGAGATAATTTAGTGGTCATCCGATGCTTGTATTGATTTTTGGGACTGGGATTTTGAAGATGATTAATCTATTCGATTTTTTTGAATTTAAATTCCCTGAATTAATTTCATAAAGGTTCCGATAATTCACTCTAAAATCTTTTCCGGAACTAACTCCAAATTCAAGATATGATCAAAAATATAGACTATTAGTCTGTCACAAGCGCCTATTCTATTAATACTTTTATTTTATCCCCGGTTACAATACCATCGAATTCATCGCTGGATGGTCCATCATACCATTGATACTGATTCATAAAACCAGGTCTGCCCTCTTCATTTACTATTTCAAACCTTTCCTGCAATGCTGGTACTATTGATTTCGAGTTTCGGTCGTAATGGTAATATTCCATGGTAGGGGCAAAATATTTCGGCAAATGTGTGCGAATGTAATCAGTTAAAAAATAATCCATCAGAAGCTCAGCATGTTTTCGGCCGAATTCATCTGCCATCGTATATAAATCATCTATTTCAATTGAATCGCGCAGTTGCTGACCATCAAAGTCATCTTTTAATTCATCAACATTAATTCCCGAAGCAATGTTATCTGTTAGGCATCCTTCAAGATGCAAAACCTGCATTTGTGAACTGTCAGGCCGAAGAATTTCTAACCATGAATTTAAACAAACGCTGTTGCCATAGAATCCAAATCGGGTAACTATCTCATTTTTACTGATTTTTTCAAGATCATATTCAATTCCATGTTCTTCGCTTAACTGAAGTTCAGCAATTCTTATTACTTTTTTTGGATCAGTGAGTGAGTCAAAGAGTACGGAACTGTCGCTGACAAATACATTAAAGCCCTGCGCAGAGAGTTCAGTAATAAGTGAATTTGTAAAAAGTGAGAGATAAAGTGAATCGGAAATATACTGAATGTAATTGGACTGAACCCATTCAATTGAATCGTATTGTTCATTTGAATATTGCACATTGGTATCAAACGCTACAGTGAAATTATCTTTAAAAAGCTCGTACTTAGGGATTATGAAAACAGGGCTCTCGGGGAGTTGAAACAGGTATTGATCAGCAAGCTTTTGCTCGGTTATGCAGGATGTAAGGAGCAATAAAATAAATAAACTGAATATTTGTAAATGTCTGCTCATCTGTTTGAATTAAAAAATAAGTATAGCAACAGTAGCTTGCTTTTCATACAATAATAACACTTATTCCATCAATTATCTTGCCAGAAAGTATTTCGAATTTATATTTCTTTGCCTGCTTTTTTTTCTTATTTCTCAATTTTTCAAAAGCTAATTTACAACGTCAAATCGTTCTTTTAGTCCCCGGTTCAGAGACTTCTTTTTACTATCGTAATGGAAATACAGCCTGTTTACAATTCCGGATGGTAGGTTTTCGCGAATATAGTCGTTCATAAAATAATCGAACAGCATTTGTGCGTGCTTTTGCCCCGATTGATCCGCCATCAGGTAGAGATCAGCAATTCCAACTGAATCGCGTATCTGTTCAACTTCAACACTTCCCTCCATCAGGTTTAAGTTAACTTTGTTGCGAATCTCATCCTCAATGTATCCTTCGAGGAACAAGACCTGTTTATTGCCGGTATTGGTCCTGCTCACTTCGAGCCAGCTACTCATGCTAACCTGGTTTACCCTAATCCCTTCGGAATAGGGTTCACCGGTTTCAACAGAATACATTTCATAATACTTGTTCTTGTATTCTTCATTCAGCTGAAGCTGTGCAATCTGGATTATCCATTTGGGATCAGGCAATCCAAAAAAGACATCTGAACTGGCATCCATATAAACATCATATCCAATCCTCGAAAGCTCTGTAATCATGCTGTTCGTAAACCTGGTAAGGAAAGCAGAATCGGAGATTTTTTTTATAAAATAGGATTGCACCCAGGCAATTGAATCAAATTGTTGGGGACTGTATGTTATTGCTGAATCGTAGCTTATTGAAAGGTTATCCTTGTAGAGTTCATTCAGTGGTATGATCATTATACCATTTCCGGTATGATTCTTTACGTATTTCCGGGCAAGGTTGCGTTCGGGACTGCATGCTGAAACCAGCAGCAGTGCCAATAAACTAATTACTCCCAAAAATCTTACCATCAATTACTAATTACATTTGAAAAGCACTGTATTATTCTGTTGCCAGGTTCTGCAACATTTGTTCTGCAAATGCTTTTCCAAAAGCGATACCTTTATTAATTCCTTCTTCGTGGGGAGTGAATTTGATATACAATCCTTCCTGGAAATATTTCAGTTTTAGATTGGCCATATTGGATTCGAGCATTTTTGCAGCTTCGCCACTCCAGCCATACGAACCAAACGATGAGGCAAGTTTACCTTTGTCGCGGATAGGATTTATGGCTGCAAACAGCTGGTACACCGGCATAAGTATGTTCTGATTAATAGTTGGTGAACCAACCATTACACCGGTACAATTTGCCATATAATACTCCAGGTGTTCCAACGACATATTTTCGATATCATGAACTTCAACATGAACTCCGGGAACCTGGCTAACTCCTTTTGCAATGGCTTCGGCCAAAGTGGATGTATTATGGTAGGCTGAAACATAAGGGATAAAAACCATAGGTTTTTCCCCCAGCGAAAGGGCTTCCTTTGCATACTTTTCGCTCATATCCACATATTTCTTCCAGTTGGAGCGCAGGATCGGGCCGTGACCCGGACAAACCATACTGATTGGCAACGGGCGGATTCGTTCAATAGCTTTCAGCATAAATTTGCTGAATGGTTTAAGTATGACATCAAAATAATAACGGAAAGCTTCGTCCCAGTTACCAACCTTGTCGTCGAACATCCGTGAGTCGCAATAATGTGCACCGAATGAATCGCAGGTAAAAAGGATGTTTTCATCCTGCAGAAATGTATAAATACTATCAGGCCAGTGGAGGTTAGCTGCACCTATTACTTTGATCTTTTTATTGCCAAGGTCAAGCACATCTCCATCACGTACCTGAAGGTGTTTGAAATCGCGTCCAAGCATGTCTTTCAGGTAACGGATGGCATTTCCGCTGCCTACAACAGTTGCATTAGGCGCAACTTCCAGGAGTTTATGTAAGCTGCCAGAATGGTCGGGTTCAGTATGGTTTACAACTATGTACTCCAGTTCAGCCGGATCGGTAAGCTGTTTCAGCTTTTCGAGGAAAGTAGGAAAGTATTTGTCTTTAACAGTTTCAACAAGCGTTTTTTTATCCGCATTGATGAAATATGAATTATATGTTGTACCATAAGGCGTATGCATTACAACATCAAATGTAACCAGTTCGCGATCGAGCACGCCAACCCAATGCACATCTTTGGTGATTTCAAGAATTTTATCGTCAATCATAAATTTAATTTTTTATTTTGAACCGTAGAGACGCGATGCCTCGCGTCTCTACAGGGTTAATGTTTTGTTTCTGAGACGCGATGCCTCGCGTCTCTATGGGGATTATTATTTTTTGTGTCTGAGACGCGAGCCTCGCGTCTCTACGTTGTTAAAACAACGACATTTGAATGCCGGTTCCCAGATCTTCGTCATCATCAGGGAAATCGGGTGGTTTTACCGGTTTTACTGGTTGTATTGGTGCTTTTGATTCCTTAATTTCGTTCACCGTTTTAGAATCCTTTGGTTCTTTGGTATTTTTAGGCTCCTTAGGCTCCTTAGGCTCCTTAGGTTGTTTCGGTTCTTTCGGAATTTTTGTTGCCTTTATTTTCTCTGTTTCTACTGAATCTATTATACCTTCAATAACTAACTGTTCTTCTTCTGCTTCAGGAATTTCAATTTCATCCAGTTCAATCTCAGATTCAACTTCATTTTCATCCTCAACGTCGCCATTCTCGGTAATATCTTCTTCATCTGCCTCAATTTCTTCCTCTTCTTCAACCGGAATAGGATCGAGCCAGGTAATTAAACTCACCGGATGATTGCTGAGTTTTTTCCCTTTGGCTTTAACACCCATTATTTCAACAAACTCATCAATAATGATCTCTTCAGGTTCAACCGGTTTTTTAGCTCCTTCATTGTCATATTCGACTTTAATCTGCGGTCTCTTATCCGAAACTACTTTTACAAACTTATTGCCTTCTTCTTCAGGAAACATGCACACTTTTTTATCCGAAAATTCAGGAATAAAACGCTTGATGAAATAAGCCTTCTTTAGTTCACTGTAGTAAAGAACGGTGAGTGCTTTTGCAGAATTGAATTTTTCGATATGCATCATATCTTCTTCGAAATGATTCGATAAATCGAAACTCATCAACCTGTAAAATCCGGAACGTGTAAGTGTAAGTATTTTGTCGTCATCCTTAAAAGCGCCGACATATTGCCCGCGCTGATCGGTATTTAAACGTAAAACGGTATCATCGAACCATATCTGACGTGCTCCGAGGGTTGAAAATCCTTTTTCGGCCTGTACTATTTTCTTAACAGGGTTTTTACTCAGCACATTCCCTTGTGAGCTTCGGCCCTTGATTGCCAGTTCCGAAAAGTCGAAATCGAAATTGAGTTTTTTGAGTCGTGGCTTTGGTTTCAGGCTAACTTTAATTATTTCCGATTCGCCGTTTGGATTTACAGTAAAATACAGCACTTTCGATCCGGGGCTTCCTTTGGTTAACACATAATCCTTATCACGCACCACACCTGTTACAGCAAATCGTTTAACATATACTGCTCCCAGGCGGCCATCCTGGTACACAACATGGTATACAGTGCGGTCGTCGTTCTTTTTAAAAACGTCGATATGGATAACATTCTTGCCAACAAAAGCTTTCTCTACCACCCGTGTAACAGCGAATGTGCCGTCTTCACGGAAAACAATAATGTCGTCAATATCAGAGCAATCGCAAACAAACTCATCTTTTTTAAGTCCGAAGCCGGCAAAACCTTCTTCGCGGTTAACATATAATTTCTGCGTGGCAGCAGCAACGGCAGCAGCTTCTATACTTTCGAAATTCCGGAGTTCAGTTTTACGTTCGCGTCCTGCAGCATATTTTCTGCGGATATTTTCGTAAAACGCAATCACAAATTCGGTAAGATGCTCCAGGTTGTGTTTTACTTCGAGTAATTCTTCATTCAGGTTCTTAATATGCTCATCTGCTTTAAAGGAGTTAAACTTCGAAATACGTTTTATGCGGATTTCAGTAAGCCTCACTAAATCGTCTTCTGTAATTGTACGGTAAAAATCAGGCTTATAAGGTTCAAGTCCTTTATCTATAGCTTCGAGTACGGCTTCCCATGTACTGCATTCTTCAATATCGTGGTAAATGCGGTTTTCGATGAAAATGCGTTCGAGGGATGCGAACAACAACGATTCCATTAGTTCCTGCTGACGGATCAGCTGTTCCATTTTGATCATTTCAACAGTTCGCTGAACCGAAATGCGAAGTATTTCTTTTACCCCCATAAAATGAGGCTTGCCCTGATGAATCACACATGAGTTAGGTGATTCGGAACGTTCGCAATCAGTAAAAGCGTAAAGCGCATCAATGGATTGATCAGGTGAAACACCGGGTTGCAGGTGAATCAGGATTTCTACATTCTGTGCTGTATTATCATCAATCTTGCGGATTTTGATCTTTCCCTTTTCGCTTGCAGAAATAATGGTATCGATCAGATCGCCGGTAGTTGTTCCCCATGGAATTTCAGTGATAACCAGCGTTTTTTTGTCGAGCTGATTGATGCGGGCACGTATACGGACTTTTCCGCCTCGCAGTCCATCGTTATATCGTGTAACATCGGCCATGCCGCCTGTAGGGAAATCGGGAACCAGAACAAAATCCTGGCCTCTGAGTACAGCTACCGAAGCATCAATGAGTTCCACAAAGTTATGTGGCAGTGATTTAGAAGCCAGGCCTACAGCAATACCTTCAACACCCATCTGAAGTAACACCGGGAACTTCATCGGCAGGTTAACCGGTTCTTTATTACGACCGTCGTAGGATAGTTTCCATTTGGTGG
>JAIFMH010000296.1 GCA_020048595.1 Bacteroidota bacterium | reverse complement strand
TCCTTTTGGATAGTGTTTGGAAATTCTACGACGACTCAGCTAGGCTTCTTGTTTCAATTTCGTATTTAGCCGACAAAAAAAATGGTTTAAAAACTACTTACAGACAAGGGGAAGTCACGTCAGAAAATTATGTGAATGACGTAAAGCAAGGGCCAACTACGTATTATTATGCTGATGGTAAAGTTCGGCTGATAATAAATTTTATTGATGGACTCGAAAATGGTATAGCCCGCGAATTGGACACCGATGGTACAGTTATTACTTATATGGAATACAAAAGAGGTTTCCTTGTAAGCCGGGAGCGTATTAACCGAAAGGATAGCAAAGGTTTGAAACAAGGACGCTGGAAATATTTTTATGAAAATAACAATGTAAAACTTGAAGGAATTTATAAAGACGATAAAAAGAACGGCTATTTTAAAGACTATGATGAAAACGGAAGTCTGCTTACTGTTAAAAAGTATGTAAATGATATTGAGCAGGTTGAAGCACAGGAAATTACCAGTCTTAAATTGAAAACTGATTATTATCCCAGTGGAAAAGTTAAAACCGTGGCTAGTTACAATGGTGATGTTCCGGAAGGTGTTCGACGCGAATACAGCGAAGACGGCAGGATTACAGCCGGATATATTTTTACAAAAGGTGCGCTTACAGGCGAAGGAATTGTGGATGAAGAAGGCAATAAAGATGGCGACTGGCGCGAATATTACACAGACGGAACTTTACGTTCAGTAGGTTCATACTCCAAGGGTAAACCTGTTGGAAACTGGAAATATTATTTTGAAAACGGTAAGCTGGAGTCAGAAGGAAAATTTACAAAATCAGGTTTACTGGATGGAACTTGGCGCTGGTATTTTGAAGATGCAAGCATCAGACGCATACAATCATACATTGCTGGAATGGAAGACGGTGAGTACGAGGAGCATGACGAAACCGGTCGTTTAATTGTTAAAGGTCAATTTGTAGAAGGAGTTGAAGAAGGTGAATGGGTGTATGATTTTGGAAATTATCGTGAACTCGGAAGCTACCGTGGAGGTACTCGTTTCGGTACATGGAAATCATACTCAACCGGAAAACTAAAGGACCAGGGTAATTACGTTAACGGAAGCCGCGAAGGCGACTGGATCACCTTTAACGATGACGGAACACCTTTCCTTATTATCACTTATCGTGGCGATGTTGAAAAGAGATATGATGGAATTGTGATTAAACCGGCGTTTGAGGAATAGGTAAAAATAGGTTAAGATTACAGCAAACATTAGTATGAATTTTTCAAAAATTCGGTGTTTGTTTTGTTTCCAGAATTAACTGTGCTCTCTGTGTTTTAGTATTAACATAAAGCTTTACCTGGTATGAAAAATATTGTATTTATTCTGTGTATATTGATTTTCAGCATTATAGCTTTAGCTCAGGATTTGCAGCCTATTAAACTTTTACCTCCGCAAACTGAAAAAGGCAAAACTCTGATGAAAGCCCTTGAGGAGCGATGTACCACCCGCGAGTATTCCGACAGGGCAATGAGTCTCCAGGATATTTCGAACGTACTGTGGGCCGCTAACGGCATAAACAGGGTAAAGGAAATGAAACACACAGCACCCACCGCCATGAACTGGCAGGAAATTGATATTTACGTGGTTTTAGGAAAAGGAATTTTCCTTTACGATCCGCACGATTCAACCTTATATCCGGTTGTAAAAGGTGATTTAAGAGAACAGGCCGGTACACAGGATTATGTAAAAAATGCTCCACTCAATCTCATATATGTTGCCGATTATTCAAAAATGAAAAATGCAGAGGAAGAAAAAAAGGAATCTTACGCCTCTGCTGATGCTGCTTTTATAGCCGATAATGTTTACCTGGTTTGCGCTGCTTTCGATATGGGTTGCGTGGTTCGGGCTTCGGTTGACCGTGAAAAACTTTCAGCAACACTTAAACTCCTGCCCTTTCAGCATATCGTATTCGGACAAACCATAGGATTTCTGAAATAGCTTTTTTCCGAATGAATTGTTCATTTTTATTTTGTTAATTCAAATTCAAACCCGAAATGATAAATTTTAAAACCAGGATTCCGATCCTACTTCTAGTAATTCTGTTTACAGTTTCGTGCAATCCGAAACAACAGAAAACAGTTGATACCGGAAAGGTTATAGACACAGCATATATTTTGAAACTGGGTGATACTATTACTAATAGTGTTCAAAAATTATTACTTGCAAATGTAATGACAGCCATGAGCGATGGCGGCCCGGTGAATGCTGTAAGTTTTTGTAACATACATGCCATATCCCTGACCGATTCGCTGGCTGGAAATTATAATTGCATGATTCAGCGGGTTTCGGATAAATACCGTAATCCGGCCAATAAACTTACCGGAAAAGATGCTGAGATTCTAGCAAATCTGAGTTCGTCAAAATCAGTGAAGCCGGTTATAGTTAATGAAAACGGGCGCCTGGTATACTACAAGCCAATAAAAATTGCAATGCCTGCCTGTATGAAATGTCATGGACAAGCAGGCAAAGAAATTGATGCAAAAACAATGGAAATTATCAGTCAGAAATATCCTGATGACCTGGCCACCGGGTACAAAGAAGGTGATTTACGGGGCTTATGGAAAATTACTTTTTTAGAAGAATAATTTATTTACGTTCCTTACTCTACCACATATCCTTCTACCACCACAAATCCATTTCCACCAATCATGGTTTTTGACCATGTAGCTTCATCAGAATCTGAAATAAAATAAGTACCTTTTTTAAGAATCTTATTGGGTTCGGTAACCCATTTAGCGCTTGGTGTTCCGTTTTTACCTGTTTTGCCTAAAGCCTTATAACTCCCAACAGTATTGCCTTGTTCGTCCTTGATGGTTATAATGCCTCCGCGCGGTGTTCCCATGCCATCATTGTAATGGTCTGTTGTAATCCTTACAATCATAGTTGGTTTCCGAAGCATAAGTTTAGTGGGATCCTTAGGGTTTCTGTTTTTCGGTTCTTCCTTCCGTCCAACTTCCAGTATTACTTTTGGAACAATATCTATGTCATCCGAAACAATTTCAGTCCGATCTGTCTGATCATCTATGTTTTGCCTGGCGAGTTTATCTTTTCCTTTTGCTCTTTGTTTTGCAAGTTCCTGGTCTATCCTGCTCATGGGTTTAGGATTCGCTTTGTCTTCAGGTTGTTCTATTTCAACAGTTTCGGCCACACTTATATCAGGATCAGTACTTTCCGGGATACCCATATGTATAATGGTATCATCAGTACTCTCTATCGAGGAAGCAAGGTAAATGTTATAACCAAACCAACCAGCTGTTCCTAAAACGCCCAAACCAATTATAATCAACACAATCCAAAGTATCCTTTTCTTTCCTTTATGCTGTTCCTCTGAATCCTCAGATCTTTCCTTTTGAATATAAGCAGGTGTTGATTGCTTGTTTGTTTCCGGAGCAGGCGGAATAATTACAGGTTTTGATAGTTCAGGTGTTTCAAAAGAAGGTTGGACAATATCGGGTTCAGGCTTACTATCACTTACAAGTGTATCAGAGGTAGTATCAAAACCACATTCCTGGCAGAAACGGTCGTCAGCACTCATGATGTCATTACATTTTGGACATACATGCTCTGTTTCCGGTTGTGGTATCGAAACGTCAACAGGTGTTTCAACTGTTTCAGCCTCGTGAGTGACAATTACTCCTGGTGTGGATGCAATGACCGGCTCTGCTGTTATAATAGCTGATCTGTCGAAACCACATTCAAGGCAGAAACGTGCCGATGCTTCAAATGCAGTTCCACATTGAGGACAAAATTTCATAGCAAATATGATTTAACTGGGTGATACCAAAGAGCCTTTATGCCGCTTACTTTATAACAGGCATTTAACAAAAAGGTTTTTTATTAACTGAATCGAAAAGACTAAAAACTAAATTTCCCGATTTAAATTAAAATTCCGAGTAAAGCAGCAAGTATAAGTCCTAATACTACAGCAATAACAATCATTGCTATAATAGTTAAAGCAACATATCCAACAACTTTATCTTTTGGTGTATTTTTTAAAACAGGTAAGCCAACTGCGAACAAATAAATGGCATACAAACCAATCACAAGAATGAGCATACTCATCGTTGTTGAAAACAGCAACAGTATACCGGCAACCCATTGTGGTGTTGAAGCGTACACAGCAAGCTGAAGCGACCGACCGAAATTTTTCTCTGATTCAAATGAGGGTGCCAGCAGGTCAATTACCCAGGCCAACAGATACACTCCAATAACAGCTGAAAGCAATTGTACAAGCCCGGTTTGAATTCCGGAACCCAGACTCCTGGTTGTATATCCCATAAATGAAAAACCTATAAGACTATATTTAATTATTGACGAAACTGCCGGAATCAGCGCCAGGATTAATGCATAGCCGCCAATTAGTTTCATTGCATTAGGTTGTTCGGTTGCTATTACTTCCCACTCCTGTTTTGGTTTGGTTAAAATATTTATAACACGCTGAACAATGTTAGTATTTCCGGTAATCGCTTCCTTAAAGGCATTTGATGCTTCTCTGGCTTGCTCGTAAACGGGTTCTTGCTGAGGTTGATTTGGCTGGGGCGCTGGCTCAATTGGCGCTGGCTCTTCTGGTTGTTTTACTGCAATGGGTGTTCCGCAGGCTACACAGAATTTGGCTTCCGGCTTTAGCTCTGCTCCGCAATTCGGACAGAATTTCATAAGCGTTTTGTTTTTGGTTAATGATTATGGATTGTATAAATCAAATTATTCCTTCAAAAGCGCATGAATATATTGGAGTGTAGCAAATATATAATTTTATTATACTCAACACAAAAATATAGATGAATAACTTACACAAAGTGAGGGTTTCACATGTAGCGATGCTCTAATTAGTGCAAGCTTTATTCACAGGGTGACTCAGGATCACCCTCTGAATAAAAGTTCGTTTCGTTTATCAATAGCCCGTTAATAATTATCAATAGTCTGAATATCAACCATATATAAAATCAGATCGTTGCGTCCTAATCTGCTGATAATCTGCGACTTATTGTTTTTCGTCTTTGCGGTAAATAAAAATCTAACAGAGTTTTGTTTATCTCACTAAATCAAAATCCATCTGCTTTTTTTGCAGATCGATCTTTTTAACTTTGATCCGTATTTTGTCACCCAAACGGTAAATTTTACCCCAACGCTGCCCGATAATCCGGTAGTTTTCTTCATCGAGGTAATAAAAGTCATCGTTCATCAGCCTGAGTGAAACCATACCTTCGCATTTGCTTTCGGTTAGTTCAACAAAAATCCCCCATTTGCTTACACCCGAAATCAATCCATCGAACTCCTCCCCTATTCTATCCATCAGGTATTCGGCTTGTTTGTATTTTACACTGGCACGTTCGGCTTCCATTGCCTTGCGCTCCATATCCGATGAATGCTGGCATTTTTCAGCATATTCTTCCTGCGAAGCACTTGGCTTTTCATCCAGGTACCACTGTAATAAGCGGTGAACCATCAGGTCGGGATAACGGCGGATGGGAGAAGTAAAATGTGTGTAATATTTGAACGAAAGTCCGTAATGACCAATGTTTCCTGTTGAATACTCAGCTCTCGCCATTGTACGGATTGCGATAGTTTCTATCATATTTTCCTCTCCTTTTCCAAGGATTTGATCAAACAGCGAATTAAAGGACGTTGTAATGCTTTTGCGGCTGTTGGTTTGAAAACCATATCCCAGCTTTTTCAGAAATTCGGAGAAACGGATCAGCTTTTCAGGATTGGGTTCGTCGTGTATGCGGTAAACAAAGGTTTTAGCTTCGCCTTCCTTATTCTTTTTTGTTGCAATTTTTTCAGCCACCCGGCGGTTGGCCAATAGCATAAAATCCTCGATCAGGTAATTGGCTTCTTTTTGTTCCTTAATCATTACACCAATTGGTTTGCCTTTTTCGTCAAGTTTAAACTTAACTTCCTGTGATTTAAAGGCAATGGAACCTTTCTTAAATCTTTCTTCACGCAATTTCGACGACAAATTATGTAAAGTCATCAGTTCATCTTTAAAATCACCCTCAGCACCTTCAATCATTACCTGCACTTCTTCATAGGCATATCGTCTGTTCGATTTAATAACTGTACGGCCAAACCATTCGTTCAGAATTTCAGCTTTATCATTCAATTTAAAAACAGCTGAAAAGCAAAGTTTTTCCTCATCAGGTCTGAGCGAACAAACAAGGTTTGAAAGCTGCTCAGGAAGCATCGGGATGGTGCGGTCGACCAGGTAGATTGATGTACCACGTTCATACGCTTCAGTATCAATAGCTGTTCCCGGAGTTACATAATGCGAAACATCGGCAATGTGAACACCCACTTCCCAATTTCCGTCAGGTAACTTTTGCAGCGAAAGAGCATCATCGAAATCCTTCGCATCCACAGGATCAATGGTACAGGTCCAGATATCCCGGAAGTCGCGGCGTTTGGCTAGCTCTTCGGGTGAAACTACATTCTGTATGCGTTTTGCTTCTGCTTCGGCAGCTTTTGGAAATTCGAGAGGGAAATCAAATTCAGCCAGTATGGCGTTCATTTCCACATTGTTGTCACCTGGCTGTCCCAGAACATGAATAATTTCACCAATAGGATTTGTTGCTTTTTCAGGCCATTCGGTGATAAGCGCAACAGCTTTCTGTCCGTGTTTTGCCCCTTTCAGAGCTGTAAGCGGAATATAGATATCAACATTTATAAGCTGGCTGTCGGGTACCAGGAATGCGAACCGTTTGGATACATGAATTATGCCTACAAATTGCTTTTTGGCACGTTCAACTATTTCAACAATCACACCTTCCGGCCTCCGGTCCTTACGTTTCGGGAAAAGATGAACTTTTACCTTATCTCCGTTCAGGGCATGATTGGTATTATTGGATTCGATAAATACATCTTCAGGCAGGTCAGGACTTATGATATATGCCTTACCTGTGGCTTTCATATCAACGATTCCGGTAACTGTATTTGCTTTTGCAATTGCAGTTTTAAGCTTTGGGTTAAGTTTGTATTTTCCACGGTTCATTTCAATCAGCGAACCTTGTATGCAGAGTTGCTCAAGGATGGACCGTACCTGGTCTTTTTCGCGTTTATCAGTAATTCCGAGCTGCGAAGCTGTTTGACGGAAGTTATATGCATGTTCTGAATTATCGGCAAACAGGTTAAATACCTTATTTGTAAATTCGTTGCGGGCTACGTTAGCCTGCGGATTTTGTTTCTTTTTTGACATTTTATTTCTATTTAATTCGTTTTCCGGGCCGTTTTACCCGGAATAATTTTTGCGTATAATAATACAACAGTTTTTATAAACTTAAGTCGTATTACCCTTTTGTTAATTTTATTGCTCCATTCCAACTTCCCATTTTCTCAATCTCCATTTTCGCGCCATATTGCCCAATCGCTCTTTGTCCTATCACCTTTCACTTTTCCAGGATAACTCCCTTTGGGATCGCCTCCAGCAGCAACTTCGTGTACTCCGACTGTGGATTTGTGTATACCTCGTCAGCATCGCCCAATTCCTGAATTTCACCATTTTTCATTACCATCAAACGATCGCTCATATAACGGACTACCGACAAATCGTGACTGATAAACAAATAGGTTAATCCGAATTCCTTTTTCAAATCATTAAGTAAATTTAGCACCTGGGCTTGTACCGAAACGTCCAACGCTGAAACCGATTCGTCGCAGATAATAAACTCCGGTTCTACAGCAAGTGCGCGTGCAATACAAATCCGCTGTCGCTGGCCGCCTGAAAATTCATGTGGATACCTGCCGTAATGCGAAGCCTCCAACCCTACTTTATTCAGTAGCTCTTCAACTTTCGATTTACGGATTCTATCATTTACATGCAGGTTGTAAATCCGCATCGGTTCAATAATGGCTTCCCCAACAGTAATTCGTGGATTAAGCGACGAGTAAGGGTCCTGGAAAATAATCTGCAATTTCTTTCGAAGATTTCGCAAATCATCTGCCTTCAGGTTATTAACCTGTATGTTATTATAAATTGTATTTCCGGAAGTTGGTTCAATAAGCCTCAGGATTGTACGACCCAGGGTGGTTTTTCCGCAACCTGATTCACCTACCAGTCCCAGGGTTTCACCGGGATACACTTCGAATGAAACATTGGTTACAGCCTTATATTGCTTTATTGGTTTGCCGGCAAGATTGCGTTTTGTGATGAAAACCGTGTTGATTCCTTCAGTTTTTAAAATGGGATCTGAGGAATAAAGTTTTCTGTGTATCTGTATTCGTTCATTTTGAGTTAAAAAAGTATCGTTACTGTTTTTTGCGCCATCTAAAAAGTCTGCTATTACTTTTAATCGTTGTGGTCGTTTTCCATGCGGCGGTCTGCATGCCAGCAAACCCTTGGTATATGGATGTTTAGGATTATTAAATATCTGTTCTATCGGTCCTTTTTCTACAATCTGACCTTTATACATTACAAGCACATTGGCAGCAATTTCTGCTATAACATCCAGGTTATGCGATATAAAAATGAGGCTTATAGTATGTTTTTTCTGCAGTGTCCGTAGCAATTCAAGAATGGATTTCTGAACGGTTACATCCAATGCCGTGGTTGGCTCATCGGCGATAAGAATTTCAGGGTTACAAGCCAGTGCCATAGCGATCATAACCCGCTGTTTCTGCCCGCCCGAGATCTGATGGGGATAGGAATTAAAAGCTAGTTCCGGATCCGGAAGCAAAACTTCACGGAACAGGTTTAGTGTGCGGATACGTGCTTCATTACGCGTAACTTTTTCGTGCTCCAGTATATTTTCCATCACCTGCTTTCCACAGCGATAAGCCGGGTTAAGAGATGTCATGGGTTCCTGAAAGATCATTGCTATGCGTTTACCACGCCAATGCCTGATCTCTTTTTCAGGAAGCTTTATTAAATCAATATTTTCACCTTCTGGAGTATGAAAAATGATGGAACCGGTATTGATTTTTCCATTAGGTTTTGGTACCAATCCCATTATTGCAAGCGAAGTAATTGATTTGCCGGAACCTGATTCTCCTACAATGCCTAATGTGCTGCCACGTTCCAGATCAAACGAAATGTGATCAACGGCAACATGCTCTTCTCCTTCATGGCTGAAAGCGATACACAGGTCGGTGAGAGTTAGGATGGGATTTTTAAGGTTTCCGGCAGTATTCAAAAGATATGTTTAGTTTTAGTAAGTTTAAATCAGGCCTTTGATTCTGGCAAGTTGTATAATTGCTTCAGCAAGATCTTTTTCGGTGAAGCGGCTCCGGTTCATTTCAACATCGTACGATGAACTGTCGGGTTTTTTCCCAAACAGTTTTGTAACCAGCAATTCCCTTTCCACGTCGCGCTTCTTTACATATTCGGTAGCATAAGATTTGCTGAAATCCAGCCGACGGGCTATTTCTTCGATACGCCATTCTTCGGGGGCAACAAGTTTTACATGAAGTGAAAGCTTGATATCACGGCAAATGCTCGCTCCTCCCCTGCCGATTATAATTACTTTTCCATTGTTACCGAATTGCCTGATAACGTCGTGTACTGTTTTCAGAATTTTCTGATCACTCTTATGCGAATGAGTTGAAAGTGCCTCAACGATCTGATCCATTATGCCGCGATCTTTATCATCGATTACATGTTTTAATGCAGAAGGATCAAGGTTCAATTGTCCGGCTGATTCCTGAAGAATTTCACGGCTGATAAATTTCCATTTGCTTTCATCATTATCCGAAGGTTTTCTTTTGTTGAGCTCTTCGCAGATAGACCAGGCGATTCCTCTTGCACCACATCCGGTTTGCCGCGAAATAGTTATCACCGGACCGGCAGCTTTTATAGTGCCTGAAGGGATAAAATCGGCACCAAAACGTTTATTCATGTATTCGAATAGCCTGTTTTCCATGATTATCTCCTTTCATTTTTAAAGAGTTTCAGCACTTCGGTTTTGCTTAGTGGCACAAGTTAAGATTACAAAAGCACTCTCAGATCTTTTCAATTTATAAACCATTTGATTTATTTTGCTATTCGCCCATTCTCTGCGTCTGCCATTCTCTCAGATCTTTTTTTATTCTTCATAAATCCGTTCCCTGATAGCCTCTGTTTCGTTTTCAAATCCCGGTTTTCCGAGCAGGGCAAACATATTGTTTTTATATGCTTCAACACCTGGCTGGTTAAATGGATTTATTCCCAACAGGTAACCACTCAGCGCACAGGCAAACTCAAAGAAATAAATCAATTCGCCCAGTGAACGCTCATCAATTACCGGTAACAATATATTTAGATTTGGAACTTCGCCGTCGCAATGTGCAAGTGTTGTTCCCAGTGCAGCCATATCGTTTACTTCGTGAAGTGTTTTCCCAGCCAGGTAATTCAATCCATCCAGGTCAGCTTCATCTGCAGGAACCGATAGTAATTGTTTTGATTTCTGAATGCGAATTACCGTTTCGAAAAGCATGCGTTGCCCTTCCTGTATATATTGCCCCATCGAATGCAGATCAGTAGTAAAATTTACAGCGGAAGGGAATAATCCTTCGTTTTCCTTGCCTTCACTTTCACCAAACAATTGTTTCCACCACTCTGCAAAATAATGCATCGAAGGCTCGTAGTTAACTAATATCTCTATCTGGCTTCCCAACCTGTACAATGAATTCCGGATGGCAGCATAACAAGCGGCCGGATTATCTGTTATGGATGAGGTTTCGATGCAAACTTTCCTCATTTCGGCGGCACCTTGTATGAGTTGCTGTATGTTGTAGCCTGCAATTGCAACAGGCAGTAAACCTACCGGCGAAAGCACTGAATAGCGCCCGCCAACATCATCCGGAATCACATAAGTCTTATATCCGTGCTTTTCCGAAATACTTTTCAAAGCTCCTTTTGATCCATCTGTTATTGCAATGATGCGACCGGAAGCTTCCTCGGTTCCATATTTTTTTTCGATGTGATTTTTTAAAAGCCTGAAAGCGATTGCCGGTTCGGTTGTTGTTCCGGATTTAGAAATAACAACTATAGAATATGCCTTTTGATCGAGCAGATGTAGCAATTCGGACAGATAGTCCTGGCTGATGTTTTGACCTGCATAAACAACAACCGGATTTTTGTTGCTGGTGTTAAATGCAAAAAACGGAGAAGACAGGGCCTCAATTATAGCGCGGGCTCCAAGGTAGGAACCTCCTATTCCAATAACAACAACGACTTCAGATTTTTCGCGTAAGGATTTTGCATCTGATTCAATACGGCTGATCAGGGTATCATCCATTTTTACAGGAAGATCAATCCATCCCAGGAATTGATTTCCTTTTCCGGCTTTTTCGATCAGCAGGCTGTGACTAACGTCAACTTCGTCCTGCATTAAATTAATCTCTTCTTCCGAAAGAAAACGCGTTACATGTTTATATAGGAATTGGAGATTGATCATTGTTTACAGCTGTGATATGAATTCTGTTAATAAATATTAAGACTATAAAATTACGAAAAAAAACGCAGAAGGCTATACCGTTATTGATAATTTAACAGTTTGGTAACCGGATCAGATTATGAAGACATTTTAATTTCTGTCGGAACTGATTGCGATAAATAAAAAATGCGACCCAGATGAGAGTCGCATTTTCCAAACAAACAACAAAACCTGTTATGAGAAATGCTCTATAACGTATAGAGATTTAATATAATAACTTTTTGTTCAACTAACCGATACAAAGATACTATGAGAATTAGCTAATGATTGTTAATGAAATTTAAAGAAAGTTAAAATATGTTAAGTCTCAGGATTATTTCCGAACTAGCCATGGAGTGTTGTTTTTAAAAAATGAAACACAATCTTATCCAGTAAATCAGTAAATAAAAAATGCGGCCCATACTATGAGCCGCATTTTCCCAAACAAACAACAAACCAGTTAACTAAGTATCTCTGTAACCAGCAGAGACTTGTACTAATAACTTTTTGTTCAACTAACCGATACAAAAATACTATCATAAACTCCATCCGTATGTTAACGAAAGTAAAAGAACGTTAAATTATGTTAAGCAGGTATATAACTGATTGTAAGGCTATATAAATTTGCAGGAAATCAAATAACTGGTTTATAGTTTTTATTCACAACTTTAGCCATTGATTTATAAAAGCAAAGCAATGTCCGGTACTATCCGGAGCAATAAAATATTTAATCTTATTTTCCCGTTAAAAGCGGATTCAGGATAAAGAAACTTATACTAAAAGAGTGAAAAAGCAATTACTGGTTTTATTAATTGTCATCATGTCAGTCGCAATGGCTGTATTTATTGGCATTCAGGTTTATTGGATCAGGAATTCATTGCAGTTGAGAGAAGCCAATTTCAAGCGTAGTATTGAAGAAGCTGTTAACGTAGCATTGATAAACCTCGAAACTATTGAATTTTCACGCCGCACAACCAATAGTTCATTAAAGTTATTAGCACGTGATACCAACTTTCTGCAACTAAATTTGCCCGGACCTCAAAATGATCCGAATCCCGATACTCAAGGTATTGAAATGGCTAAGCAAACAGGCGTAGAAGGCAGAATAATCGCATCTCAGGCAAAAGAACCGATACAATCAAATGATTCGGATAAAAATTCGCCGGTAGCACTTCCGTCAAACATTACTGAAAACAACTCAGAGGGTGCATCCGTACGCAAGCAGTTTATGCTGAATTATCTGATGAACCAGGCTTTAGGTGAAGAAGAGAACATCGACATTGAAAAAAAGATCACGGTTGGTTTGATCGACACACTGCTCCGATATCAATTTTTATCAAAAGGCATTGCAATCGACTATGAATTCGGTGTTTTCAGTCCCGACCGGAATAAAATAGTACTCGAAAAAACCGGAAAATATCATGACGAATTGCTCTTCAAAGGCTTCCCTTTTCCATTGTTTTCGGGAAGCGCAATAGCAACGCGCGACTTCCTGCTTCTCTATTTCCCACAGCAATCGCGGTATAACCTGCAAAGTTTATGGGTGATGATGATGATGTCATTGCTACTGGTGCTTGTTATAATAGCAGCTTTCAGCTACTCGGTTTTTACCATCATCAGGCAGCGTAAACTTTCGGAACTTAAGAATGATTTTATCAATAATATGACCCACGAGTTCAAGACTCCCATATCAACTATATCACTGGCTTGCCAGGCGCTTTCAGATAAAGATATTCCGCGTAGCAACGAAATGTATGCCGACTATATTAATATTATCGGCGACGAAAATCACCGTTTAGGTGAGATGGCCGAAAAAATTCTTCAGACCGCTATTCTCGAAAAGGGAAGCCTCCACCTCAGGCCCGAAGCAATTGACATGCACTCGCTTATTGCAGATGCTATTCATAAAATAGCCATTCAGATTGAGATTCGCGACGGCGTTATTACCCAATCCCTGAAAGCACAACATCCTTTGATTAAAGCTGATAAAGTCCATTTATCGAATGTTATTTTTAACCTGCTTGATAACGCCAACAAGTATTCGCCCCGAAAACCACAGATCATGGTTTCGACAGCTGACGCCGAAAATGGTATTTATATCAGGGTTACTGACAAAGGAATGGGAATCAACAAAGCTAATCTTAAACGGATTTTTGAAAAGCTTTACCGTGTTCCTACCGGTGATGTGCATAATGTAAAAGGATTCGGGCTTGGTCTCAGCTACGTTAAATTTATTGTAGAAAAACACGGAGGCACAATAACAGTTGAGAGTGAACCCGGAAAAGGTAGTACTTTTACAATGTTCCTTCCTTTTATGATTCCGGAACACAACAAGTCGGGTAAATCAAAATAGGTTTATTCTAAATTTTAAAACCAATAATTTTAGGTAATAACAGGCTAATACTCCCGAATATGGAAAATGAAAAAATAAAGATCCTGCTTGCCGAGGACGACCGCAATCTTGGCACTATTCTGCGCACCTACCTCGAAGCAAAGGGATATGCTCCCCGGCTTTGTATAAACGGACTCGAAGCTCTTGAGGTTTTCAGCAAAGAAGCTTTTGATTTTTGTGTTGTTGATGTAATGATGCCTGTGAAAGACGGATTTACGCTTGCAAAAGATATTCGTAAAGTTGATACCCAGATACCAATCTTGTTTCTCACAGCTAAATCACTCGAAGAGGATAAGTTGAAAGGATTTCAGGCTGGTGGCGACGATTACCTTACAAAGCCATTCAGTATGGATGAATTGCTTGCCCGTATCGAAGCCATTCTGAGGCGTTCGGCTAAGGCAACCGATGGAAAAACAGATAAAGGAACCTTTACAATAGGTAATTTCGTTTTCGACTACAACCACCAGAACCTTAATATAAAAGGCGAAGATCAGAAACTGACCAGCAAAGAGGCGGAGTTATTGAAAATATTGTGCGAGCATGTGAACCAGGTTGTTGATCGTAGCTTTGCTCTGAACAGGATATGGCAAAACGACAGCTATTTCAATGCACGGAGTATGGATGTTTATATTGCCAAAATCCGCAAATACCTGAAAGAAGATCCTTCGGTTGAGCTGATTAATGTTCACGGCATTGGTTTTAAACTGGTTACAGAGGCTATTGCTTAGCAAGTTGAATCAATACGTCAATTCAGAATTTAAGCCTGTTGTTATGTAACTGGCTTATTAACTTTCGGCCTGGTACTCGTGCTGTTTTCAGTGTACTATTTTGCTCAAACGAATTTGTAAAGACAGAAAATATGAACAGAATATTTTCAAAAGCTATTGTTCGCAAGCCTTGCCGGGAAATGGTGAATGGGCTTACAACTGCGGAATTGGGTAAACCTGATTATGAAAAGGCATTGGAGCAACACAACAGGTATATTGAAGTTTTACAGGAATGTGGATTAGAGGTAACTGTATTGGAAGCTGATAGTGAATTTCCAGATTCAACCTTTATTGAAGATGTTGCCCTTTGTACTTCCAAATGTGCTGTAATAACAAATCCTGGAGCTTCATCAAGGAATGGAGAAAAACTAGGAATTAAACCTGTACTTAAGGGATTTTATACCAGTATCGAAGAGATTGTACATCCCGGTACGCTTGATGCCGGTGATGTTATGTTGGTTGATAATCATTTTTATATCGGGATATCCGCCAGAACAAATCAGGATGGAGCTGAGCAACTGATAAACATATTGCAGAAGTATGATTTGACCGGTTCCAAAGTACCCCTGAAAGAAATGCTGCATCTGAAAACAGGGTTATCTTACCTTGAGCAAAACACATTGCTCATCAGCGGAGAATTTGTAAATAATACTGTATTCGAAAAATTCCGGAGAATTGTAGTTGACAAAAATGAGCAATACGCCGCTAACTCTTTATGGATTAATGGCAATGTACTTGTGCCAAAGGGATTTACTGAAACGAAAAATAAAATTGAACAGGCCGGGTATAAAACTATTGAAATTGATGTTTCCGAATTCCGGAAACTGGATGGCGGATTAAGTTGCCTTTCATTAAGGTTCTGACATGAACAGAATTTTTTGCTGAAATACCTATGCCCGTTGTCCCTTATTGATGACTTTTAATGCTTCCTTGCGGCTGAGATTACTGAGTTCATGTAAATTAACAAATTCAATTACGGCTTCGGGAAACGTTTTTGAATATTGCCTGAGCGACCATCCAATTGCCTTTCGGATAAAGAAGTCGGGATGACTGGCGAGCCGTTCGCAAAGGTTGAAAAGCAAAGCTCTGTCAGCGGTTTTATTATCGCGTAACTGATGCAAAAGGCATGACCGCTGCAACCAAAGATTACCCGACTGCATCCAATTTTCAATATACTGCATTTTGATTTCCGGGTATTTTTTAAATATTACACCTGCAATATTCGGAGCCAAAAAGTCCACTGAATCCCACCATGATTTATTTGTTATCATCCACTCACACAGATCAAGAAGACCCGGATCTGCTTTTTTTGCGAATTTCTCAACAATTTCCATTGCTGCATATTGCCATTCGCGCTGCGGTTGAGCCCACGCATAATGGATCATTTTTTCAAGTTGTTCATAAGGTGGATATCCTGATTTGGCTATAAAATCTTTTAACAGTTGCCTGCGCAGAGGCGAAGGCAATCCATAAAATTCTGACTTATTCCGCATATAGGCTTTAGCGCTGGCTGCATTAGCCGGATCAGCATTTTTTTCAAATGCGTATTTCAGTTCAGCGAAATAGTTTTCTATCATAATATTGCGTACTACTATTTTAAAATTCAGTGTGGCGATATTTCAAAGTAAAACTGTCTATTCATGTTTTGATTTGTCAATAGATACTGAATCCCGAACACCTAAAGCATATTCTCCCTTTTGTAAGTTATCAACAGTTATAGTTCCATCATTCCATGAACCTTTCTGTGAAAAAGTGGTCTCTTTCCAGGGATGCCCGGCTCCAGGTCTGAATAAAATTACCAAATGGTCACT
>JAIFMH010000091.1 GCA_020048595.1 Bacteroidota bacterium | reverse complement strand
CCGAAATTTAATTTCAGGGAGGTTTTCTTACTAAATGAGAAGTTACTATTTCGTCTTCTCTTTTTGTGATTTAGCTTTGACAGCTTCTTTGGCAGCTTTCAGTACTTCATGATATTTGCGGGTGGCAGCATAACGGGCGGAAGCAATGGTTTCGCGGTTTGCCTTCTCCGTGATTTTGCCACGGGAAAGGTCTTCAACATCGATGTAACCGTATGCCAATAATAACTGTACTACGATATTATTGATGATGGTATCCTCGTTATAACCCGAGGCTACATACACATCGTTGCAAGCCAGGTACAATTCTTCGGCAAAATCAAGCGTATGCGGGATATGCATCAGCTGCTCGTAGGTTTCGCTGTAAGCGTTAATTTCAACGTTGATATTCGGAGTTACAAGCAGCGGGCTGAAGTCGTGTGAAGCAGCCAAAGGCTCGTACCCTTTGAGATTAACTTTTACTTCCGATTTCGGGTTATCGATACGTACAAAACGGGCTTTGCGCATCTGCTCAAGCTGGAAAAGGTAGTAGTTGTACCTCCACACTTCGAGGCTGTGTTTGTGGTGTTTGAACAAACGGCCGTATTTATCGATGATCAATTCTTTTACGAGTTGTTTGTTGCGGTTTATCTGCGGACGCTGAATGCGGACCTCACGGATAAAGCGTTTCAGATCTTCGGCTGCCTTCTGCGGGCCGGCAATTTCTTTGCCTTTTTTACCAAGATCGGTACTCAGTATACCGGTTTGAATATGACGTCCCTTTCCTTTGCCATCGGCACCGCCTTTCAGCAATTCGACAAGGTAATTGCGGCTCAATTCCTGGCCTTCTTCGGCAATAAAAGGATTGCCACCTGGGGTTGAAGCCAGCGCGTTGAACAGGGAATGGAATAATTTGCGGTCGAGCAAACGTTCAATTTTGTCGTCTTCTGAATCAAGTGAAACGGCTTCGTAACGGAAACGGTTTTTGATAACATCGAATTTAACCTGTTCAATACGGTATTTTTTGTCGCCTTCTTTAACCTTCTTCCCAATAAATACTTTATTCACGACTTCCTCAACATCAATCTTATCCATCAGTTTGTACGACGAACATAGGTAGAATGTCTTTGCATCCTCCTCATATTCCCAATCCAGAACCGTATCCAGGTAATTGCCATGACGGTCAAGCAGTTCAACAATATTCTTGTCGGCGGTATACCGCAGGAAGGTGCGCTGGAAGTTAGGCAGGTCGCCGCTGGTAGCTTTCTCCATACGTTCGCCGTGCGATTCGCGATACAGCAGGAAGTTTTCGTGGTTGAAATAATGCGAAATACCGGCTTCTTCTTTGGCGTAATTCCACGCTGTTAGCCAGATGTCAATTTTAAATGGCATGCTGATATCACAGAATCCGCTTATGGTTGACCGGGAATTAAGGTCTTCGACATTGCTGTCGGCACTACTTTCGAATAATGAGCGGTACTGACGGATATAATCAGGATCAAAATCGGTGACACGGCTAAAATCGCCTACTTCGGTTCCTATACCATAAAGGTTTCCTTCTTTGTCGGGAAAGAGGTGCAACATATCACCTGCAATCAGTTTGATTGATCGGATTCCCGGCAGGTCTTTCTTGAGCCATTTCAGCATCATGGCAGCAAGCATTTCCGACTTTCCAACGCCACTATCACCACTGATCTGTACCACGAAAATAGTACCATCATCTTCCTCCACAGCGAAAAGTGATCCGTGAACAGGCACACCGCCCATTTCTTTCACTTTTTCATTAAGCATAGTCAGCCGTGGTTTCTTTATGTCGCCAAAATAATCCACTTTCTTTTTAAGCGGGGTTACAATGGTTTTGATATTGCCTTCCGGACCCAGAATATCGAAATACCCTACCTGCGGATACGAGATTACCTTTTCAGGAGCTCCGTAAAACAGGATAATATCAGGAACAAAGTTCTGAACTTCTTCTAATGTAAGGGATTCAGGCGCAATAAGCCTGTAATTGTCGGCAAGGTATTTCAAGTATGATTTCTGGAAGATGCAGAGCTCTTTTACAAGTCCCCGTTGTATAATCCGGCAGCGGTATTCGTCCCCGTCGAGGTGTTCAACAAACTTAGCAAGTCGTTGAGCAAAGAAATTACTCGAAGGCCTTGTGGCCATATTTTTTATAAAATCCCTTGGCGAGACTTCGGCACCATTCAACTCTAATGCCTGGGCCGATTCGGTACGATCAATTTTATGAAATGGATATTCGCGTTTTTTAGCATCCGTATTCATTCGGGTATGCGTTTGTACGGGCTGTTCGGCTGCAATTACTCCGCAACGGCTCATCACCTGGTTGATCCATGCCAGTTTACCGCCTTCGAATTTCTCCAACGCTTTGTTCTTCATTTCGAAATTATGGTACAAGGTATACCCGTGTTGTACCATTTCGTTGATAGCTGAATTCTGACGCATGAACCCGGCGAGTGTAAACTTGATAATATAATGGTTGTAGTAGCTGTAATAGTCGGTTCCTTTAGCACGGTTCAGCATTCCGGTGAGGAAAAGCGTAATGTCGCGGACCAGGCTGATAAGCTCGGCTTTGGTTATTTTTTGACTGCGAAGGGCGAACTTTTCAGCAAATAACTGTTCTATCTCATATTTAAAAAGCTGAGTTGCATATAACTCTGTATCAGCTTCTTTGTGTCCCTCAAGGTTAGCGATAATGGTTTGAACCTTATCAACTATCTGTTTTGAGAAAAACCGGAAGCGGTAAACTAACCATAGGCGAAGCAGGTTTTCGTTTACAGTGTCCTCGGTAAGTATTTCTTTAAAAGCCACTTCAGCCAGTAACCCGGTGAGTATATTAGCGTAAGGATGGCCCTGGAAGTCGGCCGAATTGCTGGTAGCTGATACCAGGTTACTGATCCTGACACGAAGATCTATTTCCGTTGATGACTTTCCTGTTACTTCCTCGAATTTTATCCTTGCTGCAGCAAATACTTCTTCAACTGAAGGTTCCTGGCGCTCCTGTGCGAAAGGAAGGTTAAAATGGAGTAAGATCTCTTCAACATATTTTCGCATGATCCGGTTGTACCCTTCCAACCTGGCAAGGTCGCCTTGCGGATCGGTAAGACTGGCATCAAGAGCCAGAAGTTTCACCTTGGCATCGCTGAACATAATTTTCTCCAGCTCCAGAAGAATCTCTTTCATAATAAGAAGTTCTTCCGGATCATCAAGCAAATGTGCATTGGGCTGGAATTCGAGCTTGCTTTTTATGTATTTCAGAAGAGTAGGTTTCCCGTATCGCGCAATTACTTCGTTGATATCGGATTTGCGGATGGCTGGTATTTTCTTGTATATCTGGGGCAAAAGGTTTTCATATACTTTTGAAAATGCCCTGCTGTTTATAAACTCAAGCAGGTCGCGGCACTGACCAATATTTTCGTAAAATTCGAAAACAGCATTCTCACTGTTTCCAATTGAACTGATGCTTAATCCACAAACCTTCGGAAATGAAAGGTATACATTCTTTATATCGCTTATTCTAAGATTTGCAGCCTGTTTTTTCACTAATCCTTTAACCAGCGCAAAGTCTTCCACTATTTTCTTCACAAAGAGTTCCTCTGTTTTCTCTGCAAAAAGAGAGTCGAGAATATCATCCGTGCGTATGCTTTTGTTTTCAGGATTGCTCTTTAGCGCATAGAATTTCTTCCAATAATTAACGAACAACCTGATGGCGCATTCCAATTCCGTATTCAGGGCCTGGTAACCGGCTGCGGTTCCATCGAGATAATCGCCCAAAGAGAAACGAATAAAACCGCTGCGGTATGGTATCAATGCAATTCCGCGTGCTTCGGCCATTCGTTTGGTAAACTTCTCAAGATCCTGGTGCGAGAAGAAATCGTTCAACACGAGATTAAAAAGATACGAGCCATCACTTTCCAGAACCTGGCACCAATCGGTAGCTTTTTCTTCTTCCAGAACTTTGTAGGCTACTTTTTTAGCCATTTCGAGACGACTGAGCGATTCGGCGCGGAAGATCCGGTTTACCCGAAATCGGTTAAGTTCGCGCACAATATGGTTTTTGTAATAGCTGAAAAAGGCTTCGCCTTTGTACTTGAAATCATCAGGAAGTTCGAGCACGTCAAGTTTGTCGAGGCTCACCAGTTCGTCGAGCAGGAAAATATGCAACGGGCTGCCTTCGAAAAGTGATGCGCGTTTTACTTCGTCATCGGTGTTGGCAAGAGTTACATGAATATTTTTTGATGTTTCTTCTCTAATGAAAGTGTGGAGCTGTTCCTTGATTTTTGCTCTTGAGGCATCTTTGGCCAGATTTTTCTCCATCAGATCCTTCACCTTTTTGCTCATTTGGGCTATTTCGAGCACATTTACAAGCATAAACAGTGAATTTGTATTGCCTTTGACCGGAGTATTCAGGCTTTTAGCAAATTCAATAACATCTTTGCGGCCAGGTGTCGAAACCAGTGATCCTAAACGGTTACCGGTAGCTCCCAGGTTTTTGGTAGTGCTCACACTCGAAACCATCGAGATTTTACCCATTGCCGAAATGTTATTCATAATATAACGGCTTATGGTACACCATTTGGGCTCCTCAGGATCATCAACTTTTACTGAATCGTTATAGGCTTCGTCGAGGAAAAGCGTAATCTGGCTATGACTGAGGAACTTCAGCAACTTGAGCAGTGACACATCGTTAAAATCGCTGTATCCGCTTGGATTGCTAGGGTCGTTAATGATAATGGTTGAATTTGTACAGAAACGATCCCAGAGGTTTCCGGTTTCGTCGAACAGCTGGAATGAATTTTTGATCCGTTGCAGTTTGTTGAGGAAACGCTCATAATCCATACGGCCTTCTTCGTCCAGTTCAAGTTCGATATCGAAAGGGTTGATATCAAAACGGTCGGCCGGAAGCAAATCACTATATTCCCATGAAGCGGTCCGGTTAAGGAAAACAAACGGACGGAGCGGATAATGTGAAAACAAAAGATCGCGGATGATCATCTGAACATCGTCGGAAACAGAGGTCCTGTCCAGGTTGCCAAGGGCACCGACAAACTCGCGTACAATTTCCTGATCTTCGTTGTTCAGCAAATCATATTTCGCAACTATGCCAAGGTCAATAAGGAAGTTGCGGAAACGGCCGCGGTTATTGGCTTCGTTTTCAACTTTGGTAAGGTATTCCTTGTATTTTTCGAGGAACAGATTTGTTCCGAAGTTTTTATGAAAGTGGTTGTTAAGTGTCCGCTCATAGGTATGTGGAAGAATATCCAGGATAACTTTACATCTCTGAGCTGTTTCTTTTTTTATTGATTTTATTTTACGCTGAAGCAAAAAGTCGCCGTAAAGTTTTATCTGGGCACGTCCGCCTCCTTCGAGTATGGTGGCGATATGCAACTGCGGATTATCACCGTAGAAATACTGCTTCATCCTTGTTTCGAACTCTCCGATCAGTTGTTCGTTGATTTTTACGAATTTCTGCGGATCACGGATGTATTCAATCAAAGTAATATATCCAACCAACTTGCTCAGCGAATATTTGTCTTTAATGATCTGGCGGGCAAACTCGTCAAATTTATAGAGAATCACATCCTGATCGGGATTGTTGGCATCAGCAAGCTGTTCACTTTTGAGCAGCCTGAGCTCTTCTTCATAATCCAGGATTTTTTTCTCGGCTGCCTGCCTGAAAGAAACCAGGCTGGCAGGATTTACTTTGTCCAGAACCAGGCGCAGATTCATTTGCGTATTGGCAGGAGCTCCAAGTTTCTTGGTGTGTGCTTTGTTGAGTGTTGAAATAATATCAATATGGAAACCAAACACCAGGCAGGTATTTGTTGCCCTCGACTCAGGCGAATCATCCATAAAAACGATACGCGACAAGAGTGGAAACCACTTGTATTCGTTAAACGGATTGAGGCGCATATTTTTAATTTTCACTGCAAAAATGCTGGTGGCATCGCTGCTGATTGCCTCATATACTTCTTCGGGAGTGGTGAATTCAATAACTTTTACTACTTCCGGATTAAAAACATGACCAGCCAGCAACTCAATGGCTGTATCGGCTGTGCCACTAACCAGGGTACGGATAAAGCCGTTGAGTCCTTTAAAATTGACGCCGGACTCGCATCGGTTCAGGAAATTATCTATTTCAACCTTTGTGGTGTAATGCGTACTTTGAATAACCATCTGATCGAGAACATCGAGCAAATAGTTCCATTGCGCAATTTCGATATAGCCGTTAATACCGATCAGATCGCGGAATTTGCGAAGTTCATTTACGCTCTCTCCTAATAAAATCTGGTTCAGGTAAGTAATAAGATACTGGGATGCAGGAGGAGTTCCGATGCTGAAATCCTGCATTCTCAGGATACTTGAAAAATGTTTTTTCTGCTCATCATCAACCAGTTCGGTATCCATCAGGAAATTGAGGCGTTCCTTGAAAGCCTTATTGCGGGCGCTATATTCGAAAGCTTTTGAATTTTCGTGGGGGTAAATCATCAAAGCAACATCCACATACCCTGGAATTGCTTCCTTCAGTTCAAGCATTGCTTTATTTATGTTCAGTTCCTGGCGGGCAGGATCAACAGGTTCCTGGTAACACAGATGAACAAAATTTTTCAGGCTTTTAAATACCCAATCCGGTATAAAATTTTCCGACCGTTCGCCCAGGGCAGCATATAAAGAAATAAATCCTTTTGCTTCCGAAGTAAGTTTAATCTTGGGAATTCCTGTAATTTGCATAAAGATTGTATGTTAAGAAATTTTTACAAAGATAATGCTTATTCAAAAAGGAATCAGGAACCAGGCTTTAGTGCATTGGGATAGCGGCTGTTTTGAACAGGAAAAATTTTTAACATTATCAATATCTCCCTCATTGTTGTAGGAGCAGGAAACATTTAAAAATCAATATGTTATTGTGATTCGTGTAAACCAGATAAAGGGAATTATTCTTTTTAGGTAAGGCTTGTCCTATCGAACTCATAGCGCATTATTAGCCGATTTTTAAGTGAATCACGTAGGTTTTTAATCTCATTTCTAACTTCATTACTACCAATTAATATAATTAAGTGCGAATTATTCCCGCATTCTCTCATCTTCCATTATTTTTGCATAAAAACCATTACAATGATAACATTTCTCTTATCCATCGTCGCACTCGTTTTAGGCTATTTAATCTATGGCCGGTTTGTTGAAAAGGTTTTTACAATCGACACCACACGACCTACTCCTGCCACTACGCAGGCGGATGGAGTTGATTATGTTCCCATGAAATGGAGAAAGATATTTCTGATCCAGTTCCTGAACATAGCCGGATTGGGGCCTATTTTTGGGGCTATTGCCGGTGCGGTATGGGGACCAGTTGCATTTGTTTGGATCGTATTCGGGGCAATTTTTGCCGGTGCGGTTCACGATTTTATGTCGGGTATGATGTCGTTGCGGATGAATGGGCTGAGTATACATGCTATTGTAGGCAGATATATGGGGAATGGGGTAAAACAGTTTATGAGTTTTTTTACTGTTGCCATGATGATATTGGTTGGGGCTGTTTTTATAATGGGGCCGGCTACTATTCTTTCAGGTCTTACAACCGGTTTTATGGGAGTAACAGCCTGGGCAACATTGATTTTCGTATACTATGTGCTGGCAACTATGTTACCCATCGATAAACTGATTGGCCGCATTTATCCTTTTTTCGGCTTTGCCATGCTATTTATGGCTGTTGGAATTGGTGGCGCCATGATTGTAAATGGATTACCGATTCCTGAACTGATTCCCTCCAATTTCACAAATATGAATGCGGACCCTGGTAAGTTCCCTATTTTTCCGATGTTGTTCGTAACCATTGCCTGCGGAGCTATTTCAGGATTTCATTCCACACAATCACCACTGATGGCACGATGTATTACCAATGAAAAATATGGCCGCCGGGTGTTTTACGGTGCCATGATCACGGAAGGACTGGTAGCTTTGGTTTGGGCTGCTGTTGGCATGAGTTTCTTCGGTGGCGTTAGAGAACTGAACGATGTAATGGCTGCGCAGAAAGGAAATGCCGCCTGGATTGTTAATGAAATTTCAAATTCGCTGCTGGGACGATTTGGCGCCGTGCTGGCGATAATTGGCGTGGTTGCAGCGCCAATTACTTCGGGCGATACGGCTTTCCGCAGTGCCCGACTAATTGTAGCCGACTTTTTAAAATTCGATCAGAAAAGTATAAAGAACAGGCTCATTTTGGTTGCACCTTTATTTACCATAGGATTTCTGCTTACGCAAATCGACTTTTCAATCATCTGGCGCTATATGGCATGGTCGAACCAAACGCTGGCAACCATTGTACTTTGGGCAATTACCATTTACCTTGCCACTGAACTGAAATTTTATTGGATAACACTTGTACCGGCAGTATTTATGTCTGCCGTTGTTTCAGCTTATTTGCTTGTGGCTCCTGAAGGATTCGGAATCAATACTTTTTATGGACAGATTGCAGGTGTGTGTATTGCAGGAGTGCTTTTGATATGGTTCCTGGTATGGAATAATTCGGCAAAACAACTTGCAGCCGTTAAGCTTCCCAAATAATTCGTGCCAGTTCGGTTACAAATCAGTTATTAATTTTCTGTGATTGTAATACTACTCCATCACAGCCGGGATAATGTACTTTATTTTTCGTACCTTTAACATCATCTAATATTTCATCCATGACAGAAGAAGATAAAAGCCTGACTCCTTACGAAGTTTTCGCCGGGTCAGCCTGGGAAGCCGGACTGCTGAAGAGCATTCTCGAAGATAACGAAATTGAAACTATCATTCAGCAAGCTACCTCTCTCCCTATAGGCATATGGCCTACTGAAGCGGCCACGATAAAAGTGTATGTTGCTTTGAAAGACTTTGAGCAGGCTAAAGCTATAGTGGATGAATTTCATACAAATATGGAGAAAGAAAATACTGATGATTCTACCGGGTAGAAAAACAGTCAATGCAAACATTAAATTAACAATAGAAAACACCGGTCATAAAACAAACTTCAACCTTTTTATACTGACCGAACCAAAATAGTAACAACACGATATATCCTGAAAAGGGGCTGAATTAACGCTTTTTTTGAAGTCCCAACCGCTTTGGGCAGACTAATCCCAAAATTTGAGGAGGAATTGGAGTATAGATCTTAGTTACTGAACCCTCGCGCCTTTTTAATCAACTAAGGCCAAGCATTTCTTTATATATGGCTATATATTGCCGGGCACAGTTTTGCCAGGTATATTTCATGGAGTGTTCCTTTATATAAAGTCCACGCCGCGGGTCTTCAGTAAATTCTCTCATTTTCGTAATGAAAAACTCCGCCATTTTTACCGGTTCAAAATTTTCCCAGTAATACGCTTTGTCGCCGCTAACCTCAGGAATGCTTGAAAACGTAGAGGCAAAAACAGGTTTTTCATAACGCATGGCTTCAATAGGTGGGAAGCCCATGCCTTCAAATTTTGAAGGAAACAAAACAGCTTCGCAATTTGCATATAACCAGCATTTATCCTCATCCGAAATGAGTCCGGGCAATATCACCCGCTTTTCAAGGCCTGATTCTTTAATTTTTGATTCTATCAGGGCGGCATAGGATGAGTTTTTATTACCCGCTATTACAAGGCAATACTCCTCGGGTAGTTCCTTCATAAAAGGAATAAGCGACATGTAATTTTTTTTTTCGCGTACCACACCCACAGATAAAAGGATTTTCCCACGGGGAACAAAAACCGGGCGTTTTGCATCTTCAAAATGTTTAACTTCTACACCCAGATAAACCGTTTTTATTGGAGTTTTTCCAATATCCAGGTTTTGTTTTACAACATCAGAAGTATAATCTGATATGGTTGTGATGTGTTGGGCCCGGCTTACAATTTTTTGTAAATGCCGTAGCCGTTGTGAAGCTTTTAGTTTGCTTTTCTCTCCTAAAAAATTCAAATCATTAATAGTCAGCAGAATAGGTGTATGTTTATCACATGGAAAGTAGGAACAATCCTGATGGATGGAATGCCATAAGTGGTATGATGGGCAGAAAAACGGAAGATATCGTCTTTTAAAAGAAATCACTTCATATTCAACTCTGTTGCCGAAATACCCTACAAAGTTTTTAGGAACCAATAATGTAAACCTGAGCTGAGGATCATCTGTTTGTCCCAATATGTGACCATAGTTGAGGGCAACCTGTCCTAATCCGTTATTCAAGTCCTTCAGCCTGTCGAGATCAATAAGTACAGTACGTTTTTTTGTCATAAGAAAATTTATATTCTTAATCCTTTGTTCAGTTGCCGGAGTTTGAGGTATTTGGTATACGTTGCAAACGCATTGAAAAAACAGATCATGATGCCGTAATACCCATCAAGGAATCCAAGACGAAGAAAAAATCCTTTGAAAAAGTTCACCAGTGGACTCAGGTATATTTTAAAAACAGTTGCTCTCATTCCCGATTTGTTCATTTCAGTGGCCGAAAGCGAAGTAAATTTATTGAATTGCGCCACATGTGCCTCAACAGAATCATATGAAAAATGCAAAATGTCACCCTTCAGATATCCGGTTTTTGAACCTGGTTTCATTTGGTACCATTCATGAATGTTAGTCCCGGCCCAGGTTCCCTTAGTTTTGTTCCAAAGCCGTAGTTTTTTGTCCGGATACCACGCTCCATGTCTTATCCATTTTCCGCAATAATTGGTAACACGGTTCATAAAATAACCATCTTTGTCCCCATTTATTTTTACTTCCGCTATTGAGCCGGCAAGTGTTTCACCCACAGCTTCATCGGCATCAAGCGAAAGCACCAGGTCGAAATTTGCCATTGACGCTGCATAGTTTTTCTGTTCAATGTATCCTAAAAAAGGCTGTTCAATAAAACGGACAGCATATTTCTGACAAATACTTTTAGTTAAATCAGTTGAAAGTGAGTCAACCACAATAATTTCATCGGCAATGTCTTTTACTGATAAAAGGCAGCGCTCTATGTTTTTTTCTTCGTTAAACGTTATGATTACGACTGATAGCTTATTCATGCAGATCTATAAAATCCAGAACCTTATTTGCGATAAATGTAATGTCGTTAGTATTAAGTGAAGGGTAACTCGGCAAAGTGATACCTCTTCTGCTTATCTCATCAGAGTTTACAAAACTTATACCTTGAGCAAATTCAGCATACATGGACATGGAATGAACCGGATAAAAAACCGGCCGTGATTCAATTCCGAACGTCTGCAGGTAGGCACGCAGCTTGTCCCTGTTATTATTTCGTGGTAACAGAAAAGAGCACATCCAGTACGAATGGAAAGCATCCGGATGCTGTGGCTGCATATGAATTTCTGTATATGCAAACAACGATTTGTATGTGTTTGCAACATTGTTCTTTTGTTTTATAATCGGATCAATTTTTTCGAGTTGTGCCAGTCCAATGGCTGCGCAAATATTTGTCATCCGGTAATTGTAGCCAATGCTATCGTGCCAGTATTGAATCTCGGCCGAAATACCCTGATTCTTCAGATTAGCTACTTTTTCGATAATTGATTTATTCTTTGATACAACCATACCCCCCTCACCGGTGGTGATAGTTTTATTGCCGAAAAAGCTGAAAGTAGCTATGTCGCCGAAAGTGCCCGTATGTTTGCCTTTATACGTACTGCCAATTGATTCAGCGCAATCCTCAATAAGGAATAAGTTGTTTTGAGTGCAGATTTCAACAAGCTGGTCCATCTGGCATGGATGCCCGAACAAATGAACTACCAGAACCGCTTTCGTTTTTGAGGTGATTTTGCGCTTAACATCTTCAGGATCGATTTGCCAGTATGTATTTTCACAATCGGCAAAAACAGGTGTAGCGCCTACATATTTAACGGGATTTACTGTTGCAATATAGGTAAGTGTAGGGACAATTACCTCGTCGCCAGGTCCAATTCCCAAAGCCAGCAATGCAACATGTAAGGCTACCGTTCCATTATTTACAGCACTTGCGTGATCAATCTCAAGATATTTGGCAAAATGTTCTTCAAAAGACGAAACATATTTGCCACGGGAAGATATCCAGGTAGTATTGAGGCATTCGTTCACATATTTTTTTTCATTGCCTTGCATTTCAGGCATATATACAGGGTATCTTATGCTCATATCAAAAGCGGTTACTGGAAATTTTAAATACTGACAACAAAGATATTTAAAAAGTTTGTTTGCTTTGGTTGCTTAAAAAGATTAATTTCTTGTTTTCTGCTATCCCACAAAAGAGTTGCTATATTGTTGATTCATAGCATTTAAACTTTCGTTTTTTTATGTGCATGTGCTGATTACCATGTTTATGATGTGTTTCAGAGGGCATACCTGCATTTACAGATCATAGCCAGAGGAACCTGGATTATGATTTAAAAAAGTACGGAATACCGAAGAAAAGTAGTAGACCCCTCCATCCGGATTTTCAATACTTTTACAGAGCCATTTAAAGAGCGGGAAACACCACATGCTTTTCAATAAACTGTATATAAATATCATAGTTTCCGGAATAAACATTTTTATCTTATCCCGGTATGTCTATTTGCTTTATCATAAAAAAATCAGCCCGTCGCTGGCTATGTGGACTTTTTTCTCGCTGGCGGTTGGCATCAGCCTGTTTACGTATTTTGCCGAAGGCGATCACAGCATAAGCGATAATATGTTGAATTTCACTGACCTGATAATGGTTGTAAGTGTTACGATTGCAATAGTGATATGGGGTGACCATTCAACACGCTTTAACCGGTTCGACATCGGATGCCTGGCTGCAGTAATCGGGATCATTGCCTTTTGGGGAATATCCAATAACCATGTTATTGCGAATTATTCTGTTCAAAGCATCATGGTGATTTCGTATTTCCCTGTGCTTGGACGTATGACATATCAGAAGAAAAACACTGAAGCGTTTTCGGTGTGGATCATGATGCTGGTTGCCGCTGGAATTTCGCTTTTTGCAAGCAAAGGCTGGCTGGCATCGGTATATGCCATCAGGGCGGTTCTTTGCACAGGCGCCTTGTTACTGCTTATGCTGCGGATAGAGATAATAAACCGAAACAAGGTAGAATCTGCGGATTAAATTACCTGACATACTTCCTGGAAGCACCCGAAGTACGCTTTTTCAGGCTTTTAATAGTCACAACAATCAGGGTAATCACACTCACAACCAGCCATATAAAAAGTAAAACAGCTGCCAGCATTGAAAAGCTGAAATCCACATCAAACTGGAACTGCTGCTGTTGGAATTTCCAGATCCCATCTTCCTTTACCATCACGCCGGTCAGTCGCAACGGAATAACCAGCAGGCTTGAAAGATCAAATTTTACATATCCCCTGGCTGAAAACCATGCAACATTATCCTTTGATGAAATATTGGCGCTGTCCATGGCAAACCGGCAATCGCCCCACGATTCCCAGTCGCTTTTTACAAGCCGGGTTGCCCTTTTGTTCCCGCTGAAAATTTCCCCCGGCATGGTTCCCAAAATCAGGATATTGTCCTTTGAATAAAGGGATTTCATAAACGGTTCCACCTGGCCGGTATTCCGTTTGGAATACCCATCCTGGAATTTATGCAATGTTGTAAGCACTTCCTTCCGGATACTGTCGGGTGCGTTCCCTTTTGAAAAAACAGCTGCCGATGTAGCTCCGTACTTTCTTTCGTCAGCCCGTTTAAATGTGCGGGTTACCAGGAAAAGGATAACCAGCAGAAGTACTATCCTGACCAGTATTTTTACGATTTTTATCATGATATCTGAATTAGTATAAAGTGGATTGAACTTGCTGGTGTTTAATGATCAGCGTTTGAATATTCGTAAATAATCAGCCTGATGTATGGTAATTTAGCCACAGATTACTCAGATTACACAGATTTAAACTGCTTTCAGCAGTTAATTAAATATAGTTTGAATATGCATGTTGCAAAATAATCTGTGAGATCTGTGGCATATATTTGTTTGCCAATGCTTAAATTTAACTGATTTGTTACGAATATTCAAATTGATTTCGGTTATTGAAACGGATTTGTAACCTGCGGAATCCTTTGCCTCCACAATTCGTTGAAACTGGAACGTGGATTTGTACAAAGCCATACCCCGGTACCAAATTCCCTGGCGAGCGGATTTTCTATTTTCCCGATCAAACGGCAGTTGGCAAAGAGCTCATTTACATCTTCACCAAGTTCATCATTGACATAAATCAGGTTCGTGATCTCATGTTCAGGATTCCTGGGGAACCAATAGTAAAAGCTTTCCGAAAAACATACAGGCTCGGGCAGATTGTATTTTTTTCCTATCACCATGATGGCGCCGGCTTGCCCGTAGTTCTCAGCATAAATCATGGTGGCTTTCTTATCCGGAACCTGATGATACGCTTTTGCTGTAATAGCCGCCAGTTCGTCCCAACCCAGCATATCGGCATAATCCTGTGGCAGGCTGTGAATTTTGCCTGTTTCCCAGCGAAGGACCATATCAAAACCATATTTATCTTTAACTCTGGCAAAATATTCTGCAAGTTTCTCCGCTTTATATATCGGGATTCCCATTGGCAGCATGGGTATGGTCATCAATAGTATCAGCGCCGGAAGCAGGATTTTTGTTACATTCCTTTTTAGTCTGAGCTCCCAGAATACACCTCCGGCTGCAATCCAGAGCGGGAATAATCCTATAGTATAGTAGCTTTTTCCCCTGAGAATAGCCAGAAGAAATAAAACAATAAAACCTGCAACTATCACCGGGCGAAATGGTTTCATGCTTTTGCCAAAACTCATAAGAAAAATGCCGGGTATAAAAAGGAGAATTGCCATCGAACCCATAAAGAGCTGATCGGTAAAAAAAGATAATCGGTTTACATTTACCAGCTGGCTGTCGTTAAGTGCCTCCATATGTGTCAGTACAGGTAAATTGTTTTTTACTTGCCAGATCAGGTTCGGAAGAAAGACAACAAATGCAATAAGCATTGCCAGGTAAAATGCTTTCCGTGCAAATACAGTCCGATAAGGTGAAAAAAATAATGCTGCCAGGAGGCCGAAAATCTGGAGCGCCACCAGGTATTTGTTAAGCATTCCCAGTCCGGCTGCAAGCCCCAGGAGGAGCAGGTATTTGTCCGACTTTGTGTTGATCCATTTCAGTGTTAGCCAGAAAATCAGGCTCCAGAAAAAAATATCAAAACATACGGGCTGAAAAAGAGTAAAGCCACGCAGATTAAACGGGGTAACACAAATCGCCAATGCCGTTAAAACCTGGGCGTAGTGTTTGCCCTGGAGTTCTTTAGTTATTGCTGCTCCCAGGAAAACAAGAACTCCGCTTAGCAGCATCGGGATTATCCTGGCCGATAATAGCGAATAGCCCGAGATTTGAATCATCAGCCAGGCCATAAAGCCTGTGAAAGGCGGCACCGATGCATATCCTGCCGACAGGTGTTGTC